>JAQBSZ010000071.1 GCA_027623555.1 Pseudomonadota bacterium | reverse complement strand
AAAAAGCCCGTAAACACTAGGCTTACGGGCCTTTATGGTACTACTTGGGATTAAAGCAGGTAGCTTACATCATGCCGCCCATGCCGCCCATCCCACCCATATCAGGCATAGCAGGCGCACCTTTCTCTTCCGGCAACTCAGCAACCATCGCCTCGGTAGTAATCATCAGGCCAGCGATCGAACCCGCCGCTTGCACGGCGGTTCTGGTAACCTTGGTAGGATCGAGTATGCCCATTTCAATCATGTCGCCATACTTGCCAGTTGCCGCATTGAAGCCAAAATTTCCTTTCCCTGCCATCACCTTATCAAGAACCACAGAAGCCTCTTCACCAGCATTGGCAACAATCTGACGAAGCGGACGAGTCGCTGCTCGGAGTAACAACGCAATACCAACATTCTGGTCATCATTGTCACCCTTAAGACCTTCTACTTTCTTCAGCGCTCTTACCAGGGCCACGCCACCTCCAGGAACCACGCCTTCTTCTACTGCTGCGCGTGTCGAATACAAGGCATCCTCAACTCGTGCCTTCTTTTCTTTCATCTCAATTTCAGTGCCAGCACCGACTTTAATCACGGCTACGCCGCCGGCCAGTTTTGCAACCCGCTCCTGCAACTTTTCACGATCATAGTCAGAAGAAGTGTCTTCGATCTGGGCACGAATCTGGGCAACACGCCCTTCAATCTTCTTGCTGTCACCAGCACCATCAATGATGGTGGTGTTTTCTTTAGTGATCTGAACACGTTTTGCTGAACCCAGATCATCGATAGTTGCGCCTTCCAGACTCAGGCCAACTTCTTCAGAAATTACCGTTCCTCCGGTAAGAACCGCGATGTCTTCAAGCATTGCCTTACGACGATCACCAAATCCAGGCGCTTTAACCGCAGACACCTTAACAATGCCGCGCATATTGTTGACTACCAGGGTAGCCAGCGCTTCACCTTCGACATCTTCGGCCACGACCAGCAATGGTCTTCCGGCTTTGGCTACGCTTTCCAATAGACTGAGCATGTCGCGGATGTTGGAAATCTTCTTATCAACCAGAAGAATCAGTGGATTCTCGAGGTCGGAACTCATGCTTTCGTGGTTATTGATGAAATAGGCAGACAGGTAACCGCGATCGAACTGCATACCTTCGACGACATCCAATTCATTCTCAAGCCCGGAGCCATCCTCCACGGTAATCACCCCTTCTTTACCGACTTTTTCCATCGCCTCTGCGATGATTGCACCGACTTGCTCGTCAGCGTTCGCTGAAATCGTTCCGACCTGGGCGATCGCCTTGAAATCTGTGCAAGGAATCGACAGTTTGCCGACTTCCTTCACTAATGCTGCGACCGCCTTGTCCACACCACGCTTGAGATCCATTGGGTTCATACCAGCGGCAACCGCTTTCAAACCTTCATTAAGGATTGACTGAGCGAGAACAGTCGCCGTTGTAGTCCCGTCACCGGCAACGTCAGAAGTCTTCGATGCCACTTCCTTGACCATCTGTGCGCCCATGTTTTCGAACTTGTCTTTCAGGTCAATTTCTTTGGCAACAGATACACCGTCTTTAGTCACGGTAGGTGCACCGAAAGATTTATCCAGTATTACGTTGCGACCTTTCGGACCCAGAGTTATTTTCACTGCGTCAGCAAGAATATTTACACCTTTTAAAAGTTTCTGGCGTGCTGAATCGCCGAATATTACTTCTTTAGCCATTTTTCTAAATTCCTATCTTGTCTAAATGTTTATTGGATATAAATTATCGAGCTTTCTTATTCGCTTTCTTGCCTGAAGACTCGATAACACCAAATATTTCGCTTTCATTCAAAATCAGTAACTCTTCGTCGCCAATTTTAACGGTATTGCTGGAATACTTCCCGAACACAACAACGTCGCCTACTTTCACGTCGACTGGTTGGGCATTACCGTTCTCCAGACGCTTGCCTGGTCCAACAGCAATAACTTCTCCCTGCGCTGGTTTCTCAGCGGCCGAACCTGGCAGCACGATTCCTCCCGCTGTGGTTGTTTCTTCTTCCATGCGTCGCACTACGACACGATCTTGTAAAGGCCGGATATTCATTACTTATCACTCCTAAATCAAAAGATTTGGTTAACAGAGCTGAACCAAAAGTGACCACCCCAGTCCGGTGACTGGAGAGACCATCCTCAATACCAATCTGTAGTCACAAGCCCCCGCAACACGGCGGATTGCGTCATTTAATTGTTGCAACTCAAGATGGGGGTAGTTAGGAAAAATTCAATGGTTAAAAACCATTTACCAGCGTTTTTTCGCTGCTTTTCAACTGTCTCTACGGTAACTTATTGTTTTTAATGTATTTTATATCAGTGTGGTTTATCTTCTGTGTGATTCTATCTCTGCGTCTGATCCAGCTGAGAGCGCCCCTCTTCGTGATATTCACCTTCGAAGACATCGCCAGATTCCGACCGGAAGGAGCCACCGCTACGCGACCAGTAACTGAAGCCGCTGCCGGTTCCGCTACCACCGAGGGTGCGCATCATACCGGAACGAATTATGCGACGGGCGATTGGTCGCCTAAAAGGTCCGGCCAGGAAGATAAATCCCAGCGTATCGGTAATAAACCCGGGAGTGAGCAATAGTGCACCCGCACCGGCCAACATCATACCCTCGACAATTTCCTGAGCTGGTAATTCACCGGATTGCAGTCGCTGGTTGGCTCCCAGCAATGTTGACAGACCCTGGCTTTTGAGGATTTGCACACCGATTACCGCTGTCAATACAACCAGGATCAGGGTAGCGAGCCCCCCGATCCGATCGGCTACCTCGAACAGAAGCATCATCTCTGTCAGGGGAATTATGATGAAGAAAGCGACGAGAAAGCGCACCCGGCACTCCTGTAAAAAATTGCATGCACACTCTATCATGATACGAATGAGATTAATCAGACTAATGGGATGGTGTTAAGAGCCTTGCATAACAAGGAGAAAATCTGGCAGGTAGTACATCAGATACCTCAGGGTAAGGTGGCAAGTTATGGGCAGATTGCCAGGCTGGCGGGTCTGCCTGGATACGCCCGCTATGTTGGCTACACCATGAAGATGCTTCCGGCGGGCACCAAACTGCCCTGGTTCCGGGTGGCAAATTCGCAAGGACGGATCTCGTTCAAGCCGGGCACTACGCAATACCTGTTGCAGAAATCACTGCTGGAAAAGGAAGGTGTTGTATTCGTGAAAGGGAAGTTTTCGCTGAAGCAATACGGCTGGGAGAACTAGGGAGCCTCTGAGGTTGAGATGGGTAACAGCTAACTTTTATTCTTTTGTTGCAGCGCCACCCAGGGAAACATCAGCAAGACCACTGCGAATCATATACCAGAATAGTAAAACGCCAGGAAAAGCCACGAACGTACTAAGCAAATAGAAATTAACATATCCCATAGTTTCTATAAGCCCGCCTGCTGTAGTACCGGTAAGAAACCTGCCTGCAATACTGGCAAGTGCTGAAAGCAAGGCATATTGAGTCGCGGTAAATCGTAAATTACACAAGGCCGACAAATAGGCAACTACAGTTACGCCACCAATACCACTGGCGAAATTTTCAAAACCAACCGCTGCAGCCATGCCAATATTGGAATGGCCGACTAATGCTAAAGCAGCAAAACTGAAGTTTGAAACGGCCATCAGTATCAGACTAACCAATACCGAGTGTTTGAGTCCCATCCGCACGTACATAATGCCGCCAACAAAAATTCCTGTGAGAAATGCAACAAAACCAAAGCCGACATCATAAAAAGCAATTTCTTCATTACTGAAACCCAAATCATCAAACAAGAGACGCAAGGTGAGATTGGCGAGTGTGTCACCAATTTTGTGTATTAACACAAAAAAGAGTACCAACCATGCTCCCTGTCGCCTGATAAATTCAAGAAGCGGGCTGAAATATTCAACCAGGGCAGGTAATAAACCCTTGGTCGCAACTGGCTCTATATGACGCTTTGGTTCTCCCATGAACACGCCAACCAGAATTGCTGGTAATACAAAGCTGGCACAGGAGATATAAGCAATTGACCAGCCAAAGCGGCTGGCAATGATCAGGGCCAGAGCCCCCGTTGTGGCAGCACCGATGCGCCAGCCGTATTGAGACATTCCCGAGCCAGTACCAAGTTGGTAAGGCTCCAAGAGCTCAATGCGATAAGCATCAATAATAATATCTAGTGTGGCGCCACAGACACCGAGAGTAATTGCTGCGATGACAACTGTGAACAATGCCTGATTGGGATCGGCTACTCCTAAAAATGTAACTGCCAGAACCACCAACAGACTGATAACCCAAAGCCAGGAACGCCTTTGTCCAAAACGCCCTATGACAGGCAGTTTCACATTGTCTACAATCGGTGCCCACAGAAATTTAAAGTTATATGCCAGGAAAGTGAGTGCAAAGGCTGTCACTGCACTCTTTGAGATGCCGTCTTGAGCCAGACGGGTCGTAAGGGTTGCCCCGATCAGGGCATACGGAAAACTTGACGATATCCCCAGAAAGAATGCGGCCAGGGGTGCTGCTTCAACATAAGGACGGACACTTTCAGGCAACCAGCTTCGCCAACTATGCACTTCCCTGCTTTCAACTCTCGACATACATTATCCTGATATGTGTAGAGTGTGGCGAGCCACAATAAATTCCAGAGAGCTTCTGGACGAGTCTATGACCAGAGGATCCCTGGACAAATATATGGCCAGAGGCTCACTAGTCACGAAAATTGTTGTACTGCAAGGGGATCCCCAAATTTGCTTCTTTCAACATAGCAATTACTTGTTGCAGGTCATCTCGATTTTTCCCAGTTACCCGCAATTTGTCACCCTGGATTGCTGTCTGTACCCTGATCTTTGTTTCCTTAACCAGTTTTACAATCTTGCGTCCTAAATCGGCTTCGATACCTTGCTGAATTTTCACCAGCATCGTCGCCTTCTGTCCAGCTAGCTGGACATCACCTTCTACAAGACTCTTGATATCGACTCCTCTTTTAACCAGCTTGCCACGCAATATATCCAGCATCTGACGTATCTGGAAATCGACTTCAGCAGTGACCGATATATCTGCTGATTCGGACACTTCAAATTTGGCGTCAATGCCTTTGAAATCAAATCGTGTTCCAACTTCCCGGTTAGCCTGGTCGACGGCATTGTTAACTTCATGCATATCCACTTCTGATACGATATCGAATGATGGCATTCTCTCTTCCCTTCTTTTTACTGAGAATTTACAGATCCCGATTAAGTATTCGGCTCTGACAAAACCAGTCTATCATTACCTTTGGGTTAACATAATAGCGACTCTAATTACTTAACACATGAATTATTCAGGCATGCATTGGTTATCGGCAAGATCTATTATTGCTCCGCACTCCAGCGCACAATCCCGTACATAAATCATCGTCTGTCAAAAATGCTATTGTAGCTATGGCTTGCAAATAGCAATCGCGCGAGTACTATTCCCAAAATCTCACAACCTCCGACAAAATTCTAAAGAGCACACTTCTTGATAGATTCAAGGCACTACTTGTTACTCAGCCTGCTCGTCGTGCTTACTCTGGTTAGCACGCTGCTTTCTTTGCTGAGTGGCAGTGTCGATCTCAGTCTGTCTGAATTACTTAACGAATTGTGGAAACAGCAAAACCAGCTACAGAACCAGGTATTGTGGGAAATTCGAATTCCGCGAACTCTGGCCGCATTCGTTACCGGTGGCTTGTTGGCGATGTCCGGAGTCATTATGCAAGTGCTACTTCGAAATCCATTGGCTGATCCCTATATTCTCGGGATATCAGGCGGTGCTGCGGTGGGCGCCTTGTCAGCCATACTGTTAGGACTCGGAGGATTGTGGATGACAAACGCCGCCTTTGTGGGCGCATTGTTTTCCATCCTGATTGTTTTTGGAATTGCCAATAAATTTGGACGCTGGTCGGTCACGCGACTACTTCTGACCGGAGTCGTCGTATCTGCTGGCTGGGGAGCCGTGATTAACATCCTGCTTACCACCAGTTCGACAAATAATGTGCAAAGCATGTTGTTCTGGCTTATGGGAGATCTGAGCCAGAGCTCCGTGGGGCTTGGGCATGCTCTGTTGTTATTGCTGGGCCTGGCAGGTGGGCTAATAGTCAGTCGCTCTCTCAACGTATTATCCCGTGGAGAACTCGTCGCCATAGGACTCGGGGTACATGTGGAACACCTGAGACTGTTACTGTATTTCTCTGCATCCATCTTCACTGCCACCGCTGTCACCATCGCCGGCTCAGTGGGTTTTGTTGGCCTGGTTATTCCCCACATGTTGAGATTGCTGGGAGCCAGAGATCATCGCATACTCCTGCCCTGCTCTATATTATTGGGAGGTAGTTTTCTAATTGTCGCTGATAGCCTTGCACGCACTTTAATTGCCCCTCAGCAGCTGCCTGTGGGAGTGGTAACTGCCATCATCGGAGTGCCGAGCTTTATCATCATACTGCGCAGAACTATCACCAAATAATGGCCTGCCTGGAACTACAATCCCTGAACCTGCGCATTGCCGGTGTTACCTTGATTGAAAATCTCAATCTTGAGGTCGAAACTAATGAATGCTGGGCCCTGCTGGGTAAAAATGGTGCAGGGAAGACCTCATTGTTACACAGCATAATCGGAATCAACCACTGCGCCGAGGGCATGATAAAGCTCAACGGGCAAGATCAGAAAATCATCCGTAGAGCCGAACTGGCAACACGAGTCGGCATCCTGTTTCAGGAAGGCATTGAAGCATTGCCCACCAGCGTCCTCGAAACGGTCATGTTAGGCAGGCATCCTCATACGCAATCAATCCTCAAAGACGATCCTAAAGATGTGGAAATCGCGCGTCGCGCACTTAAAGACCTGGCATTGGAAAACCTTGAACACAGACTTGTCGATACCTTGTCAGGCGGCGAACGCCAACGCCTGGCAGTGGCAATGTTAGTTGCCCAGATGCCGCAGGTTTATCTATTGGATGAACCTAGCAACCATCTGGATGTTGCTAACCAGGTGAAACTCCTAAGCTTGCTCAAGTTGCGGATTTCGGAACGATTTGCCTGTCTATTGATGGCAACTCATGACATCAATCTTGCTGCTCGCTTTTGTGATCATGTTGTATTGTTAATGGGAAATGGTGCCTATCTTAAAGGGCCAAGACAAGAAATATTAACCGAGGACAATTTGTCGACGGCTTATGACTGCACTGTGCGTTCGCTAACAGCAGGAGGAAAAGGAGGAGTAGGAGAAAGTTTAGAAGAAATGACGCTGTTTTATCCAACTTAATTCTAGGGAGCCTCTGATCAATTTTATGACCGCTCTGCGGGAGTCTGGCGCGTACAGCGGCTAGGCGTCGTGCGCAGGGAATGGCAGCGTCCT
>JAQBSZ010000036.1 GCA_027623555.1 Pseudomonadota bacterium | reverse complement strand
GATAGAATAGTCCATTACAGAATTTAATCGCTGGCAAAGTCGTTTGTCCATCTCTAACTTACCTTGAGCCGCTAATGGCCTGAGGATCGAAATCGTTTCGGGTGCGGTTATCAGGTGTACTGGCTTCTTCCCAAGTTTCGGCAGAATATGGTTAACGAGCGAGTTATACACATCCTCAGCATAAGCTGGCGTTATTCGATCCTTCTCTATCTCGATCCATTCGTCCACGACTGCCTGCAGGTTGTTCTGCTTGGCTAGGAGCGCCTTCTCCTCTTCTTCCCGTCTAAAGTCCCTGGGATCAATGTTTTTCGCTAGTAGTTTTCTGTACTTGGCTAGTTCTTCTCTGGCTTCCGATAGTGTTACTTCGTCGTAGCGACCGAGGCTAATATTTGTTCGTTCTTTGGTGTGAGGCCGTTGAAAGTTAAATAACCAAATCTTGGACCCTTTTGGTGACACTTGAAGGTATAAGCCGTTCCCATCTGATATTCGGTATTGCTTGGGGTTATTTTTAGGCTTTGGCTTCGCATTTTTGACTTGGGTATCGGAAAGCGGAGCTACTACTTTTGGCATAATTTACCTCTCGTGTAACATAAATATCAGGTAGTGTTACATAAATCGTGGCATAAAAGATTGGGTAAAGCAATGATGTGTTGGGAAGTGCTGTAAGGTGATAACGCTGTATTTATCGATGTATAGCGCTATAAGAGGGAGTTTTTAGCTAATGTTGGGACGTGTTGGGAGGTGTTAAAAAGGGGAAATGGCGGTGAGGGAGGGATTCGAACCCTCGAAGCCTTTCGACTTACACACTTTCCAGGCGTGCTCCTTCGGCCGCTCGGACACCTCACCGTATTTGGGCGCGTACCTTAGCCCAGGGTATGTGCGAATACAAGTCGCCTACTGCCTCACCAACCTGGGATTCACCGAATCCGATAGAACGGGTTGAGTACTTCTGTAAACATTGATATCGACGCCACCCCGTCTCAGAAAATTCAGGGTTATCCGAAGTTCAGTTGGTTTACATTGCAGCATGATATCGCGATAGATTCGTTCCGCGCATTCCTCATGATAACCCTGGTGATTCCGGTAGGAACACAAATAGCTTAACAGACTAGCGGGATTGATTTTCAATCCGGTGTACTGAATATCAAAGCTTGCCCAATCTGGTTGACCTGTTACCGGACAATTCGATCTAAACAAATCCGAATGAAGTTCCTCGTCGAAGACTACCTCCTCCTCTGCTTTCAAGTGAGTTGCGTCAGGCTCAGATGCAATAATTTCGATAATCTCGGAATCAATAGAATTTCCAATTCCCCTGCCGTTCAGTGAATCTGTCAGATCTATTAAATCATAGAGTTCTACTTTGACTTCGGAATGGCTTACCGCCGATAGATCCGCAGCTATTCTTTCCTTTACTTGATCTTTGTTATCGAATTTTTCGAGGTTGTATGAGTTCAGGTAAAGCTTTAAAGATTTCGACTCAATAAGGTTTTCAGAATCGGAGTTAAAGAAAAACTCACCCACAGCAACTTCAGGTTTTCCCGCAGAATCTAACCAGGACAACTCATAGGCATGCCAGTGATCGATGCCGTACATTAAGATCTTCTTGTCTATGTCGAGTAGAGAACGCGCCGGCCATCGAGGAATCGGATACAGAATACCCGGATCATACTTTATCGGGTATTCGGTTTTTTCACCTAGGAGGATTTCAGACATAGACGCAGTCCGCTCAGGCTCGTATACCCGTGCTGTGACGCAGCATCCATATACAACCTGAGTACAACACGGCGATGAAAACAGCAAGAATCAGAAAAGCCCAGTAGACATCCACATCGGAGCTTCCCAGTATGCCGTAGCGGAACGCATTCACCATGTAAAAGATTGGATTGATTGCCGACACCAGCTGCCAGAACGGCGGCAGCAATTGGATCGAATAAAATACGCCACCGAGATAGATCAGCGGCGTTAATACAAAGGTTGGAATGATAGAAATATCATCGAAGTTGTTTGCAAATACCGCATTGATAAACCCGGCCAGGGAAAATACTATCGACGTCATCAGGACTACTGCGACTGTTATCAACGGATTCTCGATATGCAGATCGGCAAAAAACAGCGACATCGTTGTTACAATCATACCAACTGCCAGTCCTCGCGCCATTCCCCCCGCCACGAAGCCAGTCAGGATAATGTAGTTAGGCACTGGAGATACCAGCAACTCTTCCACACTGCGTTGAAATTTATGGCTGAAAAAACTGGAGACCACATTTGAATAAGAGTTCTGTATAACCGACATCATTATCAGGCCGGGAACGATGAATTCCATGTACTGGAATCCTCCCATCTCTCCAATTCTTCGACCAACCAGGTTCCCGAAAATAACGAAATAAAGACCGATAGTGATTGCCGGTGGCACAAGAGTCTGCACCCAGATGCGCGAGAATCGCCTCACTTCTTTTATAACGATGGTTTCGAAGGCGATGAATTTGTGATTGACAAGCATCAGAATTCCAGTTGCGTTAATTATCGTTCAGACGCGAAAGAAATAATTCCTCCAGTCTGTTGGTTTTATTGCGCATGCTGCTGATCTGAATTCCCTGCTGGTCCAGCAAGGCAAAGACTTCATTGATCGAGCGCCCCCCGGCGACAGTGACTTCGAAGCTGTGGGAATCTATGCTGCGGACATTGACATTTTCCAGCTCAACTACGGGTGACCTGGCAATCTCTTCCTGGGAATCCAGGATATATACCTGCGAATCCAGTTCAGCCAGCAGCTTTTTCATATTCGTATCGACGATGATATTCCCTTCATCGATGATGGCAATGTTCTTACAGAGTTGTTCGGCTTCTTCAAGATAATGTGTAGTCAGGATAATTGTCGTTCCATTGTCATTGATCGCAGTAAGAAACTTCCACATGGATCGCCTCAATTCGATATCAACTCCAGCGGTGGGCTCATCGAGGATCAATAAGCGAGGTTCATGCACGAGCGCTCGTGCAATCATCAGGCGGCGCTTCATACCTCCGGATAATGACCGCGACCTGTCAGAGCGTTTCTCCCAAAGCCCCAGCTTCTTCAGGTATTTCTCGCAACGCTCCTTCGCCAATTTACGCGGTAAACCATAGTAGCCAGCCTGGGTCATGACAATATCCTGAACCTTTTCGAACTGGCTGAAATTTACCTCCTGAGGGACAACACCGAAATCCAGCTTGGTTTCGTACACATGAGTATCTACATTTCGCCCGAAGACTTCTACACTGCCCCCGCTCTTGTTTATCAATGTTGAGATTACGCCGATAGTGGTGGACTTGCCCGCCCCATTCGGACCCAGCAGGGCGAAAAAATCCCCCTCCTTTACTTCGAGGGAAATGCCCTTGAGAGCCTCGAAGCCATTGGCATAAGTCTTTCTGAGATCTTTGATGGATATGGCAATAGTCATTGTTCGGTGGGTCTGGGATGCTCAAACTGCTGGAGTATGTCGATAACTTTATCTGGAAGCAAATTCCCGGGCAGCGGACTTGCGCCAGCATAAAAAAGCCCGGCGGTGACCGGGCTTGGTTTTATGACTAATATGGCGTCCCCTAGGGGTTTCGAACCCCTGTTGCCGGGATGAAAACCCGGTGTCCTAGGCCTCTAGACGAAGGGGACAGGTAAATTGACTGCCAGGCAGCCGATTTCGAGAAGCGGGGGATTCTAAGAAGCTTGGCCTGTGCAGTCAAGAGATAAGAATCATTTTCATCCTGTAGGCTACAATCCATCCAAGATACCCAGTCCAAGATACAGGCTCTTGCTAATAACTGCGCATATCAGCATCCGCTACGGCCCGTTTCATCGCGGCTGCAGCATCTTTTTGAATCTTGACCACTCTTTTGGTCTATGACATCCTGAACTGCTGCCGATAAATAAACAGACTCGTCCAACAAGGATTCGCAAAGCGCCACGAATTCGAGTCGAATAACAAGAAAACATTGTGCGGCTCCGAACCTGAGCTGGCGGAGATACTAGGGTCTATTTAGATGAGTAAAAAACCATCAAAAGCGAGCGATGAGTCGGGCAACGTCACAATCGACCAGAAATTAATCGAGGAAGGTACGGCACAACTAAGCAGTGAAATTAAAGTGCTGGAAGCCTGGTTGGAAGAGCTAGCTGCCCTGGACGATGGTGATGCTGAAGTCATTGCCGCGCGGAAATCCTATAACGATATGCTTCGAAGCCGAAGGGAAATGCTGAATTCCCTGGCGAAGCAAGCCAAATTGCAGGCCGTATAACCAGATCAACGCATTCGATCCAACCTCCTCCAGCTATCTTCATTTTCATAGTCACCCAAATTAACTTAGCACCGAGCCCATGCTGTCAAGAGATCAGGCTGCCACCATGCTTACCTTACAAGCAAGCATGAATGCAAAAGTAGACCCGGAGTGGAAGGCCGCGCGCTACCCCTATTTACGGGCGGTCGCCATAGAAGGCGCAGAAGCCATAGAGCATCACGGCTGGAAGTGGTGGAAGAAACAGGACAAGGATCTCGCACAATTACAGATGGAACTCATCGATATCTGGCATTTCATTCTCTCCGAGATACTGCTACGGCACGGTCCCCATGCTGATACTTCACTCGATCGACTTATGGTCGACGTCCAGGGGACTGAATCGCGGTTACAAATTGAATTCGACGGGAAAACCTACACGCTGGAGGAACTCGATCTCGTCAGCAAACTTGAGCTGCTGATCGCTCTTTCAGTGGCCAGGCGTATCGAAATAGCTGTGTTCGCCGCAATCATGCAGGACTGCGAACTGAGCTGGACTGGACTGTTCTGTCAGTATGTCGGAAAGAACGTACTGAACATGTTTCGCCAGGACAATGGGTATAAGGAAGGAACTTACCAGAAGATCTGGGGAGGCCGGGAAGACAATGAATATCTGGTGGAAATCATCACCATCCTGGATCCTGCACAGCCTGGTTTTAAAGATGAAGTCTATGCAGCGCTGGCGGCAGCCTACCCGGCATAACGAAGCTGATTACTGGTAGTAGGCATTCTCCCTGTTGGAATGGTCTGTGACGTCTCTGACTTCTTTTAACTGCGGAACCTGGGAAAGCAGAGTTTTCTCTACCCCATCCTTAAGAGTCACGTCGACCATTCCACACCCCTGACATCCTCCACCGAAGCGTAAGACGGCAATGTTCTCGTCAAAGATTTCTTCCAGTGTGACATGACCGCCGTGCGACGCCAGTCCGGGGTTTACTTCGTTAAAGAGAATATAATTCACGCGATCTTCGATGGTGCTATCTTCGGAAATTTTGGGAAGCCTCGAATTTGGTGCCTTGATCGTAAGCTGACCACCCATGGAGTCTTTAGAGAAATCTACTACCGCGTCCTCGAGAAAAGGTATACTATTCTGGTCGATGAAGGACTTGAAGCACTCATATTGCTTCACCTCGTCGTCCCCTTTTTCTTCTCCCGGCCGACAAAATGATATGCAGGTTTCGGCTTTTGGCGTTCCTGCATCCAGAATGAAGATTCGCACGGCTATACCTTCACAATTTTGCTTAAGCAATAGCTCAGTCAGGTATTCCTGTGCGGATTCAGTGATAGTGACCATAGGAAACGCTCGTCGTAGTTAATGGGTTCAGGTTTAAGGCTCCAGGCAACCGATGATACATTACTGGCCAGAAAAATAGAATACCCGAGTGCTTTACTCAGTTATTTCGACTATGGCCTGAAAGCCCGTATTTGGTAGAATTGCGCGCTTTTTAAGGCGCCAGCAAACAGGCAGTATGATGAAAAACCGGCAATCCCTACAAGCTCTCCACGAAATACTTCAGCAGCGAATTCTGGTGCTGGATGGTGCTATGGGGACCATGATTCAGGCAAGGAAGCTCAATGATGCCGAGTTTCGTGGTGAGCGGTTCCTCGAGCACCCCCATGATCTGGCTGGCAACAATGACCTGCTCTGCCTGACCCAACCCGCAATTATCAAGGACATCCATCGTGCCTATTACCAGGCCGGTGCCGATATCGTCGAGACGAACACTTTTAACTCAACTCGCAGCTCGCAATCCGATTATCAGCTGCAGGATATTACTTACGAGCTAAATCTCGAGGCGGCGCGATTGGCTCGCCAGGTCTGCGATGAAATTTCCGCCCAGACACCTGAACAACCGAGGTTTGTCGCCGGTGTGCTCGGACCAACCAGCAAGACTGCATCGCTTTCGCCGGATGTAAATGATCCGGGTTTTCGAAACACCAGTTTCGATGAGCTCGTTGCAGACTACTCTGTCTCAACCAGTGCATTGATCGATGGTGGTGTAGACATCATCATGATTGAGACTGCATTCGATACGCTCAATGCCAAGGCTGCAATCTTCGCAGTGCAGCGCACCTTCGAAGAGAAGCAGATAACTTTGCCGTTAATTATCTCAGGCACGATCACTGACGCGAGCGGAAGAACGCTGTCGGGACAGACCGTTGCCGCATTTTGTGCATCCGTGGCGCATGCCAGGCCACTCGCTATTGGCTTCAACTGCGCGCTAGGTGCGGAGCAACTCAGGCCTCACATCGAAGAGTGTGCATCCCTCGTGCCGGAGTATGTCTCCACGCATCCGAATGCCGGCTTGCCAAATGAATTTGGCGAGTATGACCAGACTCCGGAAGAAATGGCAGGGATTGTCGGTGAGTTTGCCGACCAGGGATTTATTAATATCGTTGGCGGCTGTTGTGGAACCACACCAGCCCACATAAAAGCGATCGCTGATCGAGTCAGAAACTGTGCGCCCAGGAAGCTACCTGTCATTGCACCTGCCTGTCGGCTAAGCGGACTTGAAGCGTTTTACATCGATAGCAATTCTCTCTTTGTTAATGTGGGCGAGAGAACCAATGTCACGGGCTCGGCTAGATTCGCTCGCCTCATTCGTGAAGAGAACTTTGACGAGGCGCTGGAAGTCGCCCGTGAACAAGTAGCGGCCGGCGCCCAGATTATCGACATCAACATGGACGAAGGTATGCTCGATTCAGAAGCGGCGATGGAGAAATTCCTCAAGCTTATAGCATCGGAACCTGAAATCAGCAAAGTCCCTTTGATGATCGATTCATCAAAATGGGAAATCATCGAAACAGGCCTGAAATGCTGTCAGGGTAAATGCATCGTTAACTCGATCAGCCTAAAGGAAGGTGAAGAGGAATTTCTTGCCAAGGCAGCGTTGTGCCTTAAATACGGCGCCGCAGTCATTATCATGGCTTTTGATGAACAGGGGCAGGCGGACACGCTCGAGCGCAAGCAGACCATCTGCAAACGCAGCTATGAGGCCCTGGTTAACAGGCTCGATTTTCCACCGAGTGATATTATTTTCGACCCCAATGTATTCGCAATAGCTACCGGCATCGAAGAGCATAACAACTATGCTGTGGACTATATTGAGAGCTGCAAATTTATCAAAAAGAATCTACCTGGCGCTCTGATTTCCGGTGGTATCAGTAACGTGTCGTTTTCGTTTCGAGGCAATGACACGGTGAGGGAGGCGATTCATTCGGTATTTCTCTACCACGCCATCAAGGCCGGTCTGGACATGGGCATTGTCAATGCCGGACAACTGGCAGTCTACGACGATATTCCGCCTGAGTTGAAGGCCGCAGTAGAGGCTATTGTATTGAATACCGACCCGGAAGCCACCGAAAACTTAATGGCGATTGCCCAGTCGGTCAGTGGCACGTCCAGCAAAGAACAAACCGAAGACCTGTCCTGGCGCGAAAAGAGTGTCGAGGATCGGCTCAGCTACGCCCTCGTAAAAGGAATTACCAAGTTTATCGAAGAAGATACAGAAAGCGCCCGTCAGCAGGCAGACAAACCGATCTCGGTGATCGAAGGACCACTGATGCGCGGTATGGATGAGGTCGGTGACCTGTTCGGGAGCGGCAAGATGTTTCTGCCTCAGGTTGTCAAAAGCGCGCGTGTAATGAAACAGGCCGTTGCCTATTTGCTTCCCTTTATTGAGGACGAGAAAGGCTCGGTTGAAATTCGCGGCAAGGGCAAGATCTTACTCGCAACGGTAAAGGGCGATGTTCATGACATTGGCAAGAACATTGTCGGTGTCGTGCTCGGCTGCAACAACTACGATGTCATTGACCTGGGGGTCATGGTTTCCTGCGCAAAAATTCTTCAGGTAGCAAAAGATGAGTCAGTCGATATTATCGGTCTTAGCGGCCTGATTACCCCTTCGCTTGATGAAATGGTCCATGTCGCCAGTGAGATGCAACGCCTGGAATTCAATATACCCCTGTTGATCGGTGGCGCCACAACCTCAAAGGCGCACACTGCAGTAAAGATTGAACAGAACTATCAGAACGATGGCACAGTCTATGTGCCCGATGCGTCGCGCAGTGTTTCTGTCGTCAGTACGCTGCTGAATGCCGACAACAAGCCAGGCTACTGCCAGTCCATTCGTGAGGAATACGAGCTAATAAGAGACCGCATATCCAAGCGTGCCAAAAGGCGTGTCTTGAAGAGTTTTGCACAGGCGAATGAGAATAAACTCAATGGTGATTGGGATACTTTTAGCCCTGTTAAACCGAGTTTCGCAGGAAATCGCATTTTTCAGGACTATCCACTAGCGGACCTGGTCCCCTATATTGACTGGACCCCGTTTTTTATTACCTGGTCGCTGGCGGGAAAATATCCGGCGATACTCAGTGATGCAAAGGTTGGAAAGGTCGCGACCGAACTGTTTGAAGATGCCCAGGCAATGCTCGACAAGATCATTGGCCAGAATTTGCTTAAAGCGAAAGCGGTGATCGGATTCTGGCCGGCAAAACGCCAGGGCGATAATGATGTGCAACTGTTTCAGGCAAACGGCAGTGCCAGCCCACTGGCGACGATGCATTTTCTTCGACAACAGGTCGAGAAAGACTCCGGGTTGGCCAATCTCTGTCTGGCCGACTTCATTGCGCCTGAGGAATCACCCCATGAAGACTACATTGGTGGCTTTGTAGTCACCGCTGGAATTGGCGTTGAAGAGCTCGCTGCAAAATATGTAGCCGAGCATGATGACTACAATGCACTGCTGGTCAAGGCGCTCGCCGACAGACTTGCCGAGGCTTTCGCTGAGCATATGCATGAAAGAGTGCGTAAGGAATTCTGGGCTTACCAATCCGATGAATCGTTAAGCACGGATGAGTTGATCCAGGAGAAATACCAGGGAATCCGACCCGCACCTGGCTATCCGGCCTGCCCGGATCATTCTGAGAAAACTGTTCTTTTTGAGCTGCTGGATGCCAGCGCTCAGATAGGAGTCGAACTCACTGAGAGTTTCGCGATGACTCCGGCTGCCACAGTAAGCGGATACTACTTCGGCCATCCCGAGGCACGTTATTTCTCAGTCGGTAAAATTACCGCAGAGCAAGTCGAAGACCTGGCTAAACGTAAAGGCGTTGAGAGCCAGGAGGTTAGCAAGCTGTTAGCGGCCAATCTTTGAGTGACATAAGCATAGGCAGTGAATTTTCTGGGCTCTTCTAATACAATAGGCCCCCCGCTTGCGGACATGCACAAATGTATCAGTACGACCAATATGACCATCAAATGCTGGCCGAGCGAGTCGCGCAGTTTCGCGACCAGACCGACCGCTATCTGGATAACAAGCTAAGCGACTCTGAGTTTCTGCCGCTGCGATTGCAGAACGGGCTCTATATACAGAGATTGGCACCGATGTTAAGAATCGCCGTGCCTTACGGGCTGCTGTCATCAAGACAGTTGCGCAAGTTGGCATTCATTGCTCGTCACTATGACAAGGGCTACGGTCACTTCACTACCAGGCAGAATATTCAATTTAACTGGCCGGCGCTGGAAGATGTCCCGGATCTTCTCGCGCATCTGGCAGAAGTTGAAATGCATGCCATTCAGACCAGTGGCAACTGCATCCGCAACACAACCACAGATCAGTTTGCGGGTGCCGCCGTCGATGAACTCGAAGACAGCCGTCCGTATTGCGAAATTATCCGGCAGTGGTCAACGTTTCATCCAGAGTTCGCCTACCTGCCAAGGAAATTCAAGATCGCTGTTTGTGGTACCGCCATCGATCAGGCGGCTACCCAGGTGCACGACATAGGCGTGTATCTGATAAAGGGCCCAGATAAGGTAACTGGTTTTCGTATCCTTGCTGGAGGTGGGCTGGGCAGAACTCCAGTCATCGGTCAGGAAGTATTCGAGTTTGTTGAAAAACAGCATTTATTGACGGCCCTGGAAGCAATTCTAAGGGTCTATAATCGCGAGGGGCGCCGGGACAATAAGTACAAAGCACGCATCAAGATCCTGGTAAAAGAGACCGGCGTCGATGCCTTCAAGGCCAAGGTGATGGCCGAGTGGCAGAAAATCAAAGATGGTGCGCAAACCCTTACTGAAGATGAAATTCAACGCTGCAAGTCGTTCTTTACCGATCCGGCTTATCTTGAAAGAAGTGACAACCCTGAACAACTATCGCAGCAGCTGAAACAGGACGCCCTATTTCAGAGTTGGCACTCTCGAAATGTACATCCCCATAAGCAAACAGGCTACGCGATCGTGAGCGTCGCTTTCAAGGAAACCGGCGTAGCGCCAGGAGATGTCACTGACACGCAACTGGATTACCTGGCAGATCTGGCGGACGAGTACAGCTTCGGCGAGGTGCGGATCAGTCATCGTCAGAATGTCGTCTTTGCCGATGTCGAACAGGAGAAATTGTTTGATTTGTGGCAGCAGCTGAAGCGTCATTCCCTGGCCAGCAAGAATCTGGGTTTACTTACTGACATGATCTGTTGCCCTGGTGGTGATTTTTGTGCGCTGGCTAACGCCAAGTCCATCCCCATTGCCGAATCTATTCAACGTGCGTTCGATAACTTCGATGAACTGACCGAGATCGGCGAGCTTAACATCAACATCTCGGGTTGCATGAATGCCTGTGGACATCACCACGTCGGCAATATTGGCATTCTGGGAGTCGACAAGAAAGGTGCTGAGTTCTACCAGATCTCCCTCGGTGGCTCTTCCAGGAATGAAGCCAGCCTGGGCAAAATATTGGGACCAGCCTTCGCCCAGGATGAAATCCCTGCTGTTATCAAGACACTTGTCGGCGTGTACAAAACTAATCGCATCGACAACGAGAGTTTTCTAGCCACTTTTCAACGCATCGGCATGGAGCCATTCAAAGAAAAGATCTATGCCAACGCTGATTAAGAACGGATCCCTGGAACACGATCGCTGGACCGTATTAAAGGAAGCAACCGGACCCGAAGTGCTGCGAGCAGTACCCAATAAACGCTTTATCGTGCCGCTCAAGTTCTGGAAGGACTATGGGCAAGAGTTATCAGATTATCAGGGCGAGATTGCAATCTGGCTGGATAGCCATGAAAACGTCAGTGAACTTGGCGATGCGCTGCAGACTTTTCCACTGATCGCGCTTAATTTCCCAGTGTTCTCGGATGGCCGCTCTTACACCAATGCACGCGAACTCAGAGAGAATCTTCATTACTCCGGAGAGATTCGAGCAATTGGCGACGTATTGAGGGATCAACTCTTTTATATGTCGCGTTGTGGATTTAACGCGTTTGCGCTGAGACACGATCAGGATGTGGAATTGTGTCTGCAGGCATTCACTGATTTTTCTACCGGGTATCAGTCCTCTATTGCTGAGCCCCTGCCCTTGTTCAAACGACGCTAAGGGTTATATTGCTTTCATCCTCAATGATTGGCATCGCTGACGATGGAGACTGATTCCTTACTCTTTTCATTCTTTCTTATCTTCAGTGGAGCTGCACTGCTTTCCACTCTGGCGCTTTTTCTGCGTCAACCACTACTGGTCGCCTACATCCTCATCGGTGTCGTCCTTGGACCGTACGGCCTTCGTTATATTTCTGACCCAACACTGCTGACAGACATAGCCGAATTCGGCATCATCTTCCTGTTGTTTCTCCTGGGTCTGGACATGCAGCCTAGCAAACTGTTTACCACGCTCAAGAAGACCTTCCAGGTTACTCTAGCCAGTTCACTGGTGTTCGTCGTCCTCGGTTATAGCACGGGCCTGCTGTTTGCCTTTTCCCAGACCGAGAGCCTGGTAATTGGCTTCAGCATGATATTTTCCAGTACGATTATCGGCATTAAATTGTTACCGACTACGGTGCTGCATCAGCAGCACATGGGTGAACTCATGGTCGGGATTCTGCTGCTGCAGGACTTCATCGCCATCTTTATCCTGGTGTTTCTTGATTCCGGAAACATCGAACAGGCCAGCGCTCTGCGCGTGTTGTTGGCATTCCCACTACTACTGCTGATTGCCTACGCAACGACTCGTTATGTGCTCATTCGTTTGATAGGCAGATTCGACCATTTCAAGGAATACATCTTCCTGTTAGCAATTGGCTGGTGTCTGGGCTTGTCGGCACTCGCTTCAGAAATGGGCTTGTCGGCTGAAATAGGGGCTTTTGTAGCGGGCGTATCATTGGCAACCAGTCCAATTGCGCTCTACATTGCCTACAGTTTGAAACCGCTCAGAGATTTCTTTCTTATTTTGTTTTTCTTTTCGCTCGGCGCTCAATTCAACATCGGGTTATTAACACAGATTGCAGCGCCTGCGCTGCTATTGGCGGGACTGGCATTGACAGTGAAGCCGGTAATATTTCACTACCTGTTACGGCGATTTAGTGAACGGAATCGCCTTGCATGGGACGCAGGGCTGCGGTTGGGGCAGATCAGTGAGTTCTCATTGCTGATTGCCTTCGTAGCCACCCAATCCGGCATGATCGGCGAAGCCGCTTCGCTGGTGATACAAGGTGCGGCAATTGTCACGTTTTTGATTTCTTCTTACGTTGTGGTGTTGTTCTGCCCTACACCGATCGCTATTTCCGCCAGGCTGCGCAGAGACTAGCGTTGCAGATTAAGCAAGTAGCGACCAGTCGCCTCGCCCCTCAGCACAACTGCGAGGCTCTCCTGCAGTTGCTCGAACCCAATCTCGCTACAGATTTCGTCCAATCCGGTCAACTTCCACTCCTGCGCCAATTTTTTCCAGACGGCTTGTTTACGCGTCAGTGGTAACTGGACCGAATCCACGCCCAGCAAGTTCACACCGCGGAGAATAAAGGGAAGTACCGAGGCTTGAAACACGGGTGACTGAACCAGGCCACAGGCGGCTACACTGGCTTGATACTTCAAGGCCTTGATGACGTTGAACAGGGTATCGCCCCCAACTACATCCACCGCACCAGCCCAGCGCTCTTTGAGCAAAGGACGTGAATTGACCTCACCAAGTTCCGCTCGGCCAATCACTTCACTGGCCCCCAATGCCTTCAACAATTCATGAGAGGCTGCTTTGCCAGTGCTTGCAACAACCCGGTAGCCCAGCTTACTCAACAACATAACGGCAATGATACCAACCCCACCGGTAGCCCCGGTTACCAGTACATCCCCCGCATCAGGATCTAGCCCGTTTGCTATGAGTTTCTCGATACACAAAGCCGCGGTAAACCCAGCGGTACCCAAGATCATCGCTTCGCGCCTTTCCATGCCATCGGGGCAGGCTACGACCCAGTTAGCTGGAACCCGAATGTACTGACCAAACCCACCGGCAGTATTCATGCCGAGATCGAAACCAGTGACTATGACCTGATCCCCTTCCTGGAAATTTCCATCACTGCTGCTGCGAACTACGCCTGCTGCATCTATTCCTGGAGTATGGGGGTATAAGCGTGTGACCCCTTTATTACCACTTGCTGACAGGGCGTCTTTGTAATTGATCGATGAATACTGCACCTCGACCAGCACATCGCCTTCTGGTAAATCGGCGATGTTCCGCTCGATAAGTTCTGCGGCAAATTCTTTTTCCGCAACCTCACTTACTAGCAGTGCTTTGAATGTATCTGATTCCATCTGCTGGATATTCCAATCTGTTACTGTCTGTTATTGATAGATATCATCGGTGGGTTTTTCAAACCATTTGCTGAATAAGCGATCTGCTGTACCTTCAAATACATTCCCCAGGCGATCTTGCAGAGATTTTCGAAACTCGTACTCAACTTCAAACACGTCAGCCGTTTCACAGGCTGCAATTATGCATTCGTCGCTGGTTTTCAACTCATCAACCATATAGCGCTCCTTGGCTTGCACGCCCACCCAGGTTTCACCTGTCGCTATTTTTTCGATCTCAATACTGGGACGATGATCTTTTACCCAGGTTTTAAAGATACTGTGAATGGTTTCGACATCTTCCTGAACTTTGTCTCTGCCTTTCTGGGTAATCTCGCCAAATGTTGTCAGAGTACGCTTATACTCACCCGCACTGATCATTTCGTAGTCAACGTCGAACTTCTTTAGTACGCGATGGAAATTTGGCAGTTGCACGAGCACGCCAATAGAACCGATGATTGCAAACGGGGCCGAAACCAGGCGATCTGCCAGGCAAGCCATCATATAACCTCCGCTAGCTGCCACTTTATCAACACAGATCGTCAGCGGGATCTTCTCGGTCTTTATTCTCAGCAGCTGAGATGAAGCGAGACCATAGGCATGCACCATGCCTCCAGGACTCTCTAACCTGAGCAAAACTTCATCTTGCGGTGCGGCTAGCGAAAGAATCGCGGTAATTTCCTCACGCAGAGATGCTACGGCTTCGGCAGCAATATTACCTTTGAAATTTATCACATAGACGCGCTTTTTCCTGACTGCTGAATCCTCAATCTCACCCTGCTTTTCTTTCTTTAACTTTTCTTTCTTTAACTGTTCTTTCTTCTCTTTCTGCTCGGCCTTCTCTTGTTTCTTTTCATCTTTATGTACCAGTTTTAAATGTTCTTTATCCAGCACAGATAGCCGCATCGTCTCGCGCATTTCATCGAAATGATCATTTAGCCTGGTAACCTTGATACTGCCTTTCTTTCCAGTCTTCCTCTGTCTCTGCCCACTTGCGGTCAATATACCGATGATGAAGATGACTGCCAGCACGATAGTCGCAGACTTCGCCAGAAACATTCCGTATTCAATCAAAAAATCCAAAGGTGATTCTCCTTGTTTGCTCTGCTCTCAATGACAGACCTTGCAGCATTTTGCCTATAAATGCAGCCCAATTCAAAGCGAACCTGACTTCACCTGATCTATGTAGTACAGAATCAGGTCGCCAGCCACACTAAGGCCGGCCACAGGGACATTTGGCAGTTCGTCGATGTCATACCATCTGGCCTCTTCAATCTCGTCAGGTTGCAGCACGATCTCGCCAGATTTGTACTCAGCTATAAAGCCCAGCATTAGCTGTGAGGGAAAGGGCCAGGACTGACTCTTAATATACCGCAAGTTATGGACCTCTAGCCCTACTTCTTCCTTGACTTCTCTGGTTAGTGTTTCTTCGACAGTCTCTCCTACCTCGATAAAGCCTGCCAGGCAACTGAAGAAACCACCCTTGAACCGGGCACTGCGAGCGAGCAACATTTCTCGACCTCGGACCACCAGCATAATGACACAGGGATTAATGCGTGGATAAAAGTGTCGTTCGCACTGACCACAAAAGACTGCTCTCTCTGATCCATGGTTTTCGGTGGCACTTCCACAACTACCGCAATATCGGTGTGAGTTGTACCAGTCGATAATCTGGCTGGCCTTGCCGGCAACTGAGAAGGCGAGATCTCCTTCTGCGAACAACAGACTTCGCAAGGATCTGTTTTCAGCATCCAATAACCCTGCAATGTCCTGCTTGCTATGAACGGCGACGAAGCTTTCGTTGCCTTCTTCAATTACCAATAGCTCAGAGTCTTCCAGAAACCCCGCGTCTAACTGCGTCTTACTCCAGACAAAATTCTCGCCACGAACCAGCACCTGGTTCTGGTAGAACAACACCAGCCGGTCTGTATCATTCAAACTGTCGGGATGAAGGAAGTAGTTGCGCCTTGTCATGACTGCTAACTTAAACCAGATTCGCAGCAGAGACTAGCCTTCGAAGACGCAGCTAGATGATTCTCGGGTAGAGAGGGGCCAGTTGCACACTGCTAACCGAGTAATCCACTATCCTTTAAACCTGTAAAGTAGGAAAGCAGTGTGCGGCAGATACTACCTTGGGATTGGCGTGGAGAAGAAGTCCCAGAACAGCCACATAATGATGGTACAGGTCACCAGGGTCACTAACATGACCGGCAAGCCTTTCCGCGCCCACAGGCCGGGCGTGATAGCTAGACTGGGATCGCCCGCGTCTTTCGCCATTTTCTCAGAAATGGTAACAATAAAGACATTAGCGGTTGATCCGATATGAGTGCCGTTGCCACCCATACCCACGCCGGCAGCGAGACCCCAGAATAACGGAGTGACGTTGATGCCCTGGGTCTCCATCGCGGCGATAATTGGAATCATCGCTGCTGTGAACGGGATATTGTCAATGGCCGCTGAAAGGAATGCCGCCACCCAAAGCAGTATCAAAGTTGCGGTCAACAAATCATCCTCGACGAATGGAATGATGAAAGTTCCCAGGTATTCCAGGAACTGACTGTGCTCTACTCCACCGACGATGATAAACAGCGAGATGAAAAACATCAGCAACGCCAGCTCAGTGTGAGCGAACGCCTCTTCCATATCGATGTCTTTGCCGATAAACGCCAGTGCTGTAAGACCGAGTGCAGTCACAAACCAGGGTTCCCAGTGCAGCGCGTTATGCAAAACAAAACCTATGACCATGATGCCGAGCACACCCAGCGCCCCATACCAGGTCTTCGGGTCAGACAACGGTTCCCGGTCGGTCAAGTCGAGCTCGTGAGGAATAACGGCCAGCTCTTCTTTGAATAGGTAGCGCAGCATGACCAGTACTACCAGCCAGGCAACCAGAACCATTCCTCCCATGTGGATTATGAAGGTATTGAAGTCGATATTGAATGCCGAGCCGATCATCAGATTGGGAGGATCGCCCACCAGGGTCGCTACTCCACCAGTGTCTGACAACAATGCGGCGGCTAGCAGGTAGGGAATGGCGTTTACACGCAGCGACTGACAGATAAGAATAATCAGCGGCCCGAAGATAACCACTGTTGTAACGTTGTCGAGCAACAAAGAGAGCCCGGTAACCAATGAGCCCATTAAAACCAGCAGCAGGAAGAGTCGGCCTTTACTGAAATCCGCAATCTTGTAAGCCAATTGCTGAAATCCACCGGTTGGAATCATGATCGCTACAATAGTCATCATTCCACCGAGTAGAAATACCACGTTCCAGTCTATCGCATGAACTGCTTCTTCGGGGTTGTAGTAACCCATGATCTGTCCAACTATGACCATGGCAGCCGCACCCGCCATTGCACATTTGACCCGATGAATCTTGTGTATTCCTTCTGTGAAAATCGCTATGAAGGTTGCCGCCAGGACTATGGCGGACATCATCATGTCGTTATTCCATACCAGCTCTTCCATTTAATTAGTTCCTCATCGGGCTCTGCAGTTAATTCTGACTAGCGGATTCAGGCTCACTATCCCTTGCTTGGAATCGGGATTAGCCTTCTGTATTTATTGGTTTTTTGGCGGTTGGTCTTGGCTCAAAAGCGCTAAATACTATAGCTTTAGTATCGGGTATTCAAGGAATTTCGGGACATTCAGGACTACCAGGAACAGAAATCAGCACGGCTTATCCTGCTCCCCGTTCTGCTTCGATTTGCAGCCACAAACAGCCCTGTTCACTGCTGCGCTCTATTTCCCTGAGTCGCTCCTCATGGGCGTTCAGCTCAGCCTCGCTGGCGTAGATCACAGGCAATGTCGTTCGCTTGGGATCCAGCTTGCGGGCACGTTTGCGGGCTCTTGAATCCTGGGTGTGTTCGTCTTTGAGTGAAAGACTCGACTGACCGCTGGTCATCACCAGATACACATCAGCGAGGATCTCGGCATCCAACAAGGCACCATGCAATTGGCGTTGAGTATTATCAACTTCGTAGCGTTTGCAGAGCGCATCAAGATTGTTGCGCTGACCCGGGTGCTTCTCCCTGGCAAGAAGCAAGGTATCCAGGACCGAACATACGCCGTCCAGATTATTGGAACTCGATGTAGTCCGAGCCAGTTCGTAATTCAAGAAACCCATGTCGAAGGGTGCATTGTGAATTATCAGTTCCGCACCTGTTATAAATTTGAGGAATTCCTGTTCTATCTGGTGAAAACGTGGCTTGTCAGAAAGAAAGTCAGTCGTTAATCCATGGACTTCGATTGCAGCCTCATCGATCTCTCTTTCCGGATTTAGGTAACAATGGAATTGTTTATCAGTTCGCTTGCGGTTCTTGATTTCGACACAGCCAATCTCGATTATCCGGTGGCCCTGTTGCGGATCCAGGCCTGTGGTTTCAGTATCGAGTACTACCTGACGCATATTTGGGTTACCTGCTACCTGGTGCTGCCATTCATCTCGTCAATACCTAAATTGGCGAGTTGATCGGCAATCTCATTTTCGGGATGACCGCTGTGCCCTTTCACCCATACCCAATTAACTTCATGTTGCGCGATTAATTCGTCGAGCTGCTTCCACAATTCAACATTCAGTACAGGCTTCTTATTGGCAGTTTTCCAATTGCGCTGCTTCCAGCTTGTAATCCATTCCGTAATCCCTGACAGGACATACTTCGAGTCGGTAGTAATTGTCACACTACAGGATTTAGTCAGCGCCTCGAGTCCTTTAATCACCGCTGTCAATTCCATACGGTTATTGGTTGTCATCACCTCACCACCGTGCAGTGTTTTCTCAGCATCGCCATAACGCAGCAGCACCCCCCAACCACCCTTGCCCGGATTTCCGCGGCAAGCGCCGTCAGTGTACATTTCTACAACCTGCTGCAAGGCTACTGCTCCTATGATTCAACCTAGTGAATCTTCGCCCTGGTGTTCTCCGCCACAGGAATAACGGTAGCCCTTGCCCGGATCTGGCGCCACTTCGATAGAATTGGTGTGATCGGAGCAACCTGATTAACACAGAGGATGAAATAGGCCCCACCAAAGGGACTCTTGATCTTACTTCCAAAGCGTTCCATGCGTTTCGCATGTTTCAGAAGCCGAGAAAATTTCAAGGGTAAGAAGTGTAGCCCGTAATTTACAGAGTCAATTTGCAGGTCTAATAACTGTAACCAGTCTAACAATCGTCCTTTGGAAATGAAACGTCCGCGCCATGGAATATTAATACGACGTTTGAAGAGCTTCCAGAACCCCCAGTGGCTATAAGGATTAAAACCTATGATCAACATCTTTCCTCCAGGTCGTAATACCCTGGTGGCTTCTCGCAACAAGCGATGACTATCATCAGTAAAATCGAGCGCATGATGTATCACTACAACGTCGATGCTGTCAGTAGCCAGCGGAAGTTCTTCATTGTCGGCTATTGCATGCCTGGTACCGGGCCGCCAGGTTGGAGAGAAGATAATCTTGTGCCCGACAGGACTGTTGTCAATCAGCGAGCATTCTTCATTGCAGCCCACCTGTAATATATGATACCCAAACAGCCGACTTAGTAGCGGAGTCACAATCTCACGTTCGGCCTGCAGCACTTCGTAGCCTTGCGGGGTCTGCAACCATTGCCCGACAAGAGTTGCCAGCAAATCAGAATCCGGCAATCCTCTGAGCAGACGGCGTCTTGTTTCATGTTTGGAGAGCAATTTCATAGGGGCACAATTTTCTGAAGACAATGAGTTTTCCAGACCAATAGATTCTAACTCCTATACCCGATCTGCACCAGAGATAACCCCGTTGAGCCTGTGGTGACTGCTTGTAATCGCCCGTGTTCTCTATAATATGTCGGGTTTGTAGCCGAAAATCTGATTATGATTAGCCAGATCCAGCCAATCCCGGCGTTCACTCACAATTATATCTGGGCAATATCTGACCAGGAACATAACAGCGCCTGTGTTGTTGATCCGGGAGATGCTACTCCAGTAATTTCCTATCTGGAAGCGCATCACCTGAAGCTGGTAGACATTCTGATCACACAACACTACCCGGACCATACCGGTGGCCTGAAGAAATTAATCGCCAAGTATTCGCCCAAGGTGTGCGGGCCAGGTTCGAGTAATATCTCGGGCATATCAAACTATGTGAGTGAAGGTGACCAGGTTGAACTCTTTGGCCCCATGTTTTTCGTGATCGATGCGCCAGGTCACACTCTTGATCATATTGCCAACTACAGCCAATCCGATTCACTGAAGGCGCCTATCCTGTTTTGTGGGGACACAACCTTTGCAGGCGGCTGTGGCCGACTCTTCGAAGGCACTCCGGCGGTGATGCGCAAATCCGTCAGTAAACATAGAGCGTTACAACCGACTACTGAGGTTTACTGTACACACGAATATACATTGGCGCATATGAAATTTTCCCCAGCGGCCGACCCCGATAACGTATTACTCATAAAGCGCCTCACCAGCGAACAGGGAAAACGAGAATCCCTCAACCCACCCTGCCCTCCTGTGTTCAACTCGCGCTCGACACTAACCCGTTTCTGCGCTGTGAACTCCCGGCCTTGCAGAAAAGTGCCACATCTCAGCTCGGTTATCCCGCTGCAAACACAATTGCAGTATTCGCTGCAATCAGGAGTTGGAAGGATAACTTCTAGAACTTTGCTATCTTAACCTCCATGAAATTACTCAGTAGTACATCCGCATTTCGACTTTCGGCCTTTGGCTTCTCCGTGCTAGTGCTGTCTGCTTGTCAATCGATTCCAGTTGTTAATCCTGCCGATTTGTCGACAGCCACACAACGCCCTGACGTAGCCGGGCTCTCAGAGAAAACAGACAACCCATCCAGCAGGTCTGACTCTAAGGAGCTCGTTGAACCGACCGTGACCATCTACGAGTTCAATAATGTCTGGGACAGGATGCAGGCGGGTTTCCAGCTCTCCTATGCTTATGGGCATCCGGCGGTAGCGAACCAAATTATTGAATATGCGGAAAATCAACCCCTGTTTGATCTCATCGCCGAAAGGTCTTCACCGTTCCTTTACTGGATCGTTGCAGAGATCGAGGACCGTGGGCTGCCCATGGAGCTGGCCCTGGTCCCCTTCGTAGAAAGCACGTTTAATCCCAATGCCTATTCAAGCGAGCATGCAGTTGGCCTTTGGCAATTTATTGGGCCTACCGCGGAGAGCTTCGGGCTGCAACAGGATTGGTGGTACGACGCAAGAAGAGATCCCCGGGCTTCAACATTGGCGGCTCTGGACTATCTTCAGGAACTGCATCAGCAGTTCGATGCAGACTGGTTACTCGCTCTGGCGGCGTATAATACCGGCGAAGGCAATGTGCGACGGGCTATTCGCCGCAGCGGTAGTTCGCCGGAAGATGCTGACTTCTGGACCCTGTCACTTGCCGGGGAGACCCGTTCCCATGTGCCGAGAATTCTTGCCCTGGCGAAAATCATTTCACAGTCCGATGAATTTGGTATCGAGCTCCATCAAATCGACAATGAAGAGCCCCTGGCAGTAGTCGAGGTAGGTGGCCAAATTGACATGGCGCAAGCAGCCCGTCTGGCACAGCTAGATGACGAGGTGCTCAAGAGCTTAAACCCGGGGTATCTGCAATGGGCAACCCATCCCGATAGTCCTCAGAGCCTGGCAGTACCAATAGAGCACGCCGAGTTCCTGGTGGCTGGCTTGTCTACTATGAATCGCGCAGACCTGGTGACCTGGGATCGCTATGAAATCAGTCCGGGCGATACGCTGGGTGCCATCGCTCGAAAACTAGATACGCGCGTGGATGTATTGCAGGTGGTCAATCAACTTGCAGGGTCACGAATAATTGCTGGCGAGTCATTACTAATTCCACGAACCGATGCTGTCGGCTCACTGGCTGCGGTACCCATAATCCGCCCTGCCCGTTCAATGGTGGACAGTGTTCCCGCTTCATATACCGTGCGCCGCGGCGACAACCTGTGGACCATCGCCAGACGATTCGATATCAGATCCCAAGACATAGCGAATAAAAATAGCATCGAAATTGATTCCTTGTTGCACTCGGGGCAGGTCCTGGACTTACGATTTGCGCAGACCTCTACACATGCAACGAGTGCAAGCAATACAGATGGGTCTACGGGAATCTACATTGTGCGACCGGGTGATACTATGGCGAGCATTGCAAATCGCTTTGATACCAGCCTGCAGGAATTGTTGATCTGGAATAGCATCTCCAGTCGCGATCTGATTTATCCCGGTCAGGAAATAGTAATTTCCCCTCCCGATTCGCGTCTAAACTAGCGTGGAATATCACTACAGACATGCCCATAGAGCGATGCTTCATTGATGACTGAAACAACGATCGGCCGAGTTACGAGTGACGAATTTCTTGGGCATCCAAAAGGCCTGGTTATCTGCTTTCTGACGGAGATGTGGGAGCGCTTCAGTTACTATGGAATGCGTGCACTGCTCATCTTTTATCTTACTCAACACTTCCTCTTCTCCGATGAAAGCGCGGCCGGAATTTACGGCGCTTACATTTCTCTCGTTTATATAACACCTGTCATTGGAGGGGTGGTTGCCGACCGCTATCTAGGTCCTGCGAAAGCCGTAATACTGGGGGCTATTTTGTTGGTTGCCGGTCATATGGGCATGGCCATAGAAGGCGCTCAGGCAGTGGAAGTAACAGTCAGAGGGCAGACGGAAGTGCAGAGAGACCCCATCTATCTGCAAGTATTTTATTTTTCCCTGGCACTTATCATCATGGGCGTCGGCTTTCTGAAAGCAAATATATCCACCCTGGTGGGTTCAATGTACGAACGCACGGATGCGCGACGTGACGGCGCGTTTACCCTGTTTTACATGGGCATCAATCTAGGTGCATTTCTTGGTGCAATCGTCTGCGGATTTCTCCTGCAGTACTACGGATTCGCATTCGGATTTGGGGCCGCAGGTGTCGGCATGTTATTCGGGCTACTGGTCTTCATCCGCGGCAAACACCTTTTTGGCGAAGCGGCTAATCCAAAAAATCCTGAGTTACTTGCACAATCCATAATACCAGGAGTTAGCCGAGAGATAGCGATTTACCTACTGACTTTCTTGGGCGTTCTGGTGTGCTGGCAATTGATGCAGAATCGAGCCGTGGTCGGGGGCCTCCTCGGCGCATCACTTGTTATTATGACGCTGATCGTAGTCACCTACGCTTTCCTGAAGTGCGAGCCTCATGACAGGAATCGTATGCTTGTCTGCCTGTTCCTGATGAGTTACCAGATAATCTTCTGGTCGCTTTTCGAGCAAACCGGCAGCTCACTTAACTTGATGACAGATCGCAATATTGATCGAGTAGTATTCGGATTCGAAATTCCCGCTGCCGCTTTCCAGTCTGTGAATGCTTTCTTCATCATCACCCTGGCACCGTTATTCGGGATGATCTGGCTTTACCTGGCACGGCGTGGATGGGAACCATCCACGCCGTTGAAGTTTGCTCTTTCACTTATCCAACTCGGGCTTGGCTTTTTGCTCCTTGTCTATGGAGCTTCTGTCGCTACAGACGCAACCCAGGTCGCGCTTATCTGGTTGGTACTGCTTTACCTGCTACATACCACTGGGGAGCTCTGTATCTCTCCGGTTGGCCTGTCTATGACCACCAAGCTTTCTGTACCGGGAGTAGTAGGCATGATGATGGGTTGTTGGTTCCTTGCCTCTGCAGCCGGCAATTATGTCTCCGGCACAATCGCCGCCATGACCGGGTCTGACACCGTAGGTGGTGAAGTTACCGACCCTGCCGCAGCGCTAGCCAGCTATATGGAGGTCTATGCCACCGCAGGTTGGTATAGCATCGGAGTCGGGTTGCTGGCTATCCTTCTGGTGCCCGTGCTTAAACATTTCATGCACGGAATCACGTAAGTCCTGATCAACGAGGCAGCCAACGATAGGACCCAGTACCCTCTCTTCTAGCACCCACTTCGGCGCTGAACAAATTTCCTCTAATTGCAGTAAAATGGCCGCTATACAAATTAATGGTTTATGGGACAGGGGTAATCATGGGATTTCTAGCAGGAAAGCGTATTCTTGTTCTGGGTGTGGCCAGCAAACTCTCAATTGCCTCGGGTATTGCCGCCGCCATGCATCGGGAAGGTGCCCAGCTGGCTCTGACTTATCAGAACGACAAGCTCAAAGATCGAGTTCTAAAGTTTGCCAAGAGCTGGGATTCCCATCTCGTATTCCCTTGCGACGTGACCAATGACCAGCAAATACAAGATCTGTTCAGTGGCCTCTCAGATAGCTGGGATGGTCTCGATGGGATTGTGCACTGCCTGGCCTACGCACCTGCTCATGAGCTCGAAGGGAACTACGTTGACGTAACCACGCGGGAAGGATTTCTTACTGCCCATGAGATCAGTTCCTACAGTTTTGTGGCGCTGGCACAGGCTGGCAAGGCGATGATGGAAGGTCGCAATGGCTCTCTGCTGACATTGAGTTATCTCGGTGCCATGCGGAGTCTACCGAACTACAATGTAATGGGTCTGGCCAAGGCAAGCCTGGAAGCCAATGTGCGTTACATGGCGAGCAGCCTGGGTCCGACCGGAACCCGTGTTAATGCAATATCCGCAGGTCCAATAAGAACCCTGGCGGCATCTGGAATCAAGAGTTTCAGGAAGATGCTCCAGTACAACGCCCAACAGACGCCACTGCGGCGCAATGTGACTATCGATGAAGTTGGCAACGCCGCCGCCTTTCTCTGCTCAGATCTCGCTTCCGGAATCAGCGGTGAAATTCTTTACGTAGACGGTGGATTTAACACTACGGCAATGGGATCGCTTGAGGAAAACCCTGGCGCAGCCTAGCACACAGACTGGTTTCTACCCGCATCAGGAGTGTTAGAGCCCCTCTACCACTCTTGAAGTTCTGATATCAGCATTTGCTCGAATATTGTTCAGGAATGCCTGGAAATCGTTGTTGCCCAGATCCTTTGTCAGCGTGTCGGTAAGCGTTACGCGCTCTTCTTCACCTAGAGAGTCCACTGTCCCGCTGTTTACTAGATTCAGTTCCAGCAATACGAATGTCCCATTTTGAAGCGTCATGCTCGCCAGCTCAGGGCCATTTTCCGGCTTGGGCATACCAAAAACTTCGCTGATGATTTCCCGGTTAACATTGAATGCATTGCGCTGCACGCCTTCCTCAACAATCCACTCCAAATCGTTCTCTGCCAATAATTCGTCCAGTGGCAAGCCACTTTCAGCCGCAAGCAACAACTCGCTGCCTAAGGTCTGAACAGCTTGCTGTTCCATCTCGGTGCGCAGAATGACCGCAATTTCCGGTTCAACCTCTTCCAGAGGACGAATGCTCGCCTCGTTAAATTCCTGTACTCGCAGTACAACAGATTGTGAGGCATTCAGCTCAATCACATCGCTGTTATTACCCTCAAGAAGCACATCATCGGAAAAAGCTGCAGCGACTACGGCAGGGTTACTGAAAATTCCGCTATTGCCAATCCGGCCAATCCGCTCACTCTGCAAAATTGGCATGTTCAGCTGTTCAGAGATGGTAAGCAGATCTCCAGTTTCGAAGGCAAAATTGGACAAGTTTTCGAGTCGTTCCGCGTAGATCAATTCCACTTCTGCACTCTTCATGTCACGTTCGATTCTGACAGCGACTTCTTCAAAAGGCTGAAACACGTTCTCGGCGTCTTCGGTCAATTTCACCAGGTGAACTCCGAACTCGGTAATCACGGGCTCGGAAATTTCGTCCAGCATCAGCAGGTCAAGTACAGCCTCGATTTCTGGAGGGAATGCCCCACCATCGGTATAGCCGATATCACCACCCTCTTCGGCTGAAACCACATCGCTGGACAGTTCCAGGGCCAGTGTCGCAAAATCTTCACCGTCCAGTAGTCGTTGCCTGGCCTCTGCAGCCAGCTGTAATGCTTGTACTTCGGATATATCACCGCCAACTTCGAGGAGGATATGTGAAGCGCGTTTTTCAGAAGAACCTTCGAAGGCGTCTCTTTCAGACTCATACTGCGCCAGCAAATCAGCTTCATCGACTACGATTTCCTCGGCAATGGCATCCTTGTCCAGCATCACATAGCGAACCAGCACTGTCTCGTCCTCGCTAAAATCTTCTTTGTTGGCCTCATAGTAGGCAGCGATCTCAGCGTCGCTGATCGCGGTGCCCAATGTGCGAGTACCCAGGGTTATCGAAACATAACGAAAATTCCGGGATTGGGCAGTGAGTTCTGCGATCCGTTGCAATTCAGCATCAGTGACAAAATTAGAACTGCTATAAGCATTGGCAAGTTGAGACATAACCATCTGTTGACGCAAGGTCTCTCGGTAAAGCGGCACGCTGAAGCCCTGAGTGGCCATCGTTCGAACCGCTAAATCCGGATCGAAAACCCCCCCGATCTGGAATGATTCAGTTTCCAGGATTGATCTGTCTATCCGATCATTGGATATCAGCATTGAGGCAGCTTCGGCAGTTTGCCGCATGACACTCTCTTCAATGAGCTGATTCAGGGCTATTTGCTCGAGCAGATCCTGGTCTATCGAACCGATGTTGCCACCGATTGAATTGAGAAACTGCTGAGTATTTGACTGGAGCTGAGCTTCCGTAATTTCCTCACCGTTAACCTCGGCAACCGGTGGCGAGGTGACGAAACCTCCGATTATCGATTCAACACCGAATAGGGCAAAAACAGCAACTATCAATCCGATAATGACCTTTGCTATTACACCCTGTGAATTGTCTCTTATATCTTGCAGCATTGTTTCCTGACCTGTGCTAAACCGTATTCGAGTATTTACTACAAAAAAAGTAATGGCTTGTCGATAATCTTGAATTGTATAGGCAGCAATATTTCCTTGAGGACAACTTTGCCAACCCTTTGAGTTGTCGATTCCTGGATACTTGGAAACTAAAAAAGGCGCATCAGAGATGCGCCCTTTATTCTACAAATCTGGAATCGGCTAGCCTACCAGACTTGGCAATCCAAAAGCCAAGATTAAATACATAAGCGCGATCTTTTCTATAAAAACCCGACGCTTAACTCCTGTAATTGAACTGAAAGTTTAGACTAAATAGCCTTATGAGTTCACCGCATCTTTAAGCGCTTTACCCGCTTTAAAGCTTGGAACTCGTGCGGCTTTAATTTGAATTGGTGCACCTGTTTGGGGATTACGACCCGTACGTGCTGCTCTATGCTTTGTAGCAAACGTACCAAAACCTACAAGTACAACAGGATCCTCTTTCTGCAAAGAATCTGTAATCGCATCAATCATTGCGTCGATCGCACGGCCCGCAGCAGCTTTTGGAAGGTCCGCACTTGTAGCAACAGCATCTATTAGTTCTGATTTATTCACGTTATCCCCTTTTTTTAAATTAGTAGTTGTTTTTCAATGAACTTCTAAATTTTAATAAGCGTTGAATCGATATTACTGGCTCAATTTGTGCTGGCTTTTTATATATAGCTACAAAGAGTTATTACTCGCTAGTTATACATAGTCAGCAAATAGTTTGATATCAATTTATGTAAAGCTAAAAGTAAATTCTAAACTATCGTTGCCTAAAAAATTCAGTCTGGATTTAGCTCAAATTGATTCCCCGGGAATGGCTCATACGCTAGGTATGATGGGGTCTTTATACCAATTTCCCGAAAGCGCTGTCAACACAAAACAGCCCGTATTAATGGGTATTTATATGCTTTTCGTCAGTGCCTGGTTCTTTATCTTCTTGCTTGCCTTCCTTTTCCTGATTTGGCTTCTCTTCACTGCTCGAAGGAGTCGGTTGATATTGCAAAGCATGCTGCAATACTTCGTCGATCCAACGAACAGGAACTATTTCCAAATCCGCCTTTATGTTATCCGGAATCTCAGTCAAATCTCTCTCGTTATCGCCAGGAATTATGACAGTCTTGATATTTCCGCGATGGGCAGCCAGGAGTTTTTCTTTAAGCCCACCGATTCTAAGCACTTGGCCGCGCAGAGTAATTTCTCCGGTCATCGCCACATTGGCGCGCACTGGTATGTTGGTTAGCACCGAAACCAGCGCTGTACACATTCCAACACCGGCACTTGGTCCATCTTTTGGAGTCGCACCTTCAGGGACGTGGATATGCAGGTCAATTTTTTCGTGGAAGTTGTCTTCCAGTCCCAGCGACTTGGCGCGGCTGCGCACCACCGTTAAAGCGGCCTGGATGGATTCTTGCATCACGTCGCCGAGCGAGCCAGTCTTGATGGTTTTTCCCTTACCCTCAACAGCGATGGCTTCAATAGTTAAGAGCTCGCCGCCAACCTGGGTCCAGGCCAGTCCATTAACTTGACCAACCATGTTTTCTTCTTCGGCCTTGCCGAAATCATATTTTCGAACACCGCAATAGTCTTCCAGTATCTCACTAGAAAGTTGGATGGTTTCTTTAGACTTCGATAAAGAATTGCCCTTAACCACCTTGCGGCAAATTTTCGCAATTTCTCGTTCCAGACCGCGCACACCTGCCTCGCGTGTGTAATAGCGAATCAAGTCACGAATGGGTTGTTCATCAATCAGTAATTCGTCATCGCCGACTCCATTGTTTTTCTTCTGTTTCGGAATCAGGTAGCGCATCGCGATATTCAATTTCTCTTCTTCGGTGTAGCCAGGAATACGGATGACTTCCATCCGATCGAGAAGCGGGTCGGGAATATTCATGGTATTTGAAGTACATACGAACATGACTTCAGAAAGATCGTAATCAACTTCGATATAGTGATCGTTAAAACTGTGGTTCTGTTCCGGATCGAGAACTTCCAGCAAGGCCGATGCCGGATCACCCCGGTTGTCCATCCCCATCTTGTCAACCTCGTCTAACAGAAACAGCGGGTTACGCACACCGATCTTGGAGAGCTTCTGCAATAACTTTCCAGGCAACGACCCGATATAAGTGCGTCTGTGACCACGAATCTCCGCCTCGTCGCGTACACCACCCAGGGCCATCCTTACATATTTTCTGTTAGTAGCCCGGGCGATGGACTCACCCAATGATGTCTTGCCGACCCCGGGAGGCCCAACCAGACAGAGTATTGGCCCTTTCAGCTTTTTCACTCGCTTCTGCACTGCGAGGTACTCCAGGATGCGCTCTTTCACCTCTTTCAGGCCGTAGTGATCGTTCTCGAGGATTTCCTCTGCCTTGGCCAGGTCCATGCGTACCTTGCTGCGCTTTTTCCAGGGGATGGTAACCATCCAGTCGAGGTAAGTGCGTACGACCGAGGCCTCAGATGACATCGGCGACATCAACTTGAGTTTATTTAGCTCTGATAACGCTTTCTCTTTGGCATCCTTGGGCATCCCGGCGTCATCGATCTTCTGCCGCAATTCTTCGGCCTCGTTGGGCACATCGTCCATCTCACCCATTTCTTTCTGGATTGCCTTCATCTGCTCGTTCAGATAGTACTCGCGCTGACTCTTCTCCATCTGTTTCTTCACGCGGCCACGAATCCTCTTTTCGACTTGGAACAAATCGATCTCAGATTCGATCAAGGCCATCAGGTGTTCGATGCGCGCTTGCAAACCCGCTAATTCGAGTAAATTTTGCTTCTCTTGAAGCTGCAGGGACATATGCGAGGCGATCGTATCGACGAGTCTGCCCGGCTCATCGATACTTGATATTGATGTCATAACTTCGGGCGGGATCTTCTTGCTAAGCTGGACGTATTGGTCGAACTGTGACAGTAGCGAGCGGATCAGGAGAGCCGACTCTTTCTCAGGAATCTCTTCTGATTGCAAGATCTCCGTATCAGCCTTGAAATAGTCGTCTTCAAAGAGGACGTTCTTGATCTTGGCGCGATCGAGGCCCTCAACGAGCACCTTCACGGTGCCATCGGGTAAACGGATTAACTGCAGAATTGTGGCGACGGTGCCAATCGTGAACAAATCGCCGACAGCCGGCTCATCTTCTGATGCATTCTTCTGTGCAACCAGCAAGACTTGCTTGTCGCTGGACATGGCAATTTCCAGAGCCTTTATCGATTTTGGGCGCCCGACGAACAGCGGTTGAACAATCTGCGGGTAGACGACTACGTCCCGAAGAGGAAGCAGTGGAAATGTTGTACCAGTGGAAATTTCTGCAGGCATGCTTATAAATCGCTCTTGATATCAGTTGTGAACCGTATCATAGAAATGGAGCCGAGCCCGCAATAAATCAAGGGTCGGTGGGGATTACTCATCCGCAGCTGATTTGCTTGGCTGCTCTAAATTATTTTCGTACATCAACAAAGGTTCTGATTCTCCCTCGATGACGGCTGCATCGATGATAACCTTACTGACATCGTCCAGTGATGGAATTTTGTACATGGTTTCCAGCAATACGGATTCCATGATAGAACGCAGACCGCGAGCACCTGTCTTTCGTTCCCGAGCTTTCTTGGCAATAGCGAGCAGGGCATCGTCGCGAAATTGAATTTCCACTCCTTCCATTTCGAACAATTTAAAGTACTGCTTGGTCAGGGAATTCTTCGGTTCTCGAGTGATTCTAACCAATGCATCCAGATCCAGTTCATCGAGGGTAGCAATCATCGGTAAACGCCCGACAAATTCGGGTATCAGTCCATACTTCACCAGATCTTCCGGTTCTACTTGGCGAAGGGTTTCGCCAACCTGGTGATCGACGTCTCGACTGCGAACCTGCGCGGTAAAGCCTATCCCGCTCTTCTCTGAGCGTTCGCGAATAATCTTATCCAGTCCGGCGAACGCCCCACCACAGATAAACAGAATATTCGAGGTATCGACCTGTAGAAATTCCTGTTGCGGGTGCTTGCGACCCCCTTGCGGCGGCACCGAGGCTACGGTGCCTTCAATCAGTTTAAGCAGTGCCTGTTGCACACCCTCACCGGATACATCTCGAGTAATTGAAGGATTGTCGGATTTCCGAGAAATCTTATCGATTTCATCGATGTAGACAATGCCGACCTGGGCTTTTTCGACATCGTAATCACATTTTTGCAGCAATTTCTGAATGATGTTCTCGACGTCTTCTCCGACATAGCCAGCCTCGGTCAGCGTGGTAGCATCGGCAATTGTAAAGGGCACATCGAGCAGTCTTGCCAGGGTTTCAGCCAGCAGGGTTTTACCCGTCCCTGTTGGTCCTACCATCAAAATATTGCTCTTACTGAGTTCAACATCGGTGCTGGATTTGTCGTAATTCAGGCGCTTGTAGTGATTATAGACAGCCACAGCAAGCACCTTTTTGGCGCTCTCCTGGCCAATCACGTATTCATCCAGCGTATTCTTGATCTCTTCAGGTATGGGGAGTTTGCGCGAAGTTGAATCAGAATCCTTCTCCTGAATCTCTTCACGGATAATGTCATTGCACAGATCGACACATTCGTCACAGACAAACACTGATGGTCCGGCGATAAGCTTCCGCACCTCATGCTGGCTTTTTCCGCAAAAGGAGCAATACAGCAGCTTGCCGTTATCGTCCCCTTTGTTATAGCGATCATCTGTCATTTATGAACATACCTATTCTTGTACCCATATCCTATTCTTTGTGCCTGGCAAATCAATTCGCTCAATCGCTAGCTGCAGGAGAGCTGGGGAGTGTTTGAGTAATTTCAGAAATTCCCCGGGCAAGGCATCGAATGAGCCTTGCTAACGCACCTGCTCCTACGCTGCCAAAAACAAGCCTTTCACAACCAAAGACACTGCAATGTTGCTGTCTAAAATGAAGGCAACATACGTCGAATGCAAGCCAAACCGATGGATTTACTTGGATTTTGGCGGCTCACTCCCCTTATTATCTACTCTTCGCTCGATTACTTTATCTACCAGGCCGTAATTACGGGCCTCAACGGCGCCCATGAAATTATCCCGCTCTGTATCCTTGCCGATAGTTTCTTCGCTTTGCCCGGTATGAATTGAAAGTAAAATATTAAGTTGTTTACGTAACTTAATGATTTCATTAGCTTGAATTTCGATATCAGAAGCCTGCCCCTGGGCCCCACCGCTGGGTTGGTGAATCATCATTCGGGAGTGCGGCAACGCCAGCCGCTTGCCTTTGGCGCCTCCTGCCAGAAGCAAGGCCCCCATGCTGGCGGCCTGGCCGATGCACATGGTGCTCACATCAGGTTGTATGTACTGCATCGTGTCATAAATTGAGAGTCCAGCAGTGACCGCGCCGCCCGGAGAATTAATATACAGATGGATGTCTTTATCCGGGTTTTCAGACTCGAGAAACAATAACTGGGCTACGATCAGATTAGCCATATGATCCTCTACCATCCCGGTCATGAAAATCACCCGGTCCTTTAACAGTCGGGAGTAGATGTCATAAGAACGCTCTCCACGAGCGGTCTGTTCTACGACAATTGGCACCAGGGCGGCGCTGGGTGGTGAAGAGATGGTCATATCTTGAGTTCCTGTAAATTCACTTCGCGGAGTCTGTTGTCACCGCTACAGTAGTCTGCAGGGCAGCTGGAATACTTGAATCCTCAGTCGTCGCTCGGTTCCTCAGTCTCTGTTGAATCCGCAACTGCCTCTGAGTCAACTACAGCCGCCTCTGCCGCTCTCTCTTGCTCAGATGATTCAGGCTTAATGACTTCCTGGTAAGGAACTTGCACATCCTCGACCTTGGCTGCTCCGATAATATAGTCAAACACCTGGTCTTCGATTACCGCCGACTGAATCGTGGCTAACTGTTCCTTGTTTCCGTAATACCAGTTAATTACGTCATCCGGGGATTCATAGGTCGATGCCAGTTCCTCGACTGACTCCCGCACTTTGACAGGGTCTGCCTGCAAAGCCTGTTGCTGCACCACTTCTCCCAGTACCAACCCCAATACCACACGACGCTTGGCCTGTTCCTGGAAAAGCTCGTCAGGGAGCATCGCCGGGTCAACATTACGACCCCCGCCGATTTTTTGCAGGGTCTGCTGTTTCAATTGTTGTACTTCGGCTGCAATCAGCGCTTCCGGGACCGCGATGTCCACTATCGATACCAGGGCATCCATGATTTTGTTCTTGAGCTTGTTGCGGCTGGCAGTCTTCATTTCTCGCGTCATATTGCTGGTGACTTCTTCACGAAACGCTGCTTCACCACCCTCTTCAATACCGAAGCTTTTGAAGAATTCATCATTGACTACCGGCAGTGTCTGCTCACTGACGGTATTCAGGGTGATGTCGAATGCAACGGACTGCCCGGCCAGATCAGCATTCTGGTACTCCTCAGGAAAATCCAGCAGCAGAGTAAATGATTCGCCGATCTTTCTACCGATAATGCCTGCTTCAAATCCTGGAATCATCCGCTCGGAACCGAGTACCAGGTTTGCACCTTCGGCTTTCCCACCCGCGAACTCTTCTCCATCTTTCTTACCGATATAGTCGATATTGACCATGTCCTTATCTGCCGCCTTTCTCTCGACTTTCTCCCAGGATTGGCGTTGCTGGCGCAGGGTGTCGATCATTGCATCAATATCAGCATCCGTAATGTCTGCACTTTGTCGCTTAACTTTTATTTTAGAAAAATCGGGAATTGCCACTTCCGGATAGACTTCGAATACAGCTATGAATTCGAGATCTTCACCCTCATTCAGTTTGGTGGCTTCGATGCGTGGCTGACCTGCCGGTTTCAGGCTCTCCTGGTTAATTGCCTCGTAGTAACTCCGGTTCATCAATTCACCAAGCACTTCCTGGCGTACACCCTTACCAAACTTACTCTTGATAACCTTGAAAGGAACCTTGCCCTTTCTAAACCCCTTTAGTTGTATCGACTTAGCCGCTTCCTGTAGACGTGCCTGGACCGCCGTATCAACCTGATCACCAGGCACGGCGATGGTCATTTTCCTTTCCAATCCTGCGGTAGTTTCAACAGAAACTTGCATGTAGTACCTCTTCGTTCATGGGAAATGCGCGCCCATGATTTACCAATTAAAGTTATTGCTGTGTAGTGTAAGAGCAATGGATCGCGGTGGATGGGTATAATGCCGAACCGAAGACAGTGATTATTAAAAAATTCAATAAGTTATCGACTAAATCCGGCCTGGCCGCGAAGTGCGCGATTTTCCCATATAGATACCCCAACATCAATCACTGGATCACCAGGTAAACATTGGGTGCAAAGCGCAAAATACAGCCTTTTACAGGGGTTCCCCAGGCAAGCTACTGAATCGCAGAGAGCGGCAAGAGGAGCGAGCAATCGAAGACGTTTTGGACTTGAGTAGATGATAGAAAAGAAACAGATCGTCGGGGTCATTCTGGCCGGAGGCAAGGCCTCGCGAATGAATTTTCAGGACAAGGCTTTACTACTGCTGGGGGCTAAACCACTTATCGAGCATGTAATAGGCAATGCCTGTTCCCAGGTAGGCCGACTGGTCATCAGTGTTAACCGCAATCCGGAGAAATTCCACTATCTGGGATTACCGCTTCTTCCTGACCACGACCAGGCTTATGCGGGACCACTACTTGGGATTTGCAGCGCGATGCGCTGGATGATCGCCGAGGGTGCTGATGTCAACCGCAATTACCTGGCGTGTTTTCCAGCAGATGTTCCCTGGTTTCCTGATACCTTGATTCACGATCTCGCTCATGCAATCAACGGCAGTGATTTCAAAGTTGCCTGGTCAGAATATAACGGACAAGTTGAGCCGCTGTTCTCTTTGTGGTCGCTGGAGTCACTGCCAAGCATCGAACAGGCAATCGACCGCGGTTTGTTCGGACCTAAGTTACTGATACCGAAACTTGCCAATGTTCTGGTCTCATTCCAGCCATCTGATTGCGGATATTTTCTGAATATAAATTCAGAAGATGCACTGAGAACGGCCCAACAAATGCTCGAAGCGCAATAATATTTTGACTTTTTTTTAAAAGAATATTTTTTTCCAACTTAAATACACTTGCTAACTGCTTGTTTCAATTCACAAAACAAGGTGTCCGCATTTTTTCAAAATAGACTCTAACTTGTTGTATTTTCAGATTTTTTGACGGTGATTAAAATCTGTACAGTTGAATTGCCTGGTAGCAGGTGGCATATTTTTTGCGCTCTTTAAATATTGTGGCTGAGCGTTTATGTTGCGCTTACTCGTTAGCTTAAGGTTACTTATCGACTTAACTGTTGGGGTTGGTTATTAATCAGCCGTAACCTTAAGCTAACGGAGACCAACCCAAGTTGAGCCCAATCATCGAAGCAGCAGAGGCCAATGGCAGATATTCGTCAGCATGACCATACTCGCTCGATGACTCCCAGTCGCAGTAACCGGATTTTCACCGATCAGGACCTCTGGTACTTCAGAACCCGCGAAGCAAAAGCAATTGGTCCGTTCAGGTATAAGTCAGAAGCTGAAGGCAATCTCGACCGCTTCATGTCTCAGCTTAAAGAAAAGCTCATTCAGTCCAGATAACCTCTAGAGCCACTGTTATTCGTCTCGGGGCTAATAGTTACGCAGCGATTTCTCCCTCGAAACCAGGGGGTTGCGCTATCGCCAATCCAACCGCCCTGCGTTAAACTCAGCCTAGCTCGCTAGCTCGGCACTTATCAGGATGAATTCAATCTCCAATACACAGCGCACCATTACAATTGGCTATGGTCCAGGGTATGCAAACTCGGACGTGTGGAATGATCTCAAATCGAAATTGATCATTCCCACCGAGATTGTTTCCATTACAGCGGCACAACGCTATAACCCGGCGCTCATTCTGCTCGATCATCATCTGCTGCGCGGTATGGACTATGCGCAATGGCTGGAAGAGTTTCCCGATGCCATTTTCCTCTGCACCGACTCCATGGACCTGGATGTTGATCTGATCCTGACCAGTAATCTGCCCTATAAACAGACCATGAAACTTCTGGAGATGGCCTGCTATCAATGGGTTGTCAAGAGTGAGAAAACCGATCGAGCAAGACAACAAGACACCAGTTTTCGCTACCTGAACAAGCTTGCCGACATCAGCATCTCCTTGTCAGCCGAAGATGACCTGATGAAGCTGCTGAGAAAGATCCTCACCGAAGGACAAAACATCGCCTGTTGCGATGCCGCGTCATTGTTTCTGATCAACGAGATCAATGATCACGAACGGGAATTGATCTTCAAGCTTACTCAGAATGACTCGATGGACCTGCCTTTCGAAGAAATGAAATTTCCACTCAATGAGTCTTCGATAGCGGGTTACGTCGCAGTAACCGACACCGAGCTAAACATTCCCGATGCATATGCACTGTCTCCGAATGTGCCTTATAAGTTTAATCAGAGTTTCGATAAAAACTCAGGCTATCGAACCAAGTCTGTATTCGCCATTCCATTGGCGAACAAGCAGAAATCGGTTATTGGTGTACTGCAATTCATCAATCGCAAGAAAGCGCGTTCACTGAAAATTTCCGACGAAAAATCGGCACTGGCCTACACCTTGCCTTTCGACAGTGACATCAATGTCCTCTTGCAAGCATTAGCCAGCCAGGCAGGTATCGCCATAGAGAACACGATATTGCAGAATGACATCAAGGCACTTTTCGAAGGCTTCGTAAATGCCTCAGTAGCTGCAATCGAACAACGCGATCCAACCACGAGCGGTCACTCATTCCGGGTTGCCGACCTGTGTGTTGACCTGGCCAAATCGGTTTCCATGTCCAACTTAACCCGCCTGCGTAATACCCGCTTTACCGACTCCGAAATTCGCGAACTCAAGTATGCCGCCCTGCTCCATGACTTCGGAAAGGTTGGCGTTCGGGAATCTGTGCTAGTGAAGGAGAAAAAACTGACTGCGGGAAGCCTGGAGAATATTCATTACAGAATACTGCTGGCACAGGAACGGCTTAAATCACAGGCACTCGGGCAACAGCTGGCGATGTATCGAAACGGTGGTCTGGACGAGGCTCGCTTCGCCGATATCAATGAGAAGCTACTCGCCGATGTACAGATGCTCAAGGAATTTTACAACTCTATTGTAGAGGTGAATGAACCATCGGTCCTGAAACAAGATAATCGCGAGATGCTGGACAAGATCAACGAATATCGCCTGGATAGCCAGGATGAACAATTGGCTATCATCACCAAGCAGGAGTTTGACTTGCTCACGATCCCGAAGGGGAGCTTGTCGCCGACTGAGCGCAAGGAAATTGAGTCGCATGTAGTGCACACACAGAATTTCCTGAACCACATTCCCTGGACCAAGGAATTTCAAAATGTCCCGTCCATTGCCGCTGCCCATCACGAGAAACTGGATGGAAGTGGCTATCCATACGGCATGAAAGATAGCGAGATACCTCTGCCATCAAAGATCATGACCATCTGTGATATCTACGACGCACTAACCGCCTCAGATCGCCCGTACAAACCCGCCATGAACACCGAACGAGCAATTGATATTCTGGTTCAAGAATCTGGCAGGGGACTCCTGGATCGTGACCTGGTCCAGGTGTTTATCGATGCCAAGGTATTCCATGTTATTGATAGTCAGGAATACTCAACAGCGACAGAATTCAGTAGCTTTAGTCACCACCCCTGCGACTTCGAACCGGACGAACAGGGGCACGAACATGAACATTCGAAGCACTAGTTAAGCGGCGATTGCCGCCTTACGATTTTCAATGCTACGAAGCCTGCCAAATACTTCATCCATTGAATGAATAAAAAAGAAGTGACCCCTGTTGGGCACACGATAGAAACTTGCGTTTGGCATACGCGCGGCCATGTATTCACAATCCGCTCGCCTGGATAAACGATCTGCACATCCCTGCCAGATAATTGTTGGAATACTAATCTCCTTCAGGCTGAACTCAAGTTTGCGAAAACAGACCGCCAGATCCTGTGCAACTCCCCTGGTGCCTCTGCGTAATGCTTCGGTGTAATCCAACGCCAGGATTCGTGCAACCTTCGGGTTCGCTAAAGTCTTGCGGTCGGTAGCACTGAGGTAATTTTGCAGTCGTTCGATGGACTGCTGAGGATCATCCGGGAAAAATCGCTGCTTAACGCGAACCATCAGTTTGATTAAGGGTGGAGTGAATTCGTTCCAACAACTCGCCGCATAAGACTGCCCGGCCATTTCGTTGAAAACGTTGCCAGGCACTCCTGCCAGGCTCAGGTTGAATTCAATCCGTTCTGGATTATTGCGAGCCAGACTCAGTGCATAGATTCCGCCAGCTCCCAGGGACATAACACCAAACTCGGCAAACCCAAGATAATCAGCAAGTAACAGTACATCCCCACAGAATTGTCCTGGTGTAGGTGAAGCGTAGTAATCGGAGCCGCCAATTCCCGGTCGGTCGATGGCGATTAAGCGAAATCCCAGTTGTTTTGCGCTGGAATGAAAGAAGGCACATTCAAGGCGCGAGCTTCCGCCATCGTGAAAATAGATGATCGGCTTACCCTTTCGCGTACCATACTCATCATAGGCCAATTGTAAACCAGAGGGTAAAGTGAAGAACGCATTGGGACGACATAGTTCAAGTGAGGCTGCAGGATTAACCGGGGACAAATTTGCCGACTTTTGTTGCGCTTCTGCCCCCATACACCATACCTCAAAGATGGAAAAGCAACTGAATCATTGCCCAGACCCGATCAATAGTAAGTGGGAATAATTCCCACGTCAATAATTGTCGGTCATGACGCATATTTCTGTAGTATCCAGCGTTTCTCTATGTGGGATTATTTCCCACTTTTTGGGTATACTTCTGCGCATGAATGATGACCACGACACCGGCACAGGCGGACCTCCCCAGGCATTAACGGCCGCAATCGAAAAAATACTGCGCCCTCTGGTCAAGCTACTGCTGAGCTTCCAATTTACCTATCCGCAACTCATCAGGATGCTGAAGTCTATCTATGTCGAGATGGCAGAGCAGGAGTTCAAGGTCGAGGGAAGGCGCCAATCGGACAGCCGGATTCACCTGCTTACCGGAGTGCACAGAAAAGACGTTAAACGACTTCGTGAAGGGACCAGGCGAGAATCGAGGGTACCGCCGCAGGTTTCTGTAGGCGCGCAGATTATCGGGCAATGGCTGGGCATGAAAGAATGCATCGACGAAAATGGCAAACCCCGTCCTTTACCTTTAAAAGCGGTTGGCACGAAAGAGATCAGTTTCGAGAACCTGGTGGAAAAAGTTTGTAAACAGGATATTCGCCCGCGCGTTATTCTGGATGAGTGGATCAGGTTGGGAGTCGCGCACGAAGAAGACGGTCAGGTTGTTATTGATACCGGTGCATTTACCCCCGAGCGCGGCTTCGATGAAAAGGCCTTCTTTTTCGGTAAAAACACTCAGGATCATATCAATGCCGCGAGCCACAACCTGCGCGGGCTGAAACCTTCCTATTTCGATAGAAGTGTTTATTATGACAATTTAACCCAGTCCTCTATTGCAGAACTCGGCGAACTCGCCGACTCGCTGGGAATGCAGGCTCTTACAAAGATGAACAATGAAGCCCTGCAGCGCCAGAATCTGGATAAACATAAGGATGCTGCCAGATTCAGGATGAATTTTGGCATCTTTAATTTCAACGCGCCGGTTGAAGAAGACTCCGAGTCAGATTGAGCAAATAGATGAATCAATTGCCCTCAATTAATAGAGCCCTGACCGTAGCAAACCGGCGCATGCTCGGCTTGCTGGTGGTCTGCCTGGCCACGCTGCTACTGCTGCTTCTCAATGCCGCGAGCTCCGGATTCAGTCGCCCTGGTGGCGATGACTCCGGAAGTGGTGTCGGCGGCACTGGCCGGACTTTAAGCCCGGGCGGCGGAAGTGGATTCGGTGGCACTGGTCTGAAACCATTTGTTGGGTTGAGTGAAACGGGGGGCATAGAAATACTGACTTCACCTTCCCAGTCTGCCAGTGGTATTGCCGATTCCGTAGAATTTGCAATCGATGCCTTGATACCCATCGACATTCTGCCGATTGATTCACCAGTGCTAGTTCATGCAGAAGCGCTGCTATCCAGAGATTCAGGAGCTATCGATATCAGTGAGCAGATTCAGCGCCGCATTGATGAAAATGCCCTGGCCTTGCTGGATAGTCCAACTGCAGATCGACGAAGCGTGGCGGGCGCAATGACACAGCCAGCAAGCGACACTTCAGTATCGCTTGCTGCCAATACTTCCCCTGCTTCGGAAACAGCGGAAGATAAGCGCAGCCGCGTCGGAGAATCCAATGGCATGGCCGAGCGACTCAGCTGGACTGCATTAAGTGAGTACATGCTGGCTAATTCGAATCGAAGCGCTACTGCACTGACAGCTTCAGAAGCCGAAGAAAGTTTAAATCCTGATAGTCGCTCACTGCGGCCCGAGCGAATTCAACGGCCAGAACTACCGCCAGTCCAGCGTTATCGTCCCATCCAGCGGGCCGCTATTCTCCCGCCACGGATAAAACCTCTCAGCCTCTAGTCTCTAGTCTCTAAGCCGCCTTACCAACGATAACTAAGCTGCCCGAATACGGTCGAGTCGGCACTGGCATCGGTAAATCCCCAGATAGTCATGGCTGTGAACGACCAATTCTCGTTGAATTGCCAGCTCAGGTAGGGAACGACCTCATGAGTTTCGGGTGTAAACGAGGTCGCGGGTTCGCGGAAATCGTAAAACGCACCGACGCTCAGCTGCTGACTCAGGGGATAGGCAACACCGAGCTGCAAAAAACTGGAATCCTGTAAGCCTTCGTAAAGCGTTGAACTGCCTCGAAAATTATGCCCGAGGGTGGCGAATACCACTGTGTTCCCGACATTTTGCGAGAGGTCGACCTGGATGCTGTAGTCCGCCTCACCAGTACCGAGGCTTTTTTCCTCGTCGGCAGTAGGGAGCTTTACATCTAGCCGCAGCTCGATAAACGGCGCTGAGGCAGTGAGCGGGTCGACGCGGTAGATGAGCGTGGCAATCATATCCCCAATTCCGCTGGAAGTCCGGGTCTGTGTCGCCGCGACTGCGCGGCTGACGCCCCCAATATTAACAAGTACATTGCCTAATCCTTCGACGCGCAGGTGCGGTACCAACACCTGAAAGCCCCATTTACCGACGTCCAGGTTGTAACTCAGAGGCAGGTAAGTGATTCTTGTATCGAGCGGCTCATCATAATCGCCCTCTGAAAAATAGGCACCTATGTTAATGGCCTGGTTAAGCACCAGCCGTTCTTGTCCGTGCGCTACCCAGCTGAGCATCAACAACAGCCAGGCACAGCAGCATTTTCTCAATAAGATCAGCTTGTTATTGGCAGTTTGCATAAAGAAGTAACGCATAATGCGAGCTATGACGGATAGTCTTCCGCAGGTTGCAACGGCCGCCCCGTCGATGGATTTTAGCCTGGATAGAGGCAGCATATTGCATGCGGGAATATTTCCCAATCTGAATTTCCAACTAGTATCTGTGGCCTGGGTTTCTCATGCACCTTTAACCTCTGCTGAAAAGGCCATTTGCAGCCAGAATGTTCGCTTATTATTGATCCAGTTCACAAAACTCTTCAGCACCTCGAAACTTCCCTTGTCTCACTGATTTTCCTGAGCAAAGTAAGACAAACGCAGGCTTTTTGGTACAATGCGGCGTGCTCTAATGCACTGTCAGCTATGGGGTTTCGCTGACTCATGCAATTCAAGTCCAACCTAAAACAAGAAATGGACATAACAATGAACAAGTACCGTCTACTCCTCGTACCAGTTGTGTTTTTGGGTATTCAATTTCAACTCTTTGCGGCAGAACAAGCTTCGCCGGTAATCATCCCCAAAATTAACTGACATCTAAAGTAGAATTTTCTCATAATAGGGCTAGAGGATATTCTG
>JAQBSZ010000070.1 GCA_027623555.1 Pseudomonadota bacterium | reverse complement strand
GTTGTAAATCTGCGCTGCGCAAATGGCACATGCGGCGGAGCGTGGGTGGGTGTGGTTCAGGCGCTGGCCGGGTGCGGTGAGAGTTGCGGACTGCTAATGCCGGCGCATAGAAGTTGGCCAATTTCTGCTTGTTAGGTTGATCAATCTATTCCTAAATTTAGTAAATGTAGTCTCTGTCTCCAAGACAATGGTTGGGTGGGGGTTAAGCGAAAATTGGCACTTGACAGAAGGTGGGTCAAGCTTTAACATGTGGAGGGGCACAGGAGATTAAGTTTCCTATCTGTTCTAGCGGATAGGATTTGCGATGAGGTAAAAGGTTGTCCACTGTACATTTTAAGTAAGGCGTCAGGCGAGCGAGGTTGAAAGACTGTAAATGGGTGCTGCTGGAAACGGAATAGTCAGGTGCAAGCACTATTGGGCTAGTGCCAAAATCATCTATTGGCTTTGCTTTTGATTTCTGTATAATAGCATTGACAGACAATTAGTTTTTGATGTTTCGTCAACTAAAAATCCTTTCAGATTATTAGTATAGGTGTTAGTTTTGGTTTCGGTATTAATTGCCACTACTATATCCGGCTGTACTTTTAGACTACAAGGGTTGCAGGCGTTTGTGTAGTCTTTAGAGTGCCCTGTCGTACATCGACAGCAGCAGGCGATAATTCTATTTATTGGTTGTAGCAGTTTCTATCAGGAGGTGGTTATCGAACGAATTAAGATGTCTAGGCCAAATCAATGCTTTCCCGAACCTGTTTAATTCAATCCAGTTTTTTCAAAGGAGATATCTCAATGAATACATCTGAAAGTTTAGTTTCCGAAAGTGTTTGGACCCTTGACGCGGGCGAAGTTCGAACGCCTGGCATTGCCCAATTTGTTGCTCTGGCACTGTTCACTGGTATTGGTATCGTTGTCGGTACTTTTGGTAGTCTTGCAATCCCAATCGGCTTTGTATCTGCTTTCTGGCCTGGTCAGGCGATTCAGGCGGTTGGGTCGGTCTGGTATGGCATGTGGGGTGGTATTGCTGCCTTTGTCTTCCCCGTGATCTCGAATTCCATGAGTGGTTCTGCTCCAATTCTGATTTCCGCACAATACATTCCAGCGAACTTTGTGCAGGGTATTGCTGCTGGTTGGGTCTTCCGCCAGTTCAAGCTGGATCCCCGCTTGACTACTTGGAAGGATTGGCTGGGTTTCACCCTCGTGGGTATTTTAGCTGCAAACGCCTTTGGTGCCTTGTGGGGCACGTGGGTCCTGCGCTTGAGCGGCATGATTACCCCCGAAGCTCACCTTGTGGCTTGGGCTGGCTGGTTCCTTGGCAATTCTGTTGCCTCCTGGGTATTGGGCGTTTTGATGCTCAAGTTCATTTCCCCGCTCGTGATGCGCACCAAGGCTTTTTGCAAGGGTTATTGGGCGTAAGTGTTATTGTCAAACTAGTCCAACACCAATGATGGCGGCCCAAATTGCCGAAAATACTCACCAGTGGAGGTATCGATTGGACACTTCACTACGCGTTTCTCAAAGAATGCGCCGGACACTGTTGGGGACAGTGCCAGTACATTCCCCGCTTTATAAGCTACACCCGCTAACCCGTTTCGTCACATTGTTGTTTTTGGGGGTTCTTCCGATGTTCATTGATTGGCCGGAGATCAATATTATGATTCTGGTGGCCATCTTCATTTATTTGTCCTGGTCTCGTGTTGATCTTTCTGGCTTAAAAATATATCTGCCACTGACTATTACCGTGGCTATTTTTATGTTTGCCATATCGATTGGTTTTCCAGGTTATAAACCGGATTACGTTGGCTTTCCATTCATGGGGTTACAGTTGTTTTTTCAACCGCTATTTTTCACCTTGGCTTCTTACTGGCGACTGATCGCGATGTTGTTTGGTACTATCCAGTACTTCTCCACTAACCGCGAGCGAGACACTCTAGTAGCGATCCGCACCTTACATGTGCCTTTCGTAATCTCTTACTTCTTTAGTCTTTCGCTGCGAGCAGCAGGTATGTTTATGGAAGATATGCGCATCATTCGCGAGGCTGAACGGGCGCGTGGTTTGGACGAAACTGCCCTGACATTGGCGGACCGCGCCAAGTTGTATGCGATGTACCTAATTCCTCTGTTTACTCTGGCCATTCGCCGCACGGATGAGATTACCAATGCGTTGGTTGCGCGCGGTTATACCCTTTCAGGCAAGTTGGAAAATGGCAACCAACGCAGCGATTACATCCTCTCTAAATATCCTTTTCGTTTGCTAGACCGGGCATTGATTTTGGGTATGCTGTGCACTTTCGTGCTTGTGGTTATCCTTCGGGTTGGGTTTGGTTATTGGTCAATGGATACCGACCCCCTGCGAATCTATCTTTTGGCGATGCTCCTCGGAGGTGGCCAATGAAAGCGATTTCTTGTCAGGAACTTTCCTGGAAGTATTCTGGTCGCAAGCGCTTTGCTGTTGAGAACGTAAACCTCGACATTGAGGAGAATACATTTGTTTCGATTGTTGGGCCAAATGAACATGGTAAGACAACGCTTGTCTCCTGCATCAAGGGGCTCATCCCGGCAAATTACCACGGTATCTGGTACGGCAAAGTGGAGATCTTTGGGGAAGACAACCGTAACATTACCGGCCAAAAAATGGCGAGTGAAGTGGGTTATGTCTTTGCCGACCCCGAGTCGCAGTTTACCTCGATGACGGTCGAAGAGGAATTGGTCTTTGGTTTGGAGAATATCGGCCTGCCCTTCCAGGTAGTGCATGATCGTTTGGAATGGGTAAGCGAGATCACCTTAATCAAAGAACTGTGGGATAAATCACCTTATGAAATTTCAGGTGGACAGAAGCAGCGCGTGGCGATTGCCAGTGTGCTCGCAATGAAGCCTAGGATTATGATCCTTGATGAACCAACTTCCATGCTTGACCCGATCGGTAAGGATTCTATATTTGATATTATGACCAACGTTAAAAATGAAACCAAGATGACGATAATTGTTGTCGAGCATAACATCGAGCAGATCGCCCCACTTTCTGATCAGATTCTCCTGATGTATGAAGGTCAGATTGCTAAAATGGCTCCACCTGAGGAGTTTTTCAATAACAGCGATTTTCTTGTTGACCATGGCATCCTGCCTCCACAGGCTACGGCATTTGTGGACCGGTTGAAACAGGATGGTTTTTATGATGGCGTTCTTCCGGTGGACTATGAAGGTGGCGTCAAAGCGACGCGTCAGGTTTTGCAGCGGCACACCGCATGACAAGGTCTATGAAAAATGCTAATGAATGCTTGATTGAAGTTTCTAAGCTACAGTATCAATATCCGGATGGTACGCATGCACTGAGGGATATCAATCTCAAAATTTTTGAAAACCAATTCATTGCCCTAATTGGTCAGAATGGCTCTGGTAAAACTACTCTGGCCAAATCACTAAACGGACTGCTCAAACCGAGTTCAGGATATGTGAAAATTGACGGTCTAGACACACGTGTAAAAGGGACAACAAAAAAGATCGTCACCAAGGTTGGGTACGTTTTTCAAAATCCAGACCACCAACTCTTCAGCAACACTATCGAGAAAGAGATTGCGTATGGTCCCAAAAACATTGGCCTAGGCCACGATGAGGTCAATCAGAGAGTGCAAGACGCAGCACAGGTATGCGGTGTGGAAAGGGGACTTTTTCAGGATCACCCCTTTTTTCTGACCAAAGGTCTTCGCCAGCGCGTGGCAATCGCGTCGATCCTGGCGATGCGCCCTAAGACGATAATTGTAGATGAGCCGACTACAGGGCAAGATTTGCGCCAATCACTGGAAGTCATGAATTTTCTGCGCGATCTGTGGCTGCATAAAGGGCATACGATTATCATCATCACGCATGACATGAATATTGTTGCCGACTATGCCCAACGCTGCGTGGTGTTAACCAAGGGTGAACTGGTGATGGATGGGGCAACTCGAGAGATCTTCTCCCAACCAGATATTCTGGCAAAGGCTTATGTGAAGCCTCCACAAATTACCCGTCTGGCGCAAGATGTTCTCGAGTATAACTTTCCCAAAGATGTTCTCTCGGTTGAGGAAATGATACAGGCATTCAAGAAGATCGCCAGGAAAGAGCACTAGATCATGTGGAGGGCGGTTGTAATCAACCCAAATACATCACCAACGATGACCGGGGATATTGCTGCAACCGCGAAGAAGGTGTTTCAACCGCCCTGGTCCCTGCAAACCGTGAACGCACCCTCCGGGCCTGAATCGCTGGAGTCGTGGCGCGATTATCACCTTGCCGCTGTAGCAGTTTTGCCTCTGATTGAGCAGCACAGGGATGCAGATGGTTTTGTGCTGGCTTGTTTTGGTGATCCGGGTTTATACGCCCTTAAAGAGGTGTCTAGTGTGCCCGTAGTTGGCATCGCTGAAGCGGCTATCTCGTTGTCTTTGCTGTTGGGAGGTAGATTTGGTATCGTGGCGGGTATGACTCGCTCCATTCAGTTGATGGATAGTATGGTGCGGCAGTATGGGGTTGAGAGCCGCTATGCGGGCACCTCGGCCCTCAATCTGCGAGTGTTGAGTCTTGAAGAGGACAGGGCTCAGACAATAGGTGCCCTTGAACGGGCTGGGCGCGAACTGGCAGCACGTGGAGCAGATGTGTTGTTGCTGGGCTGCGCTGGCCTGACCGATTTTGTAGATGAGGTGCGCGAACGAATTCCGGTGACGATAATTGATCCTGTGGCTGCAGGTTGTTATGCGTTGAAGATGATTATCGAGGCCGGGCAGCAGGTCAGCCACAGCGGAATTTACACCCGCCCTGCTCCCCAGCGCATGCAAAATCTTGAGCACGTTTTTAGCCCGTTTATGGTTTCAATGCTGAAAACTTGGGAGACTGATGGGGCATGAGGAAATCTGCTGCGATTTCCCCTGAGCCTGTGCAGTTTGTCAGCCGGGGTGAAAATCTGTGCGGCCAATATTATCAGGTTGGTGAGGCGGATGAATGCGCCGTGATAATCTGTCACGGCGCATTTGAACATCGTGGTAACTGGAGGTCCCTGGCTTATCGCCTTTCCAATGGTGGATTTTCGACCTTGATTTTTGATTTTTCGGGCCATGGTGAGAGCGATGGTCTACGTGGTCTGGTGGATATGTCTACTTGGGCGTATAATTTACGGGATGCAATAAATCTCCTTGGCCGGCGCGGGCTTCGTCGTTTTGCCGTGGTAGGCTGGGACAATGGAGGCAGCGCTGCATTGCTGGCAGCCGCCCACGACAACCGAATTGTTTGCGTAAGTGTTCTGGCTGCACCAATCCGGATGATGCCGTCATTGGCGGAAAGGGTCGCTTACGGCCTTCTTTCGCTGGTGGCCCTGGGCTGGAAAAGAATACTCCGGCGGCAATTCACGCTTTCGCGATTACCTGAATTTGAGGCACTCACCATGACAGTTGATGTTGAATCCAACCGCCGTTATTTGGCTGACCCATTCGTGCGGCAGGCGCTGCAGTCTGCACCTGTGCCTGAAAGCCTGCATACGATTTGGTTGGATATTACCTCCGCCGTAGAAAAAATATCGACACCAGTGCTGCTGGTGTATGGCGAAAAAGATCGCCATGTACCAATGAAGCAGAGTGAAATTCTGCAAAAACATCTCAAAGGCCCAAGCCAGTTGTTGCTAATACCTGACGCAGGTCATGCATTACATTTCGAACCAGGTGAAGCAGTGTATAGAGAATTGTTTGATTGGATTAGCAAATACCTGGGTTCATGAATATGTTTTACTCCAAGAATAATTTATAACCTCTGTATATATGGAGGTATTGATCTCTGGAAAAACAAAGCTGATCCTGGGTGGCGAGGTTGCTTCGGCAGCGGGTAGCATGCGCGCCGATCTTCTCATCGAAGGAGAAAAAATTAAAGCACAGGGCATGCCTGGCGCTTTTGCAGGTCTGGAGGTGGACGAAACCATTGATGCCAGTGGAAAACTGCTACTACCCGGGCTAATTGACCCGCATTTGCACTTCAATTCGCCGTTTATGGGCACGGTCAGTGTGCACGATTTTTCCAACGGCACAGCCGCTGCGGCCTTCGGCGGCATCACTACTTTGATAGATTTCAGCACTCAACCCAAAGGTGGATCAATTATGGGGAACCTATCTCAGAAGGAGGGGGAGGCTGAAGGTAAAACATATATTGACTGGAGTATGAGCGGTATTTTGCTTGACGCCAGTCCAGAGACTTTGGCGGAAATTCCTCAATTAATTAGAGCTGGCTGCCCAACATATAAATGTTTTACAACCTACAAACACTCAGGGCGGTTGATGGATGATGCGGGCATTTTTAGAATTTTACGCACTACGGCTGAGTACGGCGGAATGCTCATGATACACTGCGAGCACGATGCTACAATCGACCGATGCTTGGAGAAAGAGCTATCGGCAGGTCACTTTGCCTCGATTTATCACGCCCGCAGCCGCCCGGCTGCCGCAGAAAATATGGCTATCCAGCGACTTGTTGAAATGCTGAAACAAGAACCTGCTCCATCGTATGTTGTTCACACATCCACTGCCGAGAGCGTTGAAATTATCCAGATGGCGCGAGCACAGGGATTGCCGATCCACAGTGAGACTTGTACGCATTACCTGGCTTTGACCGAAGAAAAACTGGAAGGCCCAAATTCCCAGTTTTATATTTGCAGCCCACCTCTGCGCACCCAACGAGATGTGGATGCTCTCTGGCAAGGTCTGGCGACTGGCTGCCTCGAGGTGGTTTCTTCGGATGATGCTGGTGTGCCGACTAAAGACAACCTCAGGTTGGGTCAAGGTCGATTTGACAAAGTACCAAGCGGAATGTCAGGTATTGAGGCACGCCTTTCCATCCTTTATACAGAAGGCGTGCACAAAGGCCGCATTAGTCTGCCTCGTTTGGTAGAAGTATCTTCAACTAATATCGCTCGTCTGTTTGGCCTGTATCCTGAGAAGGGTCATCTTGGTCCCGGTGCAGATGCAGATGTGGTAATCTATGATCCCAGTGGCAGCTGGGCGATGACTTCCAAATCCTTACATATGAATACCGACTTTTGCCCATTTGAAGGCTGGACAATTCAAGGTCATGTGGAATCTGTACTGTGCCGGGGCGCTTATGTGATTCGGGATGGCAGACTTGTGGGTAAGCCCGGACATGGTCAAAGGGCCTTCCGCCGCCTGACATTTTAGCGTTTAGAGGCGAAATACACCTCTGGCTTCGAGATGCTTTCCAGTGAAATCAAGTTTTGTCGATTTTAGAAGATTGGATTCTTGACGCAAATATTTTTCCGTGTACAACTGATTTGCCAGACAATTAATCAGGATATCTATCTCTGCTCGTGAGGCCGGTCAATCCTGTCAAAAATTGAATAAACATAGTCTCTGACTCCAAGACACTGGTTGTGTGGGGGTTACGGGATGCCGGCGTAGCGTGACGCGTTTGCGTTCAGCCCGACCGCGCGAATGCGGTAGCCGACGCTGGTGCGCCAGAGCAG
>JAQBSZ010000035.1 GCA_027623555.1 Pseudomonadota bacterium | reverse complement strand
GCCGCGTCGTTGTCGTGCTTGCCAAGGACGATGCCATTCACTGCGCACGACGCCTAGCTGCTGAACGCGCCAGACTCCCGCAGAGTGACCCTATGTGATCAGTGGCTCCCTAGTGAATTTTGGCAATTATTTGACGGCGTAATTCCTTCTTCGCAATCTTGCCGGAGGCAATCCTGGGGAGCTGTTCATACTGAAAATAGACACGTTCAGGAACCTTGAAAGCGGCGATGCGGGACTTCAGGAATTCCTTAAGTTGCTCTTCGCTCAATGCTTGATTTTCCAGCAGCATCACCGAGGCCACTGGAACCTCGCCGAGGCGGTCATCGGGAATCCCATAGACTGACACTTCACTGACTGCGGGGTGTTCACTGATAGCATATTCCACTTCGGCGCAGCCGATGTTTTCCCCGCCTCGAATGACGATGTCCTTGGCCCGGTCGAGGATAATAAGGAACCCGAGATCATCGAGCTTGCCGATGTCCCCGGTATGAAACCAACCATTTTTTATGACGGCGGCGGTAGCTTCTGGTTGATTCCAGTAGCCCTGCATCACGGTAGGCCCTTTAATGCAGATTTCCCCCACTTCACCCTGGTCGAGATCCTGTCCTGCATCATTGACTATCATTACGCTGGTCACGGGAGGGGTAGGGCGACCCGTGCTATGGGGCTTCGCTGCATAAAACTGGCCGGAAATTATCGCGCCGATGGCATTGGTTTCGGTGAGTCCATAGCCAAGCCCGGGGATTGCAGCGGCGGGAAATTTCTCGAGCATCATACCCAGATGTTCCGGAGGTCGGGGTGCGCCACCGCTCTGCACGCCGCGCAGGCTCCGCAAATCGGTGGAGTCGAATCGTGGAGACTTCATGATCTCCCAGGTCATGGTAGGGACGCCGTGAAACACCGAGATGCGCTCTGCTTCGATGAGTTGCAGGGCCTGTTCCGGATCCCATTTGTACATCATCACGAACTTTCTCGGATACACGAAACTGGCCAGAAATTGTGCGTGACTGCCTGTTACATGAAACAGCGGTACGTTAGCGAGAATGGCTGGCTGGAATTCCGGGTTCTCCTCGACCAGTTCCGGACGCAGAATCTCGGTAATCTCCTTAACGAATTTCCAAGTATAGAGCGCGTTGGTAATGTTGCGATGGGTAGAGAGCACACCTTTGGGCATGCCAGTGGAGCCGGAGGTATACATAATCGACGCATTGTCCTCGGGTGAGACTTCCAGTGCTGCTACTTCAGCATTAGTCAAAGGCTCAATTCCATTCAGCAAGTCATAGAATTCGGGGTATCTGGTATCTGTTTCTGGCTTGATTACCACGATGTTGATTTGATGGGCCTCGGCGAACCGAGCAATCTGTTGCCGGCGCGCTTCATCGACAAATGCCAGCCTGCAACCACTGTCTTTTAGGCCATATTCCAGTTCTGCGCCTTGCCACCAGGAATTCATGGGCACGATGACAGCGCCCAGGAGCGTGGTTGCCATATAGGCCAGGCACCATTCCGGAGAATTGCGTGCGCACACTGCCACCCGGTCTCCCCTGGTAATGCCATAGTCATCGCAAATCACCCGAGCCAGGCGTCGCGCCATATTGAGAGTTTCTTTGAAGCTGTAGCGCTCGTGCTGGTAGACGAGAAAGGTCTCATTCGCTTGTTCAAGGGCGAGGTCGTAGAGTTCCCCCAGGTTTCGTGGAATGCTGCTGAACACATCGTATTGTTGACCATTGATGATCTGGGTATGGGTAGCGAGGGGCGTGCCTGGCGCCTTGTGGGCAGCGACTATGTCCCGGAGATCGTCCAGGTCCTGGCGAATTTCATCATCCGTTAACATAAAGCGCCGTTACTCTGCCTTGATCTCCAGCGTCACCTTGCCCATCACTCTGCGTTCGGTAAAGACATTAAACGCTGCCACGAAATCCTCCATCGGGAAGGACTCGGTGACGATGGGACGAAGTTTGCCCTGTTCGTACATGCTGAGCAGTTCCTGAAAGTTTTTCTCATACTGCTGGGGTTCTTCTTTGCGAAACCTGCCAAGAAATACGCCGACCATCGATGATCCCTTTAACAGGGCGAGATTGGCTTTGTATTCGGGAATTCTGCCGCTGGTGAAACCAATTACCAACAAGCGACCATTCCAGTTAATGCAGCGACAGCATTGATCAAACAAATCACCACCGACAGGATCGTAAATGACATCGGCCCCGCGATCGTTGGTTAGCGCCTTGACCTTTTCCTTGAGTTCACCGTCTCCGTAATTAATTAGCGCATCGGGCTGCAGTCGATTGACGAATTTGAGCTTCTCATCGGAACTGGCGGCTGCTATGACCCTGGCTCCCATGAGCTTGCCGAGCTCCACGGCAGCCAGTCCGACTCCACCGCTGGCACCAAGCACCAACAGGGTTTCGCCTGGTTGCAGGTTTGCCCGCTGTTTCAGTGCGTAGTAGGAAGTAGTATAGATCATGGCAAAACCGGCGGCGGTTCTGAAATCCATGCGGTCAGGTATCTTGCGCAGGCCGTCTGCCTTCACTACTACCTTCTCGGCCAGCCCGCCGATTCCCGGTGTGGCCATCACCCGGTCGCCTTCAGCAAATCCAGTCAGGCCAGCACCCACAGATTTGATAACGCCGCCGACTTCTGATCCTGGCGTAAAGGGCATGGGAGGCTGAAACTGGTACTTGCCTTGAATCTGTAGTCCATCAGGAAAATTCAGGGAGGCGGCATAGACTTCGACGACGGCTTCGTTGTCTGCCGCAATCGGTGCCGGGATTTCTTCCAGAACCAGGTTTTCCGGTGGCCCGTGGGATTTACAGAGAATTGCTCTCATTTTTTTCAACTATTATTCTTGAAATTCAACGAAGGCGGATTCAACCATGAATACAGATCGACTTCAAATCTCGGCCGAATCACAGGGAATGCGCGCCTTGTTGTGACAGGTGCAAAGCAGTATATTTACAGTCTGCATTACCTTTGCCACAACTAGCCAGAATACTCCGTGACTGAACTTCGCAGACAAGCCTACCTCAGGGCGATGGGAATCCAGGTGGTGTACCCGCGGGTCGCCCTGCCGGGAGCCAGGCTCTCTCCTCAGTATGATCTGACCACCGAGGTGCAGCCGGATTCAATACGATCCGTGCCAGATGTTCCGGTTATCAAGCAATCAGCGGCAGCACCTGTCCAGATTCCGGCGGTCACCATGGCAACGCCGAATGATTCTCCTGCAAGCGAAGCCAGGACAGATAGACAAGCACAAGCGACAATCCTGTCGAATCCAGAAGACGCACACAGCCACGACCTCAGATTCAGTTTGCGGTATTACCGAATCAATGAGCAGCTCTCGATAGTTAATGAGCTACCGCATCTGCAATCTGCAACTGATAGTGATGCAGCCATCAGCTTGCTGCGCAATATCCTGCAGGCGCTGAATACCGATTGCAGTGCCTGTAATTTTTCCAGTGAATCGTTTGACTGGCCGCTGGTGGCAGGATTGCCCATGGACACCGAACCTACTCGAGCGGCCCATCAGGCCCTGGGTGGATACCTGGCAATGCGCAAGAAGCAGGATGGCTTCCAGAACCTGTTGGTGTTCGCCGGGAAAATCGACGAATTGCTGGTGCGTGATTCGCAAAAAGGCGAGGAGCGTGATTATCTGGTACGTGATGCAGCGTATCATCTCACTGTCACCAGCAGCCTACAGGCGATGCTCTCATATCCCCTGCTTAAGAAAGAGGTGTGGCAGCAATTGCAAGCATTGAGAGAACGACTCAAGAATGTGGCTGTCCAGGCAGGCGCTTAAGATAAACATTGTTCCAGATTTGTATTTATGACCCAACCGTCGACATCAATTGCCAGTCAGTTACCAGCCTCTCAATTTTTCGCGAGAAGAATGCGCAACAGTGATCTGGATCTGGTGGTTCAGAATGAGGCGACTGCCTACAACCATTCCTGGTCCAAGCGGATTTTTATCGACTGCCTGCGCGCGGGCTACCAGTGCTGGGTGTTGGCAAACAAGCAGCGAATTGTTGCCCATGCTGTCTTGTCGGTGGCGATCGGCGAATGTCATCTTCTCACGCTGTGTGTACATCCTGATTTTCAACGCAGGGGTTACGGCCGCAAGCTGTTCAAGTTATTACTGGATCGAGCTTATAAATTGGAAGCAATGGAATGTTTCCTGGAAGTAAGGTCTACCAACTTCGGTGCGATAGAGCTCTATCGCTCGATGGGATTTGTACAGATTGGAGATCGTAAAAACTATTATCCGGGCACGCAGGGAAGAGAAGACGCCATTATCATGTCGAGCAGCTTGCCGCTGCCTTAGTTAGTCTTCTGCTTTTTTCGAGCCGGTCAGTTTCTTCAGTGCAGCGCTGAGTAATTTAAAGACGGCGATTATTAATAGCGCCAGAACGATAATCGTTCCCAGCATGACTACTGTCGCCAACAGTATCGTGAACAGTTCAGCCAGGGAAACGTTCTGCCACATGGCCACTCCCCAGAGGCTCAGGGCAGCTATAGCAATACCCGCCAGGGCGGCAGCTGTTTTCTTACGAACGTTAAGCAGTGAAAAGATCAAAGTCAGGACCTTTAGCAGTATCTTTCAGACTGGTTTTACAATTCGGGTAGTCGCTACATCCCCAGAATGGTCCATTCTTGCCTTCACGTCGAACCAACAGGTTTCCGCAACCTGGACAGCGGTAAGCTGACTCCGGCTTGCCAGCCTTGTCAGCCAGCCTTACTTTACAACCTTTCGAGTAGCCACTGCAAAACCAGTAGTTGCCTTTGCCCTTGTCTGCCCTGACCAGGCGCCGCGTGCAGATCGGGCAACGATAGTGTTCATCGATATCAGTTGACGGTGCACCGTGCAGGTCATTCAGCGTGGTTGTGCATTGCGGGTATCCAGTGCAGCCCCAGAACGGACCCATCTTACCCTCGATGCGCCTGAGTGGTTTTCTGCAGCTGGAGCAGTAGTAAATCTTTTCCGCGTGCGGTGATTGTTCCGAAGAATTCATGGGTTTACCCCACGGTGAATTTGAAAGCGCGTTGCTAGCGCCAGGGATGTCGCGTTAATTATTATGTTAACCGATCACCTGGTTCAACAAACTTTCACAGCAGCAGTTGCAAGAACCCGGTTCAGGCATTGATGATATCCCGAATCGCCTCTAGCAGGGCAGCATGCTCGGATTCTTTGCCGATTGAAATACGTAACTTGTCACGCAGTCTTTCCTCATCGAAATAGCGCACCAGGATGTTGCGATCCTTCAGTGCCTGGTAGAGATCTCGAGCACCAATGGACTGGGGAATCTGGCTGAGTACAAAATTCGTCTGACTGGCTGTGGTATTGAGTCCCAGGCCATTGAGGGCTGCGGTCAGGGAGCTTCGCGATGCACGAATCTTGGCCCAGATTTCCTCGGCATAATCGATGGACTCAAGCGCAGCAGTAGCAAGTCTTTGCGAGACGGTGTCGGTGTTATAGCTGTCTCTGGTTTTATAGAGCATCGGGTGGAGCAGGGGTTCAGCACCAATGCCATAGCCGAATCGCATTCCGGCTAAGGAATAACCCTTGGATAGCGAACGCAGAATCAACACGTTGTCGAAAGAGTCGATTAGAGAGACGGCATCATAGCCAAAGTCTGGATCAACAAAATCCACATAGGCCTCGTCGATGACCAGAATACCGGGAAAGTTTTCTGCCAGTTCAGTCAGGTACTCGTCGCTGAGCAGGGTACCTGTGGGAGCATGAGGATTTACCAGGATGCACAGCTTGGCGCCACTGTTAGCGACTGATGCGATAAAATCTGCTGGCATGGTCCAATCATCCTGCAATGGAATCTCAACGAGGCGGCAACCCTGCACTGAGGCCAATACTGGATAGAGGGAATAGGAGGGTTTGGTAATCAGGATGCTCTCGTTGACATCCACAAAAGTTGTTATCACCAGCCTGAGTAGTTCATCACCACCATTGGTGGGAATGATGTTTTGCGGCGTTACCTTGTTGAGACTGGCAGCAGCCTCACGAAAAGCATCGGCCAGCGGTGGTGGATAATGCCTGAGATTCTCAACTGCAAGCGCGCGCAGCGCCTCGGCTACGGCCGGGCTGGCCGGGTAAGGATTCTCGTTGGTATTGAGTTTAATGACATCATTGCCTTCCCTCTGTTCGCCGGGTGTGTAGCCGCGCATTTTCTCAACGTTGGGGCGTTCGAAACTCATAGGTGCTGTTCTGACTAATAATTCAAGAAGGCGAAGAGTATAGAGTTCTGTCTGGGCCGGCAAGCTGACAACGCTGCCGGTCACCGCAGTTACGCGCCGGGTAAATAGGTCCGCAGACGATTCTTCCAACCAGCCAGCCAACGCTGTTCGTTACGCCCCGACGGAGCATTCGCGACGCGCCGCTCCAGGACCAATTCGGCGGCCTGCACAAAATTTTCCAGCGTTGCATGCGAATTTTGCAGTTGCTCCATCACCTGTAATAAACCCCAGCCCTGGTTCTGATACCGTTCGCTTGTGCTCAACCCGGTGCCTTTAAAATGAATGTAATCAATCAGCGCATAAAGACCCAGTGGAGGAGCGGAATTGGCAATCTGGTAGAGCTGGTCCGCTACTTTGGGCTGAGCGGCCTCGGTAAATTGCCCGGTTATGCCACTCACCGATCGATGCAGGCGCTCGGAGATATACTCCACTTGCACGGCTTTGCTGGCCGCGAGAAATCCGCGTAGCTCCTGCATTGGCGGACTGTCAATCTGCAGGTAAAACTCATCACGAGATCGCCACGGTGATGCCACTGTACTGGAGTCGCTTAGCCATGCTGGTAATGCCTGGCGGCGTTGCCGGTAAAACTCCAGCAACTCTGGAAACGTCTCTTCGAAGGGTTCAATCTGACCCGCCTGGTACCAGATAAAATGGCCTATACCCAGTGAAGGAAAATCTTCTCCTTCATTCCAGCTGGTAAGGCATTCGAATCGCCCTGCACATTCATTCTGAAAGATTCGCTCTCCCAGCCACTCCTTGTCTGCCTGGGAGAGTACCGGAAGTTGACCGTAAGCTCCCGGGGTAAACGCGAGCGTTACCGCCAGAATCCACAAATACCGGTTGAATCTGCTTGAAATTGCTGGCATTTTGATTTGTTCCACAACTTATCAGAAAAGATTACCATAGAGGCCGATAACCCTGGCAGAGGCCACAAAACACAAGGGGTTCAGGTGTTTCGTGCAGAGCAGGACAGGTTCGACACTCTCTGCAGGAGTTAATCGGCAAATTTACGGAAAACCGGCAGTATTTATTTCTTATGGCAGAGACAGCAACCACAGATGATGTAGTCATTGAGGCAGTCGATGAAGCACCTGTTAAGCAACAGGATGAATTCGTCACCCAGCTTTCAAAAATCTACCAGCGCCTGAAATACAGCAAGAAGCTGAAGACGGCAATGAAGGAGGTCGAGAAGGATCTGCTGGACCTGCTCGGGGTCCGGTTATTTACGATCTACCAGTCTGTCGACAATGGTAGGGAGATTCTTTCCAGCATCCGTGGGGGTGACCCGGAAAATGACGAGTCACTTGAAATCCGGGTTCCGTTCAGCACCACTTCCCTGGCCGGTTATGTCGCTCTCAGTCAACGGGCGCTCGTTATCAAGAATGTCATGGACAGTGACGAACTGGTGGATATCCATCCGCGCCTGCAGTTCGACAGCAGCTTTAGTGAAGCCAGAGGTTGGAAGGTTAAGTCCCAGATAGTGGTACCAATCAAAGACGAGATTCTGCTCGGCGTCATGCAGCTGATAAATTTCGAGGGCGACCGGGATTTCAGCAAGACCGATCTGAAACACGCCATGATGGTCTGCCAGATGCTGGCCAAGCAATTCAGGTCTTCACTGCAGAGTACCCAAGGACCATTTGACTACCTGGTGCAGAAAGGCAAGATTTCCGCCGCCGAACTGGAAGACCTGCAGAACAAGACTGCTCTCTACGGAGGGTCCGTTACCCGCACACTGATGGAAGATTTCAAAATTGAGGCGGACATGATTGGTAAGTCACTGGAGTATTACTACCGGGTGCCTTACATGAAGTACAGCTCTGACCATGAATTACCCACCGACCTGCTGGAAAACATCGGCATCAGCTATTTACGCAGTAACTTGTGGCTACCGGTAGCCGGTGATAAGGACGAAGCGGTAATACTTATCGATGATCCGTCGGATTATCAGCGCATCATGGAAATTCAGGGTGTAGTCAATGCGCGAAACTACGTGTTCCGGGTCGGAATACCCGAACATATTATTCAGTTTCTGCGTGGTAGTGGGGGTGAAGACTACGAAGAAGGCTTCGAAGACATCTTCTCTGGAATGGATGGTGACCACGGGATTGAGATTGAATCGGGCGATGATGACGATGAAGACGAAAGCCTTGCCGAAACCTCCGTAATTATCCAGCTGGTAAATCGCATCATCACCGAATCAGACCGTCTGGGCGCTTCGGATATTCATATCGAGCCAGGCAAAGACAATGCGCCGGGCGGCGTGCGCATCCGGGTTGACGGTGTCTGCCGGGAATTGCTCAAGATACCCAAGGAGCACTGTGCTGCCCTGATTGCTCGCATCAAGGTCATTTCCCGGTTAAATATCGCAGAGCGGCGACTGCCCCAGGATGGTAAATGTAAGCTCAAGGTACGCAATAAAAAACTGGAACTTCGTGTTGCCACAGTACCGACGGTGCAGGGTGAGAGTGCGGTACTGCGTATTCTTGCCGCCGGCAGCGCCATGCCGCTGGACAAGCTGAATTTGACACCCTATAACATGGAAAGGGTTATAGAGATGTCAGCGCATCCGCATGGGTTGTTTCTGGTGGTTGGACCAACCGGTTCTGGTAAGACGACAACCCTGCATGCCGTGCTGGGACATATTAATAAACCGGAACGAAAGATCTGGACGGCCGAAGACCCGGTAGAGATTACTCAACCTGGTCTGCAACAAGTGCAGATGATTCCAAAGATCGATTTTACCTTTGCCACAGCAATGCGCGCCTTTCTTCGTGCTGACCCCGATGTCATCCTGATCGGTGAGATGCGTGACCATGAAACGGCCAGCATCGGTGTGGAAGCCTCCTTAACGGGACACCTGGTGCTTTCTACATTACACACAAACTCGGCGCCAGAGACTATTACTCGTCTGCTTGACCTGGGACTGGACCCTGTAAACTTCTCCGATGCACTTCTTGGGGTGTTGGCGCAACGGCTGATGCGAACCCTGTGTCCAAAATGTAAGGCACCTTACAAGCCGGAGCAGAAAGATCTTGATCATCTTATCGGGGCCTATGGGCGGGATCAGTTCGATGAAGACTTCAAAGATCTCGATCTCAGCAAGCATGAAATAATGGGGCCGACCGGATGCGACGACTGTGGTGATACTGGCTATAAGGGTCGAACAGGTATTCACGAGTTGCTACGGGGTACCCATGAATTACAGAGCATGATTTACAAAAAGGCAGACCTGGACACCATTCGGGCGCAGGCGCTGGCCGACGGCATGCGTACGATGAAGCAAGACGGCATCTACAAGATTTTCCATGGATTTAGCGACTATATACAATTACTGCGAGTCGTCGCCGAATAATAAATTGACCCTCTATTCGCGTGGGATTGCCTCAGTCCTGGTTATTCTTTTCCCAACCGTTTAGTGGGTTCGCAAAATAAACTGTCTGCTGGTCGACACTTTCCTAATGACCGGGTTCCCAATCCCGACATTTGCATTTCCATCGTGCATACGCTTCGTTCACACTTCTGGTCAACAAATCCTTAGTTACCGCGTTTATTGGTATAGCGTGAATCATTTAAGGAGTGGCTATGTTACGAGACAATCAAATCATAAAACCCCTGGTATACGGTGCGGTGATTTTCATCACACTGGGTATTACTATCGCGAATGAAACCCTCTCTCGCTTTGGTATGGAAGATAACTATGTCGTTACTTTTTCGGCGGCATTTGTGATCGCGGCAATCTTGCTGCGGAAAAATTTGCTGGTGATTACGCTGGTACTCACTGGAGTAATTGTGTTCAATTTACCGGATGCAACCTTGTCAAGTTACGGAGTGGATCGAGACGTATTGCTTGCCCTGATCTGCGCCATCATCCTGGTTCCTTCTGTTTACCAGCTGATCGCGAAATAGCAGGGTAATTTGCTTCTCTCAGTTGAAGAGCATCTCTGCATCGACACGAAAAGCCGTAAACTGCCAACCCTCTTCCGCATAGATCATTGCCATTATTGCGGTAGCCGGATTGCCGTTGAAGATCAGTTCAATTGCATAGTTAGCCCGCGGTGGTCTGAGACTGAACGGGAATAACGAGACATCGGTAGCACCGCTGATGGACTGGATCGCATCCAGCGTCCCCATAATTCTCGGTATCGATACCACATAGGCATTCAGCGAATCCGCCGGACGCTGCTCGAGCAAGGTGGGGTGAGCCAGTTGCGCCAGGCGCTGCCCGGAGACTGTACTGAAGACTTCCTCGGTGGTGCTGACAGCGATTTGCAGGCTGTCTTCATCCATCCGCGCTTTGCGATAAATTCCCCACACCAGCACAGCTATTACTAGCACTAGCAGGGTCACAAGACCCGGTATCAAAGGTAAGCGGCGAGTAGTCATGACCAGATAGGGATGGGGCGGTACTTCGTGCTTTATGAACGAACGGTATTATAGTTTGAAAAACTTCAATAAAAACAGCGGATAATGGAATGGTGTAAACCGAAAAACACGTTTTACTCGAGTTTTTATGCACAAAAATGACCAGGCCTTCATGAAAGCCTTAAAAACAGCAGGTTTTATTTTTGTTCGACCCTTCAAAAACTCCTAACTATTTGATAAATAAAAGCTTTATCGTTTGCTTAAAATTTGACCAAGTTAAGTCGCTGGTAGAGATTTTCGAGGCTCGGGGGTGTGTGCCAGGAATTATGCACTGAGTTATCCACAAAATCTGTGGACAAAAAATTCCCGCTAAGGAAATTATCGAATATCCTGCAAGCTCAATAGCTTAGTGAAAAGTGCTGATTCCAGTTTTTAACAAGCAGCGCTAAGTAATAGAGTTCAAGACAGAAGTTGGTTACCCCCGTCAATCGAGGAATTAATTCTGCCACAGACCGTAATATGGTATGTTTGTGCGCACAGTTCTGTTATAGCAGTATCAGATGATTGAGCTAAGCGGCGAAATTCCTTTCTTATGGCGGCTGAGCGCAGAGAGCAGCGAAGGCTACTGTTCGGTCTCCATGGTAGTACCTTGTCCCCCTGAGACAGAGATCAAAGACCTCACTATTGAAACCAGTGTGTTGAGTCTTTCCTCTGACAGTTCCCGTTCGGAAAAAGAAGAGATCCTGGAGTGGAACCAGGAAGACATCAGCCTGTTTCTGCGTCTTGTAAACCAGAAACAGATGAAGAATAACCAGCGGGTGTCGGATACCGTGCGCGTGGATTTAACTGACCCGGACATTATCGATATTATCCACGTCGTAGCCGCCGCCGGATTCGGCGTAGCGTTCACCTCTTACGGATTGCTAAAGCAAATGGATGGCAACTACCCGGTGCATAATTTCGAAATAGGTTCATTCGCCTCATTGAATACCATCAACGGATTCAAACCCTGCGTTGTTGTCGATATAGAAGATGATGACGTGGTTTGTGTGCTGCTGGATGACATCGATGTACGGTCTATCGATGAATATGATCGCCTGTGTCGCCACGATTTATTACTGGTGAAGCGTCTCGATGTGCTGCATCCGGAATTTGCCGAGAGTAAAGCGAAACCTTCCAGTGCGGTTCTGCACTGAAGCGCTAAGCGGGCAGATTCTCTACAAACTCGATTATCACGTCAGCTGCCTGTTCCACGGTGAACTGAACAGTATCCAGGGTCAGTTCCGGGGCTTGTGGTGGCTCATAGGGACTGTCCAGGCCGGTAAAATTCTTTATCTGGCCATCACGCGCCTTCCTATAGAGCCCCTTCGGATCGCGCTGTTCACAAACTTCCAGGCTGGTATCGACAAAGACCTCGATGAATTCATCTTGGCCAAACATGCTGCGCGCCATGTCGCGTTCTGCTCGGAAGGGTGAGATAAAACTGGTGATCACGATCAGTCCAGCATCAAGCATCAGTTTGGCAGTTTCAGCAACACGCCGAATATTTTCTACCCGGTCTGCATCCGTAAAGCCAAGATCCTTGTTCAATCCGTGGCGGACATTGTCACCATCCAGCAGATAGGAATGCCTGGCTTTGGCGATGAGCTTCTTCTCCAGCAGGTTTGCAATGGTGGATTTGCCCGCACCTGACAGGCCAGTCAACCAGATGATCCTGGGGGTTTGCTGCTTGATGCTGGCACGGCTCTGCTTGTCGACATCCAATGCCTGCCAGTGCACATTGCTGGCCCGGCGCAGTCCATGGCGGATTTCTCCTTCGGCAACCAGTTTCCCGGTCACCTTGTCCTGTAAATCAAAATGACCGGTAGCACCGCAGACCGAGAACGAGTCGAAGACAATCGCCCGGGTCAGGGCGATATTGCCCACTCCACATTGGTCGGCACTCAGTGTATTAGCGGCTATCTGCTGATTGGTCTTTGCGTCGATTTGATACTTGAGTTTGCTGATGGTTGCCTCGCTGCTGCCACCGACGGCTGAGAGCGTGTAAGTCCTGCCTGGCAACAACTCCTGATCACTATGCCAGTAGATCTTCGCTTCAAACTGATCAGAATATTCAGGGCGTAAGTCAGCGGGAACAATGATGTCTCCTGGTATTGTCGTCACAGAGTAGGTAAGGTCCAGCGTGAGGTTGGTTGCGGCGGTAACCGACTGACAAATTTGACCTTCCTGTTCGATGACTAATATCGAAGTCTGCTGGCCGGATGGGGCGATTGCGACGCTCTCATCCTTCTTCAGTTCACCACTGACCAGAAGGCCCTTTACGCGATTGCCAGATTCTACTGCATTGACCAGAAATCGCATCGGTTCCATGTTGTCGACGTTATTGCCCATCGTTAACTCGCTCGCTGATTGAATCGTCGACCCACCAGGGCTGCACTAATATTGATCTTCTGTATGTCGATTGCGCCACCTGCAATTCCCCAGCCCCAGGCATCACGTAGTTTCTGTTCCAGCGGGAATTCCTTTGAATAGCCATAACCTCCCATCAGTTGCATGGCCTTGCCAGCTACCTCACGCGCCGTTTCATTGGCAAAACATTTGGCGACTGAACTCTCTGCAATCGAAGGCAGGCCTTTCTCAGCGTTAACTACTGCCCGATAGAGCAGCAGACGGGCCGCCTCGAGTTTCATCTTCATCTCGGCAATCTGGATCTGCACTGCCTGGAAATCCACCAGGGGTTTACCAAATTGCTGCCGTTCCTGAACGTAATTCAACACGAAATCGAACGCCGATTGCGCAACCGCCAGTGACATGGTGGTATTACCGCAGCGTTCCAGGTCAAAGGCATCCATGAGTTTTCCGAAACCGCCAGCGGCAACCAGGATATTTTCTTCTGGTAGTGTGACGTTGTCGAAATACATGTCGGCGCTATAGACACCACGAAACCCCATATGATGGTCCCGTTTGCCAACGCTGAAGCCATCGCTGCCTTTGGGCACCAGTACGGCACCGATACCTTTCGCGCCGGGCGCATCGGACAGGCGGCAGTAAACAATGAAGGCCTCGGCGTGTCCGGCACCGGAGCACCAGCGCTTGGTTCCATTTACAGTGACTTGACCGTCGGTAAGCTGCGCGCGAGTCGTCAGGTCTGTTAACGCCGATCCGGCGTTGGGTTCAGACATGGAAACGGCGACGACGATGTCGCCTGAACATACTCTTGGCAGGATTTGCTGCTTCATGCTGTCGTTGCCAAAATGGGCGATGGCCAGGCAGGGACCGAAGCAGGATTCAAATACGGGGAAGGCGACGGCGATGGAAATTTTCGCAATCTCTTCAAGTACCAGTACAGCATCCAGGTGGGATAAGCCGCCGCCACCAAACTCTTCAGGGAGATTGACGCCAAGATAACCCAGTTCGGCGAAGCGTTTTCTCAGCGCGATGCTGGGGGGCTCATCCTTTTCTTCAATCTCTTTTGCAATCCCTGGCAACTCCTTCTGAGCAAATTGCCTGACAGATGCCTGTAACGCTTGTTGTTCTTCAGATAGCGTAAAATCCATCTCGGTCTCCTAATCTTGGCGGCCATTGTATTGCATGTCAGCCATTTGCCAAAGGTGAGACACAATGTGCTGCCTGTCTGCCAACGCCCCGCACCACAGGACTGCGCCCTGCAGGAAATTCCTCGCTGAGCAACTTTTTAACGCAGTTATTTGGTCTGGCAGCGGCTGCGACCGATCATATAGCTGGTATAATCGCGCCCTTTTCGTAACCAAGCCTGGATTTTGATGACGGATTCCCTCCAGAAGGATATTGCCAAGCGCCGTGTGTTGGCGATTATTTCGCACCCTGACGCCGGTAAGACCACCATCACCGAGAAACTGCTGCTGTTCGGAAACCTGATCCAGATAGCGGGCACAGTCAAGGGCAAAAAGTCAGACCGTCATGCGACTTCTGACTGGATGACGATGGAACAGCAACGCGGTATTTCGGTAACTTCTTCGGTGATGCAGTTCCCTTACAAGGACCGGGTTGTCAATTTACTGGACACTCCCGGGCACGAAGATTTTTCAGAGGATACCTACAGAGTACTCACCGCGGTCGATTCCGCCTTAATGCTAGTCGATGGAGCCAAGGGAGTGGAGGAGCGCACCATCAAGCTAATGGAAGTTTGCCGCTTGCGGGATACGCCGATCTTTACCTTCGTCAACAAGCTCGATCGTGACATCCAGAACCCTATCGAACTACTCGATGAAATTGAACATATATTGAAGATTCAATGCGCACCAATTAACTGGCCGCTGGGCATGGGAAAAGAGTTCAAAGGAGTCTATAACTTTTACACTGACAGGATTCACGTTTACCAACAGGGGCAGGGTCACCAGATTCCACAAGACGTGCAGATCCAGGGATTAGAATCTGACGACGCGCGGAAATTGCTGGGGAGTTATCATGAAGATTTTAAAGACGAGATTGAACTGGTATTGGGCGCGAGTCACAAGTTTGACCGGGAAGCTTACTTAAAGGGTCAACTGACTCCTGTGTACTTTGGCACTGCACTTGGAAATTTCAGTGTTCGTGAAATGCTGGATGATTTTGTGGAGTGGGCGCCGCCACCGAAGGACCGTGAAACCGATACACGAACGGTAGATGCTTATAGTAAAGACTTCAGTGGTTTCGTGTTCAAGATCCAGGCAAATATGGATCCCAATCATCGGGATCGTATTGCCTTCATGCGACTCTGTTCTGGCGAGTACCACAAAGGCATGAAGATGCGGCATTGTCGAATTGGCAAGGACGTCAAGGTGGCCGATGCGGTGACGTTTCTCGCAGGTGACCGGGCGCAGGCGGAGAAAGCGGTATCCGGCGATATCATCGGGCTTCACAACCATGGCACGATTCAGATTGGTGACACCTTCTCTTCCGGGGAAGACCTCAAATTCCGCGGTATTCCCCATTTTGCACCGGAGCTTTTCAAGCGCATTCGCCTGCAGGATCCGCTGAAGGTAAAACAGCTACAGAAGGGGCTCACTCAACTCTCTGAAGAAGGCTCCACTCAGGTATTCATGCCGATGCGTAACAACGACCTGATCGTGGGAGCAGTGGGTGTTCTGCAGTTTGAAGTGGTCGCGTTCCGGTTGAAAGATGAGTACAAGGTGGACTGCATCTATGAACCGGTCACCGTGTATTCTGCGCGTTGGGTGGAATCGGACAACAGGACAAAATTGGAAGAGTTTCGCAAGAAGGCCCACGATAACCTGGCCATAGACGGGGGCGGTCATCTGACCTACCTGGCTCCCACTCGGGTCAATCTCAACCTGATAGAAGAACGCTGGCCTGATATCCAGTTTTATGCGACCAGAGAGCACTGACAAACCGATGGTTGAGAACTGCTCTACTTGTCATATGCGCTTCACGGTAGATGCCAGCGATGAACAGGCTCGCACCGGGACTCTACAGTTTCCCCGCGGCACAATCTCTACTCCGGCATTCATGCCGGTCGGGACCTATGGCACAGTCAAGGGATTAAACCCGCGACAGATTGAAGCCACCGGTGCGGAAATTATTCTCGGCAACACTTTCCACCTGATGCTGCGGCCGGGAACTGAGACTATCAACCTGCACGGCGATCTCCATGATTTTATTGGCTGGAAGAGGCCGATTCTCACCGATTCTGGTGGATTTCAAGTTTTCAGTCTTGGCCAGATGCGCAAGATCTCGGAAGCGGGGGTGAAGTTCCGGTCACCACTGAATGGAGACGAGATATTCCTCGGCCCGGAATCGGCCATCGAAATTCAACAGCAGCTGGGTGCCGACATCATCATGGTGTTTGATGAATGTACGCCATACCCGGCTAGTGAGCAGCAGGCGCGGGATTCCATGCAATTGTCGGTGCGCTGGGCGCAGCGTTGCAAACAAACCCATGGTGAACACGCCTCGGCGCTGTTTGGGATAATTCAAGGGTCGATGTTCAATGAGCTGCGGGATGAGTCGCTGGCGGAGTTGCGCGCAATCGGCTTCGATGGCTATGCCATCGGAGGTTTGTCGGTGGGGGAGCCGAAAGAGCAGATGCAGGGTGTTGTCGCCCACATCACCCCGGCCATGCCGCCGGACCAACCGCGCTACCTGATGGGGGTTGGCACACCTGAAGATATCGTTCACGCGGTAACGCAGGGCATCGACATGTTTGACTGTGTCATGCCGACCCGCAATGCCCGTAATGGGCACCTGTTTACAGCGAGTGGCTTGTTGCGCCTGCGTAATGCGCGCTATCGGCAGGATACGGCGCCGTTGGATGCCAATTGTAGCTGCTACACCTGTCAGAATTTCAGCCGTGCCTATCTGCATCACCTGGATAAATGCAGGGAGATCCTGGGTTCCCAACTCAATACGATTCATAATCTGCACTTCTACCAGCAGCTTATGAGAGGTTTGCGTGAGGCTATAGAACAGGGTAGATTGAGCGCCTTCGCCAGCCAGTTTCACCAGGAGCAACGGGGCCTGGAGGACGTAGCTGCCGATACAGACTGACTCAATTCAGGGATATTCAAACCTCGAGGTAGTCGATCACAAGCCGAGCCACGGCCGCGTGGCTTGATTTACACGGGATCATCCCAACAATGATGGTAACAAGAAGATCGTAAAGCACGAGCGAGAGAAGAGTAATGAACCTACTAGCCCCTCTATTTCCAACCGCCTATGCCCAGGAAGCAGGAGCAGGAGCAGCACCATCGATGACTTATAACCTGATTCTATTTGGTGGCATGTTTTTTTTATTCTACTTGATTCTCTGGCGTCCCCAGTCGAAACGAGCGAAGGAGCACAAGGAACTCATTCTCGGCATAACCAAGGGTGATGAAGTCATGACTTCCGGTGGCCTGCTTGGCAAAGTCACCAAAGTCAACGATGACTACATAGCTATCGAGGTTGCCGCAGGCATCGAGTTAAAAGTGCAGAAATCTTCCGTCGCTGCGGCCTTACCCAAGGGCACCATCAGTCAGATTTAGGCAGCCCCTTGTGCTTTATTGTGAAGGAGGCCTGAAGCCTCGCGGACCCAGTTATGTTGAATAAATACCCTTTGTGGAAAAATCTGCTGATCCTGCTGGTTGCCGTGTCTGGCCTGGTCTATTCGTTGCCTAATTTGTACGAAGACGACGAGGCGATTCAGATTACCAACGAAAGCCTTAATATCAATGAGTCAGATCAAGCCGTGGTCACCACAGCGCTGGAAGCGGCCCAAGTCGAGTTTTTTGGCGAGGAGATGTCGGAGACCAGGCTGCTCTATCGATTTAATACCGTCGAAGACCAGCTTAGAGCGAAGACGGCGATTGAAGATGCGCTGACCAGAGACTACATCATAGCCCTGAACCTGGCGCCTACCACTCCTGCCTGGATGCAGGCAATCGGTGCAGGAAAAATGAGTCGCGGGCTGGATCTGCAAGGCGGCGTGCATTTCCTTATGGAAGTTGATATGGAGGCTGCTGTTGAGCGGCGCATGGCAGACAACCTGAGTAATGTACGTTCGATTCTGCGCGAGCAGCGTCTCCGCACTCGCGGCATTAACCTGATCAGCAACTCGCATCTTGAAGTGCGCTTTGCCAATGCCGAAGACCGCTCCCAGGCGCGCTCGGAGCTGTTGGATAATTTTCCCGAACTACAGTTTCAGAATCGCGAAGCAGAGGCTGTCTTCATTATTGATATGCGCATGACGCCCGACATCATGCTGCAAATACAACGGGAAACACTGCAGGCGAACCGAACCACCCTGATGAATCGAGTGGATGAACTGGGTGTGGCAGAGCCAACTGTGCAACAACAAGGCTCTAATCGCATTGTCGTAGAACTGCCGGGTGTGCAAGATCCCGCACAGGCAATAAATATTCTGCAGAGAATTGCCACGCTGGAATTTCACCTGGAAGCTCAAGTCGGTGCGCCGAGTACTTCCTATGAAACCTATGAATACGTGAGTCCCGATGGCACGTTTATCGTGGATGTAGATAACGATGTCATTCTGCAGGGTGACCGGATCAGTAATGCCGTATCCAACCTGGATCAGAATGGACTGCCACAAGTGCAGATAAGTCTGGATGCACAGGGGGGAGCACAGATTAATCGCGTGACCCGCGAAAATGTGGGTCGCTCCATGGATATCCTGCTGATCGAGACCAAGTCGCGGGTGAACCTCAGCCTGAATGATGAAGGAGAAGAGGTAGAAGAAACGGAGTTCTATGAAGAGAGGCGTCTGATCAGCCACGCTACCATCAGAACGGCGCTGGGCAGGCAGTTCGTGATTACCGGCTTGTCGCCTCGTGAAGCGAATGACATTTCCCTGTTAATTCGTGCCGGATCGCTTTCTGCGCCCATGACCATCGTGGAGCAATCGGTAATCGGCCCCACCATGGGTCAGGAAAACCTGGAGAAGGGTTTACTGGCAGTACAGATTGCTTCGGCCCTGGTCGTGCTATTCATGTTTGCCTACTACCGGGTGTTCGGGCTCGCCGCCAATGCCGCACTGATCATGAATATCCTGCTGATTTTTACTGTCATGTCAGCCATCAATGCCACGCTGACGCTGCCGGGTATCGTCGGTATCGTGCTCACTGTAGGCATGGCAGTGGACGCCAACGTGTTGATCTTCACCCGGATAAGAGAGGAGCTCAGTAATGGCATCTCACCGCAGCAGGCGATCGACGCCGGTTACAATCGCGCCTTCACGACTATCCTGGATGCCAACCTGACGACATTTTTGGTGGCGGTGGTGCTGTTTACCATCGGCACCGGTCCAGTGAGAGGGTTTGCGGTAACCCTGATGATCGGTATCATCACGTCAATGTTTACGGCCATCGTGGGCACTCGGGCGATAGTCAACTTGATCTATGGTGGCCGTAAAGTTCAAAAATTATCGATCGGTGGTGGCAATTTATTTAAGACCGCGGAAGCAACTTGAGCCCTCAACGGACTAACAGATGATACTTGGTAAGGAAATCGATTTTATGGGGGTGCGCAAGCCGTCGGCGATGATATCTGCCGCGCTTGTAGTTGCGTCGCTAATTTCGCTCGCCGTTAACTCCCTCGAATTTGGCCTCGATTTCACCAGCGGTACTTCGGTGCGTCTGAGCTATTCGGAATCTGTTGTAATCAGAGAAGTTAATCAGACTCTGCGTGACAATGGCTATGAAGATGCGGTCGTAGTTCAGTTCGGTAACGACACGGATATTCGTGTCATCCTGCCAGTGGATGAGGACGTGGCCCTTGAGAATCAGGCCGAGCAGGCGCTGGAGGTTGGCGAGACAATTGCAGCGGTGCTGCGCACGGGCACTACCAGTACAATTGGCCTGTTAGGCTCAGACTATGTCAGTGCCAAGGTAGGCGAGGAACTGGCCGAACAGGGTGGGCTGGGCATGCTGGTTGCGCTGGGCATCATCATGGTGTACATCGCCGTGCGCTTCCAGTTCAAGTTTTCGGTGGGGGCCGTTGTCGCCCTGGCTCACGACCTTATAATCACGCTGGGGATATTCTCTATCTTTGGTATGGAGTTTAACCTCAATACGCTGGCAGCCATGCTGGCCATCATCGGCTATTCCCTCAACGATACCATTGTTGTATCAGACCGCATTCGCGAAAACTTTCGGCGCATGCGCAAGGGTTCACCCATCGAGATTGTGAACACATCTCTGAACCAGACCCTCAGTCGAACCCTGATTACCTCGTTTACCACATTGCTGGTGCTGTTCTCGATCCTGTTCATCGGTGGTGACGCAACCCGGGGCTTCGCTATCGCGCTGATAATTGGTGTGGTAGTGGGAACCTACTCCTCTATCTATATTGCTTCCAACATTATTATCTATATGAAAGTGACTCGCGAAGACCTGATGATTCCTATTAAAGAAGGTGCCGATCTCGACGGCTCGCCCTGAAAAGTTTCCTGTCCAGTATGACTTACCCGACTGGATGCCGGTATTCTCGGCAACGATTTCGCATTCCGCGACAATCAAGTTCAAAACTAGAACGGCGATACAGTCTTTAGGGACTCCCCGGGACCTGTTAATTACCGCTTGGCGATATTGGCCAATATTGCTATGGTTTAGCTCGTCAAAATTTGAGAGACATTCAAGAGGCTGGATCGGGTTGATTTTTCTGGCAAAAATTCAAGTTCAAAACTTCGTTTCCAGAGCGTGCGAACTGGCTACCCGGCTCGCATTCAGTTGCCTTCTGTGTACGCCTGTTATTGCCATAGCTCAATCCACAGACTTGTTCCCGCGCCCAGCGGAGCTGGAGCCGGCGATCAATTTCTGGGTCAAGGTCTATACCGAAGTCGATACCCAGAATGGTTTCCTGCATGACTCGGTTAATCTGTCGGTAATCTATACGCGAGTCAGCAACGTTCGGCGGGATCTCGAAAGCACCCGCAACCGCATTCGCGATGACCTGCAGGCACTGGCGACAGGCAAGCGAGATAATCTCACGCGCAGTCAGCGCGAGACCCTCGCCTCGTGGCCGGCAGACGTCAGCAATCAGACTCTGCGAACGGCGGCGTCCAATGTGCGCTTCCAACTCGGACAATCCGATCGCTTTCTCGCTGGGCTGCAACGCTCGGGTGCCTATCGCAGCCATATAAATGAAGTAATTCGCGAGAAGAACCTGCCCATCGAACTGGGCGTGCTTCCCCACGTTGAATCCTCGTTCAATCCGGGTGCATACTCGAGTGCCTCGGCCGCTGGTATGTGGCAATTCACCAGGGCGACCGGGCAACGCTTCATGCGCATAGATCACATCGTCGATGAACGCATGGATCCCTACATCGCCGCGGCTGCCGCCATGAGCCTGCTGGAATATAACTATTCCGTGCTCGGTACCTGGCCGCTGGCCCTCACTGCCTATAACCATGGGGCGGCAGGAATCGCGCGTGCGGTACGGCAGACCGGGACAACGGATATTGAAAAAATCGTGGGCAACTACCGGGGTCGAGCCTTTGGATTTGCATCACGTAACTTCTACGCACAATTCCTTGCTGTAATCCAGGTCGAGAACGAAGCGCGGCGTCATTTCGGCGATATCCGTCTTAACGCAGCGCCCAATTTCCGTGAAGTGAGAACCGACGCCTTTATTGATGCCGAAGTATTTGCTGCTTCCGTTGGCATCAGTCTGGAACAACTCCGCGCCGATAATCCTGCCCTGCGACCGGCGGTATGGCAAGGCAACAAGCGAATTCCGCAAGGCTTTCCAATAAAGGTAAGGTCGGAGGCGGTAGCACCGGGTAATCTTCTCGCCATGGTACCGGCGGATTTTAAGTTTGCTGTGCAGACCCCGGATGTAGCTTATGTGGTTGAGCGAGGAGATAGCCTGTCAGTCATCGCCAGGCGTTTCAACACCAGTGTTGCCAGGCTGGTCTCTCTTAACCAGTTAGCCAGCAGCAACCGCATTCAAATTGGACAACGCCTGTTATTACCGCAGGATAACACCGGTGTATCGATGCTTGCTGCCAATCCCAGCCAGGCGTTACTCGATGATGGTAAATACACGGTACGCCGTGGCGACACCGTGTCTCTTATTGCGGCCCGCTATGGAGTGACTGAGCAGGCACTGCTGGGCATCAACGGCATCCAGGACCGTAATCGCATTTATCCAGGTCAGTCGCTGATTCTGCCTGGATTCGCAGCAAGCGACCAACAACTCGTGGCGATCAATGCCACCAGTATCCCGGCACCACCCACCGTGGTTGAGTTTGCCGATGAGGTTAATGAATTGGCGCCAGTACCGCTCGTCCCTGCCGAAACCAGCACTGAGCTTGTTGCCGCTGGCTCTGAAATCAGCACGCCGTCGACCGTTGAGGTTGCCGCCGAAGCACCGGTGCAATTGGCTTTGAATGAATTGAACGAAGCGTTACTACCGCCGGCGGCTGTGTTACCGGATAACCAGGAGCTGGATACGCCGGTGACGCTGGAAGAGCAGGAGGCGATTGCTATCGATCCGGTTCTGGATGTGGCACAAAGCAATGAGCAGCTCACCGCGGCGCTGGAGGCAGACCCGTCTGATTACACCGTGGCCAGTAACAACAGCATAGAGATCCAGGCATCGGAAACCCTGGGGCACTATGCAGACTGGTCGGGTGTTCTCGCCTGGGACATTCGCCGTTTAAACAACCTGGCCTACCGCGATCCGGTCATCATTGGCGAGCGATTGACGCTGGATTTTTCCCGAGTGAATATCGCCGAATTTGAATTGAGGCGCCGCGAATTCCATTCGACGCTGCAGGGGGAATTCTTCAGCAACTACCGGATTCAGGATGTTGAGCACTACCGGGTCAAGCAGGGTGACAACATCGGGCGTATCGCTCGCAATCGCTATTCGACTCCTGTCTGGTTGTTGCGCCAGTACAATCCAGAGCTGGATTTCAACCGGATCCAGATCAATCAGGAAATAATCTTCCCTCTGCTTGAGCAGGTTAACTAGTCGGCTTTCCACAAACTGTCGAATAGTTCCAGGTACTGACCCTTGACACTCTCCTTACCGAATTGTTCAAGCGATGCTTTTGGTAATGTCTCACGGCTTGCCTTGAGGTATTGCCAGGCAGTCAGGCGGGCGAGGATTTCCCTGGCCGTGTCGGCGTGCTGATCGCGACGCTTATAGAGGAAGCCAGGGTCCAGGTACTCTGGATAGACCAGGTCATCGGGTGCCAGGGGAGTACATCCGGCGCCTGCGGCTTCCTGTATCGCCAGACCCTGGAAATCATGCAGGGCTGTTGATAACACCGCATCGCAGCGCTGCAATAAGGCGACATAGTCGCGCCAGGCTGGAATAAATCCAAAATTTCCACGTGCTATCGACACGGCCCTGGCGTGCTCGGTCAGAATGCGATCGATGTCCAGGAATTGCGAGGGTTGTTGCCGGAATTGTTCACCGGCAATATGCAAGCGGATGGGCAGGGCCTGATCTAGTATTTGTGTGACCAGCGCTAATAACAGGTCGATGCCCTTGTCATATTCCCAGCGATGATTCCAGATCACCTCCAGGTTGGGGCTCGTGCTCTCTGCCTCGAACTGAGTATCCGGGGAAAGTATTACCGGCACAGGAATGACCTGGCTGTCAGTCAGCCTGTCGATAATGGTGTTCGGAAGCTTGTCAGGCAGCTTTTTAATAAGAGATCTGACGCCTTCAAGGAAGCTCTGTCGGTTGAACTGACTATTAAATACGATGCGGTCTGCACACAAGGCGGAATAAAGTGGAACCAGTTGATGTTCGATATTCGCTTTTCGCTGCAATCCAGCGGGATAGACAAACTGGTTCTCATGAAAGTAGACCGCTGTGGGGAGTTTACTCAACGGCGGAACCAGTCCCCGCAATCCTGCCAGGTCCACCATGGAGGTGGCGATCAGCAAGTCATAATCCCTGGTCAGGGTTTTCTCCTCGGTCATCGCCCATTGCAAACTGTTGCCGCGAATACGCCAGTTGAAATGCCGCCCAGGCAGTACCAGCTCGACCCATTGCAGTTCCGGAAACAGAGATACCAGGCGTTGTCGCCAGGCGCGATGGCTGGTGGCATCGTAGGCAGAGAGTAGCAGTACTTTTTTCGACATCATTCAGTATTGGCGTGATTGACTAATGGAGCTGCGGGAAATCCAGACAGGTATTGGAGTAAATCACAGCAATACCTATCGATATTCCAGCAGCGGTGATAGATTTACTCCGGCGACAGCATGGTTCTAGTAAGCCTAGTTTATGAAAAATTCGTTGGACAATTCAGCGCACAACACCTTAGCGCCCTACTCGTCATCGCAAATTAAGCCATAACAATACAAGCCATAACAATACACGAGGAACACAGATGAGTATCAAATTGTACGGCATGCCATTGAGTAACTACTACAACATGGTAAAAGCCATCCTGCTGGAAAAGGGCATGGAATTCGAGGAAGTTCTGGTTAAACCCAACCAGGAAGCCGATTATCTCGCCAGGAGTCCAATGGGGAAAGTGCCTGCAATGGAGACTGCGCAGGGATTTCTCACCGAAACCGGTGTCATGATTGACTACCTGGATGCGTTGGGAGAAGGGCCTTCCTTCTATCCTGCCGATCCATTCGCCAAAGCCAAAGTACAGGAACTGATTCGCTACCTGGAGTTATACATCGAGTTACCCGGACGACGGCTGTACGGCGATGTATTCTTCGGCAGACCAGCGACCGATGCAGAAAAGGCGCAGGTAAAACCGTTATTGGAAAAAGGCTTTACCGCACTGCAGAAACTGGCAAAGTTTGATCCCTATATTGCCGGTGATGAACTCACCTATGCCGATTTCTATTACCTGTTTGCTCTCGCACCGGTGACGATTGTCTGCAAGAAGACCTGGGACTGGGATGTGCGCGCAGAGATTCCAGCGATAAAGGCACTGAATACCCTGTTGGGTGAACGCGAATCGGTCAAGAGAGTTCGCGCAGACCAGGAGCAGGGCAGCTAGTCTAGCGATGCTGGGTCCTTTCCAGGATGCCCAGGTTCTCTGTCATATCCAGGATGGCATCGATGTTCTCCGCGACATCTTCTGCAGAAGCGCCGAGACCCAGGTCGACCCCGACGTTTTCACGCACATCGGCCGAATAATAGCGCCCACCGGCGGCCTGGATGATGCGGCCGTTCGGGGCCTTGTCACTGCACAGGAACACCACGGCAGGAGTCACCAATTCTGGAGCGAGCTTTTCGGCACTATCTTCGAATCCGGGAAGATCCACTGTCATTCGCGTGGCAGCTATGGGCGCGATTGCGTTGGTGAATATATTGTATTTTGCGCCTTCGAAACGCAGGGTGTTCATGAAGCCCACCAGGCCCAGTTTGGCTGCTCCGTAGTTGCTCTGACCGAAATTGCCAAACAGTCCCGAGGTTGATGTGGTCATGACGATGCGCCCATAGTTCTGCTCGGTCATGATTGGCCACACACATTTCGTTGCGTTGAGACTGCCAGTCAGGTGGACATCCAGCACGGCATGCCAGTTCTCGAATTCCAGCTTGGCGAATGTCTTGTCGCGCAGGATACCGGCATTGTTTACCAGGATATCGATTCGACCCCATTCGCTCATGGTGGCCTCTACCATATTCTGCACTGCTTCGAGATCGGTTACTGAAGCGGCGTTGGCAATCGCCGTACCACCGGCATCGACAATTTCTTGTGCCACGGCGGCGGCGGCCGAGACTGAACAGCCAATGCCATCAACGCCGCCTCCCAGATCATTTACAACTACCTTGGCGCCGCGGCGACCCAATTCGAGGGCGTGTTGCCTGCCGAGTCCACCTCCGGCGCCGGTTACAATGGCGACCCGATCTTCGAAATTAATAGCCATAACTTTTCCTTTTGATGTGTCTTTAATGATCTCTGTAATCAATTCATAAAATGCTGCGGGGATTCTATGCGGAATCAGGTGTTGAAGTAAATTTGCCAGCTGCTTAAGTGAGACAGCAGTGACTCCGATCCCTTTGATTCCACATCATTGCCGAAAAATTCGGTATCATCGCTTGCGGCTTTTATTCCAGAGTTGAATTATGAATAACATCGAACCTGTTCCCGCTGCCACCGTTGTCCTGGTGCGCGAAGCGCAACTACGCTCTGAGATCGAGATATTGTTGTTGCGGCGAAACTCCCGGTTGGTATTTCACGGTGGTCATTGGGTATTCCCCGGAGGCAGGATCGATGCGATTGATTTTGACAACACAGAGGGTGATCTTGAGTATCCGGCAGCCTTAAAAGCTGCTGTACGCGAAACCCGAGAGGAAGCCGGGATCGAGATAAGGGAAGAGCAGCTGATTCATACTGCACATTGGACGACGCCACCGCGATTGCCCCGTCGATTCAGCACCTGGTTCTTCGTTTGTCCCTTATTCGAGGAGGTCTCGGTTGTCGTTGATAACGATGAGATCCTCGATCATCGCTGGATTACCCCCCAGGCCGCTCTGGATGAGGCAGCGGCGGAAAATCTGATCCTGCCCCGACCAACCCGTGTGACGATTCAGGACATTTGTTCCCATCGGTCACTGAGCGCACTACTTGCCGCTGTAACAGAAGGTAACATACGCATATTCCCTGAAGATTCCGCACACTACCGACCTTATGAAATGGGTTATTCTCCCTGACTATAAGACAAATTCTGGATACACCAGCAGTTGCTCGATACCTCTGAATTGGGGCAATCTGCTGTCTGTAATCTGACAGATCAGGGCATAACTCAGACTAGCTGATTTAGCTGGGTTTTTGTCCGGTCTGGAGCCCTTAAATCCTTGCTTTTCGGGGTGGGTTAATGGGATAGTTAAGCCCGTAAAACGGAAGCAATCTGCCAGCTGTGGCGGTCAGTTGAGACGTAATAAAACGCGACAATGCGCGATGATTTTCGAGACGTTTTCAGGTTAACGACCGCTTTGCCCAAGCAGATGCCCAGGTCCTCGTAGTTACGAGTAAGCCACCCAACTGACCGGACTCAAGAGCCTCTATGTCTTCACCCACATTTGAAAGTCTAAGAGCCACCCTAAGAACCCTTCGCCGTCGCCGTAGCATTCTCTTTATTCTGAAGCAGGGCAGTTTTTTTGTAATTGCCGTTGCTTCATTGGCATTAGCGGTAAGCGCACTCTCAGTCTGGTTGCAAACAGATAAAACAGCAACAACCCTGCTGTTCATTGCCTCTTTTGCAGGCATAGCCGCTTTGCTATGGCGCCTGCTGTGGGTGCTTAGTCGAAGTCATACCGATGATCGACGCCTGGCTCACTATGTCGAAGATCATATTCCTGACCTTGAACAGCGGCTACTGACTTCGCTGGAATTCACCGAAGAAGATCTGTTACACGGCAAGTCAGGTGTTTCCCAGCAATTTATTCAACAGCTGTGGATCGATGCACAGGAACATGTAAGGCAGCAGCAACACGAAGTTGAAACCGTCGCCCCGGCACGTGCTTCCTGGATCTCGTTTGCTTCTGCCTCCGCTGTGGTGGCAATTGTCGCGACAATCTTCCTGACATCTGACCTGCTGCTCAATGCCGGTAGCCGCCTGATCTGGCCGTTCGCCATTGTTGAACCGGTTACCGTTGTTGAGGTTTTCCCCGCCATCGAAATCAGTATCGAGCCTGGTAACCTGGAAATGCAGCGCGGTGACAGCGTTACTATTATCGCCCGCGTGACCAATGCGATTCCTGGCTCGGTGAATCTGCGTCTGCAGGATGACAATGTAAACTGGCGTGATGTTTCAATGAGTCGCGACGGTAGCGGCAGTGAAAGTGCGTCATACAGTTACTTCATTCCGTCATTACAGGATGACACCACTTATTACATCGCCTTCAATGAGAGAGGCGAGCAGAGTTCTCCTCAATACCAGATCAGTTTGTTTGATCTGCCACAGATTGAACAAATCGATCTCGCCTTCGATTATCCGGATTACACGGGTATCGAAGACATTCTCGAAGAAGACAGCGGTGACATGGTTGTGCCTGAAGGCACCCGCGTCGATTTTACAGTGACATTCAACAAGGCCATCGCCAATGCCAACATCGAATTTGATGAGAGCTATGCAGCCGATGAGGAAGAGGCTAATCCCCTGCCTGCGTACCCGGATATCCAGATGCAACTGGACGGTAATATCGGTACCGGGTCATTAACCGTAACCCAGCACGGGGTATATCGAATTAGTGCCACGGATTTTTCAGATCTTCAGAGCAAGAATCCGCTGGACTATTTTATTCGCGCCATCGAAGACATGCCTCCGGAACTGGCACTGCAGCGCCCGGGACGAGATGAAGATGTGATGCCACTGGAAGAAGTGGTATTGCAAGTCGATGCGTCCGATGATTACGGGCTCAGTCAATTTACCCTGAATTACAGTGTGATCGGTGCCGACGAGGTCGAAGTAGATTTTCTGCCAACGCGCAACATGCGCAGCGTCTCGGGTAACGAACTGATCTACCTGGAAGACCTGGCAGTTGAACCAGGGGACTTCATCAGCTATTACGTGACATTGGCCGATAACAACGCACTCAAAGGTCCCGCCGAAGTCATTTCTGATATCTACTTTCTACAGGTTATTCCAACTGACCAGGAGTTCAGGCGAAATCCGGGCATGAGTGGCGGTCAGGGAGCCGGTGGTGGTCAGGGTGATGGTGGTGACAGCAGTGCCCTGATTAGCATTCAGAAAGATATCATCGCCGCGACCTGGAAGCTCAAGAACCGACAGAGCCAGGTGTCACCTGAAGAGTTTGGCAACGATGCCGAGATAATCGCCGAATCACAGAAAGAAGCCACCAGCAGAGCGCGCATGTCAATCGATCGACTGGCAGAGCGACTTAATTTCTCTGATGATAGCTACGACGCCGCTGTAGAGAATCTGTCACTGGCCATCGAGCAGATGAATCAGGCGGCCAGTGAACTCGACCTGGTGCAGGTTACCAGCGCGCTTAAACCAGAGCAGTTGGCCCTGCAACACATACTCAAAGCCGAAGCCAGCATCAATCGCACCAACATCAGCATGCAGCAGGGTGGCGGCGGTGGTGGTGGCGGTGGCGCCCAACAGGAGCGTGAAGATCTGCGCGAACTGTTCGAGATGGAAATGGGGCAGCTGGAGAACCGCTACGAGACACCTAACAGTGCCGGTGGCAGTGCCTCCCGTGAGAATCAGGAAGAAGCCAACAAACTGGAAGAACTGGCGCGCCGCCAGGAAGGCCTGACCAGGGCACAACGTAACCTGGCACGTCGCGAAGACCAGATGACGGAAGAGCAGAAGCGTCGCGAACTGGAACGACTCATGCGGCAGCAGGAACAATTGAGCCGCGAAGTGGCGCAACTTGCCCAGCAGCTGTCACAGGGTCAACAGAGTTCGCAGTCCCAGTCCCAAAGTGGCCAGCAATCCCAGTCCCAATCCCAGTCACAATCTTCCTCAAGCAGTAGCTCATCAGGAGGTCAACAACAACCACAGACGGCCTTGCAACGTGCAGCGCAGCAGATGCAGGAAGCGGCCGAGAGTGAGACTGCATCGATCGCCGCGGCGCGTAGCCAGAAAGCATTGGAAAATCTGCGGGAACAACAACGGGAACTGAATCAGCAGGGAGAGCGCTCGGTTAATCAGCTCGCGCAGAACCTCGGTCAGCTTGGACAGCAATTATTACAGCAACAACGTCAGCTCCAGGAATCACTGCAAGAGGCCACTCGAGAGCAGGGCCTGGGACAGACACGACAGTCAGTCCGCAATGACGAGAGTATGCAGCACCTGATCGAGGCCCAGCAGCAGCAACAGCGGGATCTGGACGAAATCGAAGACATGCTGCGCGCCATCATTGCCCGCGGCGACAACGATGATCAACGCCTGATGTCCCAGGCTCAGTCGGCCTCTCGAGAACTGCGTCCAATCAAAGAGGAGATGCAAACCAGCAACCGGGTGCTGCGCAACGGCATGGTGAATCTATCGGTAGATATCGAACGAGAGTTGGAGAATCAGATAGAAGAATTTGCCCAGAGTCTGGCGGCGCTCAATCCTTCCCAGGCCGGTACTGCTTCCAATCAGATCCAGCAGGCCGCCCAGAACGCCGCTGATCTGCGCGAACAAATCGAAGCGCTGGAGCAGCAGGCGCTGGCTTTCAACGAAGCAGGTCAGCAACCCGGTGCCGGCGCGCCGAGTGTGCGCGAGTTGCGCGACCAGTTAGAGCGTTCTCAACAACTGGCTCAACAACTGCAGCAGCAATTACAACAACAGGCCCAGTCTGGCGGACAACAACCCGGCGGACAGCAGGCAGGTGGTCAGCAGCCCGGAGGGCAGCCCGGTCAGGCCAACGCCCAGGGCGGGGGGCGTCAGCAGATCGGCGGTGCGCGCGGGGGAGACCAGGATCGCGCAGGCATTGGTGGCCGGGTAACCACGGATGGCAATAATTCAGCCTGGGGCAATGCCCGTTCCATCAGGCAACAATTGACCCAGCAGGGAATTGAAGATTTCCTTAACCAGCCGGAGTTATTCAGGGAACTGCTGCAGCCGATTCTGGAACTCGAAGGTGCACTGCGTGCTCAGGCGGAACTCGACAACATCAATAACAAGTTGTTCGCCACCGCCGATGAAGAAATTCCCGAGGTGTATCGGGACCTTGTTGAAGAATATTACCGTGTATTGTCAGAAAACCAGGGGTCCACGAACCAGGCCCAGTAGCAATGCAATACACCGAACCTAATCTCCTCACTGCATTTCAAGAAGGCAATTTCAGCTTTGCCTACGGAATCAGCCCCTACCTGTTCGGCCTGTTCGTAATACTGATTGTTGTCGGTGTCTGGGCAACCTATCTGAAAACCACGCGCCCGCTGTCACGGGCCTGGAAGAGTTTCTTTATTGCTACCCGCTCCAGCGTACTGGTTATTCTGCTGTTCTGCCTGCTGCGTCCGGTGATAACAACCCAGCAGGTGTCTCCACAGGAAACTTACCTGGGTGTACTCATCGATGACTCCCAGAGTATGTCTATCGCTGACCTGGCTGGAGGTCAGACGCGTCGCCAGGCTGTTGCCGAGCAATTCTTCGAAAACGGATTATTAGATGAGCTGGCGGAATCTTTTCAGATTCGCAGTTTCAGGTTCGACAAGGAAACCCAGCGCATCGCAGGTATCGATGGCTTAACTGAGGCGGGAACTGCTTCTTCTATTAATCAGGCCTTGAGCTATGTCGAGGATCAACTTAACGGACTACCGTTAGGTGGTCTGGTGTTGGTAAGCGATGGTGCCGATAACAGCGAGATTGATCCGGTTATCAAGGCCCAGGAATTCGGTAACCGCACCATACCTATCTTTACCGTCGGGGTTGGGCAGGAAGATATTCCCGAGGATATTGGCATCGTCGATGTCACTGCGGCGAAGACCGTTCTGGAGGGTTCGGTTTTCAATGTGCAGGTGGCATTGAACCATCAGGGCTTCGAAGGCCAGGAAGTTCAGCTGACGGTCATGGACGGTGAGGAACTGGTAGAGTCCAGAACGGTAATTCTGGGAGTAGCAGGCGTGCCGCGTCGTTTCGACCTGGAACTCACTCCAGAGCGACCCGAGCTGATTGTCTACGATCTCCAGGTAGAACTGCAGAGCGGCGAGATTATCGAGCAGAACAACCACTACAGCTTTCTGGTAGATAATACTGAAAAACCGGCATTGGATATTCTGTACCTGGAGGGGCACCCTCGCAACGAGTACAAGTTTATTCGCCGCGCTGTCGAAGATGACACTTCACTACGCATGGCTACTTATCTTCAGACCGGCCCAGAAAAATATTATCGCCAGGGCATCGAATCACCCACTGAACTCAGCAGCGGCTTTCCTGAAAGCAAGGAAGCACTCTACGAATATGAAGCCATTATTCTCGGTGACATCGAAAAGAGTTTCTTCAACGCAGATCAGTTGCAGATGCTCGAAGACTTCGTCGCCGAGCGCGGTGGAGGATTCCTGATGAGCGGCATGGTGGATGAGGAGTTCATCAACACACCGATTGCGGATATTCTGCCAATTACTTTAGTGGAAGAAAATTTTCTACAACCACATTTACGCGGCGGAATTCGTCGCGGCGATCATCCAACCGGTGAGCTGTTTTACCCCCGGCTAACCAATAACGGTGAATTCTCACCGCTCATGCGATTGGCAAGTGAAGATGCGCAGAATCGTACCCTCTGGTCACAGCTTCCGGAGTTGCAGGGGGTGTATGTCACAGGGCGCATCAAGCCGGGCGCCACCGTGCTGCTCGAGCATCCGATATTGAATTACCAGGACCAGGCATTACCCATTATCGCGTCGCAGCGTTATGGCAGCGGTCGCAGTATTTCGGTAACTACTGCCAGTTCCTGGCGCTGGCAGATGATGATGGAATCGGCCGACCAGTCCCATGAGACCATCTGGCGACAACTTCTGCGCTGGTTAGCCGTCTCAGCACCCGAACGCATCACTATCGAATTTGATCGCGAGTTTTACAATGTGGGTGACGAGGTGAATATCACCACCAGGGTACTCAACGATCAATACGAGCCAGACAATGACGCCACGTTATGGATGCAATCTACTGACCCTCTGGACCAGGTTACTGATACGCCGATGGAGTGGGATATCGAAGAAGATGGTGTCTACCGGGCAAGTTTTACCGTAGAAGATGAGGGTGTATTCAGCCTGCTCGTGGATGTTGCCAGTGCCGCGGGTAACGCCAGTGCTGACAGCTCGGAGAAACGGGCCGCATTTGTTGTTACACCTTCTCTGCGCGAGTACACCAATGCCGAGATGGACTCTGGCCTGTTAGCGCGTATCGCCAATGCCAGCGGTGGGAGCTATTTTAACCTGGCGGATTCAGCCAATCTGGCAGACACCATTGAATTTACGCCGAACGCCTACTCGCGGGAAGTGCAAATCGACTTATGGGATCAGCCCTGGTTACTCGCCCTGCTGATCCTGCTAATGTGTGTGGACTGGATTGCCAGGCGCATGCGAGGGTTGTCATAACATGTCCAGTTCAGTGGCGGAAACAAAGGCAATAATATCGGCTCAGCGAACAGCAGTCACTGCGATGAAGTTTTATTGTCTAAAAAAACTTTGCGCTGCGCTCGGTTCCCTGCTGTTACTCAGTGCCAGCCACGCCGCATTCGGGCAGATCGCAGGATTACAGAGTAACAATAACTTTTTCCTCGATAGCCCTGATTCGACCAAGTACGCCGTTATCATGGTCGGCCCATCGGTGGCTGAAGAGAACCAGTCCATGTTCAGGCAGTGGGGTTTTTCCCTGCACGATATTCTGGCGCGGGATTACGGATACAGTTCAGACACGATTACTTTGCTCTATGACAGGGGTGATCAGGACAGCTCCAGTGGCGGACGCGTGGACGGTGCCTGCGACCGCGCGGGTATCGAACAGGCCCTGGCCAGTTTAGCCTCACGCGTCAAGACCGGTGATCAGATCACCCTGTATCTGATTGGGCACGGCTCGGGTGCTGAAGAAGAATCGAAGTTCAATATAGTTGGGCCAGACATTACCGGCATCGAGTTTGCTAATCTGCTTGATCAATTTGCTGAACAGGATATCGCGATCATCAATACAACCAGTGCCAGCTATGGTTTCTCCGCCTCACTCTCGGGCGAAGGACGGGTCGTTATCTCTTCCACGCGTTCACCTTCGGAACGCTATGATCCGGTGTTTTCTCGCTTCTTCATCGAGGCGCTGGATAGTCGCAACAGCGATCGCGACAAGAATAACCGGGTCTCCATGCTGGAGGCATTCGAGTATGCCAAGAGCAATGTCGAAGCCTGGTATGAAGAACAGGGCAGACTGGCATCAGAACATGCCGGGCTCGATGACAATGGCGATGCCTTGTTTGCGCTGGATCCGAACACCGGTGCAGCCGATGGCAGGTTGGCCGAGATCGCCTATATCGATACCCTGATTGATAACAACGCAGGGCTCTCACCGCAAGCATTGGCGTTAAAAGCCAGAATGCAGGACATCGAGCGCTCGGTTTTTATTCTGCGTGGGCGCAAAGCCGATTTTCTGGAAGCCAACTACTGGCAGCAGATGGAAGTGTTGCTGGTGGACCTGGCACGGACTACGGGACAATTCAATGAACAGATTACGCAGTAAGTCAGCTGCTCGACAATTCTCACTGGGGCTGGTCCTGGCTACCTGCTCATTCCTGATAGCCATACCAGTCTCGCAACTGGCCAAGGCGCAGGAGCCGCTAACCATTTCCGGTGAGTCACCCCTGGCGCGCGGAGAGCAATTGCTGTTAACCGGTTCCTATGCCGCCGCCAGTGACATCTTCCAGATGGCGGATGGCCTGGACCGCATTGATGGCCTTATCGGTGCGAGCAGGGCCTTTGCCATGATGGGCAATTACCGGGAAGCGATGAACGTCGTGGAAGCTGCCATTGAAGGTGAGAATTATGCCGATTCGCCCCTGCTGAGCACGCAACTGGCTGAAGTAAAACGCACGGTGGGTTTGTCAACCGAAGCACTAAGCATTCTGCGCGCCGTGGTTGACGGGATGGCCGATCCTCCGGTGAGAACCCTGGTTCAATATGGCAGCCTGCTCAAATTTACCGGCGCTAGACAGGCTGCTAACCAGGTGCTCGATCAGTCGGTGCAACGTTATAACGATGGCCTGGTATTCGCCTCCGAAGACGTGGGCATGGTAGCACTGGCCAGCTGGTTGCTGAATAACTTCCACGATGCCAACAGCCTGTTTAATGAAGCCACCCGCGCGAATCCGAATAACCTCGAGGCACATGTACTGTGGGCAGACTTGTTCCTGGAGAAATACAATGCCAGTGATGCCGAGCGCGGCTATCAGGATGCGCTCGATATCAACAGTCGCTATACGCCAGCGCTGGTGGGGATCGCCAAGGTAGTCGGTGATGAACGGGCTCTGCAACGGGCACTGGCGATCAATCCAAATTCAATCCCGGCAATGGAGACCTACGGCCAATTGCTGTTGATGAACGGGCGCGAGGAAGAAGCCGAGGACTATTTCACACGAGTGCTGGCTCTCAATCCCGAAGCATTGAAGACACTGAGTGTGCTGGCCGCACGGGCGGCACTGAATGAGCGCAGCGAAGAATTTGCGGAGTACCGGGCCCAGGTCGAGGCGTTCAGTCCCGACAATCCCCAATTTCTTGGCGATATCGCAGACACTTTTGGCAACAATTACCTGTTTACCCAGGCGGTCGACTACGCGCGGGCGGCAATCGCAGCGGATCCTCAGTACTGGCAGGGCTATACCCTGCTGGGCAGCAACCTGATTCGCCTGGGTGAAGAGGAAGAGGGCAAGGCCAATCTGGAAATTGGCTTCGAGAATGATCCTTTCAATGTCATGACCTCCAATATGTTGAAGGTGTTCGACACGCTGGAAACTTATACCACGCAGGAAAGCGCACACTTCAAGGTGCACATGAGTCAGAACGATGCCGACATTCTGTGGCCCTATCTCGAGCCACTGTTGGAAGAAGGTTGGGATACGCTGACCGCCAAGTACGGTTATGAGCCGGAAGTTCCAATCCTGATTGAAATCTTCGATAAAACCGAAGATTTCGCCGTGCGTTCAGTCGGTTTGCCCGACATTGGACCGTTAGTAGGCATCTGCTTCGGTAAAGTCATCACTCTGATCTCCCCGGACACACTGTCTGCCAACTGGCAGGAAATCGTCTGGCACGAATTCATGCACGTTATTACCCTGCAGATGACCGGCAATCGCATGCCTCGCTGGTTGTCAGAAGGCATCTCGGTCTGGGAAGAACGGGAAGGTCGGCCGTACTGGGGCAGAAGCCAGGGCCTGGACCTGGTGCGTGCGGCCAAGGACGACAAGTTACTCCCGATCGGTGAGCTGAACTCCGGTTTTTCCGGTGCCCGCAATAACGCCGACCTGGGCTTTGCCTATTTTCAGTCCTATCTGGTGGTGGACTACATCACCCAGACCCACGGTTTTGACAAGCTGGTGGAACTGGTTAAGCAGTATGCCTTTATCAAAGAAGAGTCGGAGCGATTCTCTGCAGTGTTCGATCAATCGCTGGGTGAGTTTGATACCGGTTTCCGTTCCTGGATCGACCAGCGCGTCGAAGAAATCAATGTGTACGTGCACACCGAGGACATGCCAGATGAAGGCGAAGGACATGGCCATGGCATTCGCGAAAATTCCAGCGCCATCCTGGCTGAACTTTATAACAATGCCTCGCTGAAACAGCACATGCGCTCCCGCATCGAAGAGAACGATCGGGATTTTCAGGCCTACCTGCAACTGGGCATTGTGCTGTTTAAAGAAGAGAATTTCGAAGAAGCGAAGGGCTACCTGGAAACCGCCCATGAGCTGTTACCCAGCTATACCGGCTATCCCAGCCCGGCTCTGGTACTCGCACAGATTTATGAGAAAGAGAGTAACCAGCAGGCACGCCTGCAATGGCTGGAGATTCTCCTTGAGGGCCTCCAGCATGACTACGATTCGGCGATGGTGCTTGCCGGGGCCGCCCTGGAAGATGCCGATCATGAGCGAGCTGCCTACTACATCGACCGGGCAATCCAGGTCGATCCGTATCGAAACGGCGTGCATGTCCTAAAAGCCCAATATGCAGAGAGTATTGATGACCGTGAACTGGCGGTAACCGAATACGAGGTATTAGTGAAGCTGGAAATCAACGATCCGGTCGAGGCTCGCACCAACCTGGCAGAAGCCTACCTGCGCAATGGCCAGCTCAGTGAAGCCAGGCAGAACGTTTTGTATGCGCTGGAGATCGCACCAAGTTTTCAACGCGCGCAGCAGGTCCTGTTGCGGTCTGTAGACGGGGAAGCAAATTAGTGGCGCGATTGTCCAATTTTGGCTTGATCTTCTGTGCCGGCCTGCTGCTGGCGGCACCCATGGCGACTGCCCAGGTAATGCAGTTAGGTAACAATGAAGACCTGTCTATCTATGGTACCGACATCACTGAATTCACCTGGCTGCGAGGGCAGTACACGAATCACAGCGGTGGTCAAAGAGGTTTCGGCTCCAGGCGCCGCGGCGGGGGCGGGTGGTGGGATACCGACTATCCCGATTCTGATGAAAATTTTCTGCGCGGAGTGCAGCGTTATACCAACGTGGATACCAATCCCCGTAACCACACCTATATACAATTAACCGATCCGGTTTTGTACGAGCATATCTTTCTCTACATGAACTGGAAAAGAGTGCCAATTGGCTCCTCCTACTCCGGACCCAATTTCCAGCCGGAAGAAATAGAAGCGCTAAGAGAGTTCATGTTTCGTGGTGGCTTCGTCATGGTCGACGATTTCTGGGGGCAGCCTCACCTCGATGATATGTTTATGGAAATCGGGAAAATATTTCCCGACCGGGAGATTGTGAAACTCGATACCAGCCACGAGATCTTCCACATCTTCTTCGACATTGACGAATTAGCACAGGTACCAGGCCGCATGGTGACCTGGGACTTCGGCGGGTTTATGCGACTCGATGATCCGCAGTATCCTCCGGAAGTCTACGCGATACTCGATGATGACGGACGGGTTATGATGGTTGCCAATTACAACACCGATTTAGGTGATGGTTGGGAACATACGTTTTATGCGGGCTACCCAACCAAGTACACGAACGAAGCCTACAAGATCGGCATCAATTTTTTAATCTATGCATTTAGTCACTGAAAGACAGGAATAAGAAATGGCAGAAACAGAAGAAGTATTGGAAATTGAGAATCAGGACGATCTCGCACTAGTAGAGCGGATGCAGGACGGCAGGAACAAGATCGTTGCCGAGATCAAGAAAATAATCGTTGGACAGGAAGAAATTATTGACGAATTGTTGATAGCCCTGTTCGGTGGTGGCCATGTTCTCGTGACTGGTGTTCCCGGTTTGGCCAAGACACTGCTGATCAAGACCGTTGCCGATATTCTCCAGGTAGATTTCCGTCGTATTCAGTTCACGCCTGACCTGATGCCGGCAGACGTGGTCGGTTCCGAGGTGGTGGAAGAGACTGACGGTAAACGCAAGTTGAAGTTCGTCAAGGGACCTATTTTCACCAATATCCTGTTGGCGGACGAGATTAACCGAACACCACCCAAGACCCAATCTTCCCTGCTGGAAGCGATGGAAGAGCGCCAAGTGACGGCAGCGGGAGTGACCCACCCCATGGCAGCACCATTCTTTGTGCTGGCGACCCAGAACCCGATCGAACTGGAGGGCACCTATCCGCTACCTGAGGCACAGTTAGACCGCTTTATGTTCAAGATCGAGTTGGGTTACCTGTCAGAAGCCGAAGAGGTGCAGGTAGTCAGTCAGACTACCCAGACTCATGAGACGGCGCTGGCGCATCCAATGAGTGGTGCGGATATCCTGGACTTCCAACGCATTGCCAGGCTGGTTCCCGCCGCCCAGGCAGTCATTCAGTACGCCGTGAGACTCGTGCATGCCTCGCGGCCGCAGAGTGAGTTAGCACCGGACTTCATTAAAGACTGGGTAAACTGGGGTGGTGGCATTCGCGCATCCCAAAACCTGATTCTCGCCGGTAAGGTCAGAGCCTTGTTGCTCGGCCGTTATAACGTCTCCTACGGTGACGTGCGGGCTCTCGCCCACTCGGTATTGCGCCACAGGATCTTGCTCAACTTTCATGCGGAAGCCGAACGCGTGACCACGGATATGGTAATAACGCGCCTTCTGGAGGCTGTGCCCGAGCCGACATCCGACTTATAGCGCGTCGAGCACGCTTATGACTGAATCCCTGAATTTCCTGGATCCCAACGTGCTGGCGGGCCTTGCTAATCTCGAGCTGCGGGCCCGTGTTGTAGTGGAAGGCTTCCTGGCGGGTTTGCACAAGAGTCCGCACAAGGGATTCAGTGTCGAGTTTAACGACTATCGGCACTATCAGCGCGGCGATGACATGCGCCATATTGACTGGAAGCTGTATGCACGAACAGACAAGTTCTATATCAAACAGTATGAGGATGAAACCAATGTGCGCTGCGTTATTCTGCTGGATACCAGTGCGTCCATGGCCTATAGCTCCGGTGGCATCAGCAAACTGAACTATGGAATCACGCTGGCCTCGGCACTGGCTTATTTTGTGATGCGCCAGCGCGACGCCGTGGGCCTGATAACGTTTGATGACAAGGTTCGGGATTACTTGCCGGCCAAGTGTCGTCAACCCCACCTGATGCGAATTCTGCGGGCCCTGGCTCAGGTCGAATCTGGCATGAAGACCGATGTGGTTAAACCGCTTTCTGACCTGGCGGCGACTCTCACCAAGAAGAGTATCGTGGTGCTGATTACCGATATGCTGGATGATGAGGAACGCATCATCAATACTCTGCAGAATATTCGAGGCATGGGTAACGATGTACTCACATTCCAGATAATGGATGATGCAGAGCTGAAATTCCCCTTCAACGAAGCGTCCGAATTTATCGATATGGAGAATAACGAGTCCTATATCACGTCGCCTGCGACGATTCGCAAAGCTTACCTGGAAAATCTCAACGAATTTCTATCCTATTGTAAGAAAAAGTGTCAGAGTAGCGGGGTGGACTACTGCCTGATGAACACGGCAGAGCCTCTCGATAAAGCCTTGTCTTCTTATATGTCCAAACGAGCGAAGAGTTTCTGATGGTATTTCTGACACCACTGTTTCTGCTTGGTTTGTTCGCCGCGCTGATTCCCATTGCGATCCACCTGATTCGGCGTGAGAAACCACCGAAGTTGATGTTCAGTACTATCCGCTTTTTGAAGAAGACATCCAAGAAACTGATACTGTTCCAGCATCTGCAACAGATTTTTCTGCTGTTATTGCGCTCCGCTGTAATCGTCTTGTTAGTAATCGCCTTCGCAAGGCCGCTCATCAACCAATCGGTGGCACGCCTGCTAGACGCCGACCCGCAGTCGGCAGTCATTCTGCTGGATATCTCAATGAGCATGCAGTATGGAGACAGCTTTGCCAGGGCCAAAGAAGAGGTGTTAGATATTCTCGACGGCATGACTTCAGGAGACGAGGTAGCGCTTATCGGATTTTCTGATTCCGCCGAGATTGTCAGAGAGCTGAATACCGATATCGATAGTGTGCGAAGCGTCGTCAACGCTCTGGAGCAGGCGGGTTATGGCGCGACACGCTTTATGCCCAATCTGCGCCTGGCAGATCAATTGCTGGAAACTTCCCGCTATGAGAACCGCGCTGTCTATCTGATCTCAGACTTCCAGGAAGGCGGCATGCAGGGTATCGATGAGGGATGGAAGCTGGCCCCGGGCGTAGCGTTTACCGGTATCGATGTCGGCCAAGTCGAAAGCAGCAACCTGGTCCTTGCCGATGTGCGGTCACCCGAGCAATTGCTTGAAGATGCCAGTGAGCAGCAAATACTGGCGAGAGTGCGATCAACCGGTACTCTCTACCTCGATTCCGGTGAGGTTACTCTCAGCATCGACGGACAGATGGTTGACAGAGTGCCCGTAGACCTGGCCGACCGCTCGGAAGAAGTCATCACCTTCACCACTGTATTCGATACCGAAGGTACCCACGTCGGTGAAGTGCGAGTAAGCGGTGACGAGTTTGCAGTCGACAATTCTTATTTCTTTACGGTAAATGTGCTGCCGAAGATTCGGGTGTTACTGGTGAACGGAGAAGCATCCGAGAACTGGTTCGACGATGAGGGACACTGGTTCGGTCTGGCAGTAAGCAGTGCCGAGAAATCAGCCTTTGAATTGGAAACCATTGCACCGGCGGCGTTATCGGCAGCAGCACTGCGCCAGAATGATGTGGCTGTCTTGCTAAACGTTGGTGAATTCAGCACCAGTCAGGCTGATGCGATTACTGAGTACGTTGAAACCGGTGGGGCACTATTGGTGGCACCGGGGGATAGAGTTAATCCTGAGCTGTTCAACCGCCAGTTCGAAGCCATAGCGCCAGCGGCATTGCAAAGCCAGGACGTATTGGGCCGCGGCGATTACCTGGTGATTGCCGACTTCGATCGTCGCCACCCGATACTGCGGCCACTGGACGGTGATTGGTCAGCGCGCTTCCAGGGACACTGGTCTCTGCTGCCCCATGCCGAAGCGGATGTGTTGATGCAGTTCGACAATACTGAACCGGCCCTGGTGGAGCGGGAAATTGGCGAGGGGAAAGTCATTCTGTTTGCCTCGAGTATGGATCTGGAATGGAATAACCTGCCTCTTCAAGGCCTGTTCCTGCCGTTCATTCACGAGACCCTGCGCCATCTGGTACAGCCACCTGCAAAACAACGGGCATACGATGTGGGTGACAGCTTCAGTCTCGACCCCTCTGGGAAGGCTGCTAGCGTCAGCGCGGTGGATGCAAATGGCGACAGGATCGAGTTCACCAATGATGGTTTTGTGGTTACTGCTGCCACGCCAGGGCTGATTACGGCGACGGTCGATGGAGAGATTGAACGCTACGCCGTGAACATCCTGGCGGCGGAGTCCAATTTTATCCGTAGTGCGGTAGCTACGCTGTATGACGCCATTATCAATCCGGATACCAATCCCATTAAATCTCGCGAAGTGCAAACCGCGCAACTGATCGAGGAACTGGAGAGACCACAGCGGATCTGGTGGTGGATCCTGGCGTTGGTAATGCTGCTGGTAGTTACAGAATCGATAATTGCCAATCGGACTTACCGTTAGCTTGCACTCTTCTGGGGCTGTTTAGTCAAACTCTCTTTGCATAGGCAGCGTTCCTGCGCCGAATCGAAATGAGTTGCAGCTGCCCGCTTTCAGTAAGCTACTGATATCTAAATAATTAAGTTACAATTTGTCACAAAATCCCAGGCGGCGGCAAAAAGGATCGATTTTTTTGTTGAAAATTAGGAGTTTATGAGCAATAGTAAAAAGCAACAAGAGCGCATGATATGAAAATTATCGAAGCAATATTGTCGCCACAAAGTCATTGTTTCCCCTTCGCTCCTGCGAAAATCTTCGCGCTGTTTCCCGCCTGCCTTGTTTTCAGTCTGCTTACCGGGACATCCCTGGCCCAGCAAACGAATTTCACACCCGCGGATTCAGAACTGGCTGGATTGCCAGAAGAATCCTTGATACTGGAATTCAGTGTCTATGATTATCGCTCGATGGAACCCTTGAACGATCTCGGCTTAAAACTGCGGGAAGAAGGAGACAATGAGCAGGCGTTGCAGTTGATTAAGATGGCCTGGCAGACTAATAGAATTAGTAACGGGTTCTACCACGAATCACAGTTGGTGCTGCTGGATAATATGATCATTATCGAAAGTGAACTCGGTAACTGGGAGGCAGTGAACACGCATTATTCTTATCTGGAGCATCTTTACAAGCGACTCTATAATCTCGATGACCCGCGTCTCGAGTCAGGCCTGCAAAAGATTTCCAGCTGGCATGTTAACGCCCTCAACATTAATCTCAATGGCAAGCGCCTGGAGCATCTGCGCAAGGCTCACCAGATATTCAAGCTCAGGCTGGAGTGTGCAGAGCGTACCCTGGCCGCCGGTGATCCAAAATTTGCCTATCTCCAGGAGAGTATCGCCGTGAGTGAGCGACAGCTCTATACCGTCTCCTCTGTCCCAACAGAAACTGAGCGTTCCCGAAAACGCGAGCGTCGCAACCGCTCACTTACAGGTCGCGACTAAGCTCATTTCATCGTCATCGCTGCATCTCGTTCCAATTTAACTCTTAAGTAGTCAATCAGGGTTGGTCACCGTAAAGACAGAATTCGCGGCGTTATGCCTGTAAGCAATCGACAGGCAGGCAACACCGGGGCGTGAACGGTGCTGGAATCCTGAGCAGGAAAGCAGAGAAAGCAGATAAGAAATAAAACCAAGCGCTAAAGAGGAAACTTGAAAGTAACTCATTGCTTTAGAAAAAGGGGGGGAACAAAGAAAAACTCCCAAGCTCCTTTCTTTAGCTCCTTATGAATCGCACAACATATCCTTGATGCCGACGAGCCATAAAGTTTAAAAATCTTATCACAGTAATTTCGGCTTTTTGGAAGAGGGTTACAATTTGTCACAAAAGCCGTACCACGCGGGGTTCAGCGATGTTGCGTTTTCAATGTGTATCCAGGATTGACTGTAAAAATCGAGCGAGCGCTTGATTTTTTTATGTCCGGTCTACAAATGCATGCTGTTTTTTTATAGTAATTCTCATCCGCCTGGCTCGTCTTTCTCTCTCTTCGAGACAAGGCCTGATCAATTTCGCGGCTAGCTGATGCGTCTGTTATTTCCTTACCCAGAGGCGTCGCGATAATGTCTTCCAGCATAGTTATTTCTTCCATGCCTGCAATTTCTGCAACTGCAAGACGGCACTATTTACAAATTTCAGCCAGCACCTCAACGTCACTGTGGTCAAGTACTGGCTTGACCTTGTCTTGCTGGTAGTGGCGAGTGGGCAATTTTCCGCATGACCTTGTAATTCGCCCCGGAATAACCAATCCTTCAGTATGACTAGTAGTTACCGATAGAATGACCGGTTGCCGCGTGAATCGATGAGTTACTCAAATAGCCGCATCAATTAGCTAGCTCATGCCCCGATCGGCAGACTGAATTTATGAAGAGCTCAAATTTCGGCTACATACCAGCGCTGGATCATCTTCGAGGATTCGCCGCACTGCTGGTGTTGTTTTTTCATGGTGGGCATCTGATTGCCCACAAGCTGCAGAGCGATGTTCCCTATGCCCTCAGTTTCTGGCCACGGGCTGATAATCCTTTCTCATCCTTAATTCTTGAAGGGCACACAGCCGTCTCTCTCTTCTTTGTTCTCAGTGCCTTCGTCTTTACGGTAGGGTCGGCAAACCGAGAGCTCAATTTCACCGGCTTCTACCGCAATCGCCTGCTACGCACGTATCCGTTGTTCTTGTTTTTCCTTGGCGTGGGCATTCTGTTCAATCCGGAGAATTTCAGCTGGCCAGGGTTTGCCCGCTCAATATTCTTTGGAGCCAACAGCCCTGACGCCATCGATGGGGGGGCGTTTACGTTTGTATTCTGGACGATCGCTGTTGAGTGGCACTTCTACCTGCTGTTTCCTCTACTGATTTTGTTGGTGAAAAAATTTGACTGGCACCTGTTACCAGCGCTGATCCTGCTGTTTCTAACGATACGCTGTTACATGATGTTGCAGGGTGCTGACATGTTAGTAGTCAGTTACTGGACGATAGTGGGTCGGATCGACCAGTTTCTTATCGGGATGATTGCCGGCCTTTATTATCTGCAGCATTTTGAGCAGGGCAGGAAGTTTGATGGGGTCGCTCTGGTCGGGCTGATACTGGTATTGACGGCATTGTTTGTATTCAACCAGTATGGTGGTAATGGCAGCAACAATCAGAAGTGGGCATTCTGGCCAACCATCGAGGCCAGTTGCTGGGCAGTCTTCGTACTGGGTTACTTGTCTATCGCCAGGCATTTTCCAGCATGGCTGGGCAAGGGACTGGTGGCGCTGGGAACGGTGAGCTATTCGATATACCTGGTCCACTATGTGGTACTGGATTTTCTGATGAGCAGAGACTGGGATGTCTTCATCAGAATCGCCGATCCCTTTGGCACCGCGATGCTCAATACCACCCTGATCCTGATGCCCCTGGTGGTGCTAGTCTCAACAGGCACCTACTGGCTGATAGAGCGGCCGTTTCTGGTACGGCGCAAGACCTATATGCGCCAGTCCGAGGCTATTGAACCAGCCTGACTTTTTACGTAGAATGCGCGACCTGTGCCGGTATAGCGAATGCCATCGATAGTCGATCAGGCCCAAAGCCAGATTCTTGACTAGATGCTATAAAGGACACACGGGATTTGCATCGAGGAGGAATTGGCGACCTTCGATGAAACGGAGTATTTCTGATTAGCCTTTCTATGCCGCTATAGCTCAGCTGTCTGGTTGAGAGTAGCAGCTGACCAAGTCAGCGAACGACAGGCGAAGAGGTTGCCTGACAAGAAAAGCCCTATGTGCCGCTATAGCTCAGCCGTCTGGTTGAGAGTAGCAGCTGACCAAGTCAGCGAACGACA
>JAQBSZ010000034.1 GCA_027623555.1 Pseudomonadota bacterium | reverse complement strand
GGCAGTTGCCGTGTAGACGTAGTTTGATCAGGGTATTTGTGGATTTAGAGAGTTAACTTGTCGATACCTGCTGGAGGTGAGTACCTGTTGCTCACGAAAGGCGGTGTTGACCGGGTCATCACCGAACAGCCCGTAACCAAACCCGGCAGTATGATTCACTAACTCCCGCATGGTGGGTTGGCGATCAAGCGCTGCCAGTTCCACACTGCCATCGTCATCGTAGTCCACCAGCACATCGAGGTTGGCAAACTCGGGAATGAATTTGCTGATCGGGTCATCGAATTTCCACAAGCCTTCTTCCCATAACATCATCAGGGCGACGCCGGTGACCGGCTTGGACATGGAGTAGATGCGAAACAGCGAGTCCCTGGTCATGGCGGCCTGGTCATCGAGCCGGGCCAGTCCGGCGGATTCGTAGGTGGCAACTTCGCCATCCTTGGCCAGCAGCCAGACCATGCCAGCCACATCCTGATCGCTGACGATTTCCCGCATGGCCGCGTCAAGCCGGGCGATGCCCTCTTCGCTGAATCCCGCGGCCGTGGCGCCCGCTTCCCGTTGCGGCCAGCTCGTGTCAGCGGCAAGGGCGCTGGCGCCGATACAGGCACTGAATAGGAGTATCAGCAAGCGGGTAGTCAGGTTGGCGCGGGGGGCAGGGTTCATGGTGAGAGCTCCGTGTTCTATTTGTTGTGTTTGTCCGGCACACTTTACAGGGGAAATTGGGACATATCTATTTGCCAGGATAGTCAGGGAGACCTCGCCAGAAGTAATCGTAAACGTGGTCTGTCCCCGTTTTTCCTTACGGCCATTTTTCTCGAATGGAAGCCATTTCCGGGTATTTTTCTCTATCCCCGGCCGCTTTTCTCAAAATAGCAAATTGGGGTCAGTTCTCCATTTGCACAGACTGCTTCGAAGACAATCCATGTGCAAATGGAGACCTGACCCCGTTCTTTTCCCCGTTTTTCCGCTATGATAGCGCCCCGTTTCCAACAGCCCAACAAACCGACTAACCATGCCCCTGCTCCGCCTCGACAAGGTCTCCCTCAACTTCGGCACCCATGTGCTGCTGGACCACGTCGACTTTCAGATCACCAAGGGCCAGCGCATCGGCCTGTTGGGTCGCAACGGTGCTGGCAAGACCACGTTGATGAAGCTCATCGCCGGCTCGGTGAAGCCCGACGGCGGTGAGCGCTGGCTGCGCCCCGGCATTCAGGTGGCCTGGCTGGAACAATCCCTGCCCGTCGCCGATGACCAGACCGTATACGACACGGTGGCCGATGGCTTGGCGGAGGTGGGTGAGCTGCTGAAGCAATACCATCACCTGATCGCCGACTACGAGCACGCGGATATGGCGAAGCTGGAACGGGTGCAGGCGCAACTGGAAGCTAAACACGGCTGGAGCCTGGGTCAGAAGGTAGACACCGTCATCAGCCAACTGCAATTGCCCGCCGATAAACCCCTGGCGGAGCTCTCTGGTGGCTGGCGCAAACGGGTGGCGCTGGCGCGAGCACTGGTGCGGGAACCCGAGTTGCTGCTGCTGGACGAACCCACTAACCATCTGGACATCCCCGCCATCGAATGGCTGGAAAAAACCTTGCAGGATTATCACGGCGCCCTGTTGCTGGTCACCCACGACCGTAGTTTCCTGGAGAGCGTCGCCAACCAGATCGCCGAGATCGACCGCGGTCAGCTCTACCAGTTCGAAGGCACTTACTTAAGATTCCTGCGCTTTCGCGAAGAACAACTGGCCGCCGAGGAAACTGCCAACAAGCTGTTCGACAAGAAGCTGGCGGAGGAAGAAGTGTGGATACGCCAGGGCATCAAGGCGCGGCGCACCCGCAACGAAGGTAGAGTGCGAGCACTGGAGGCCATGCGCGATGAACGCAGACAGCGCAGAACACAACAAGGCAAGGCTAGTTTTGAAGCCAGCCAGGGTGTACGTAGCGGCAAGCTGGTGGTGGAACTCACCAACATCTCGCACCGGTTTGACGATAATGAAGTCATCAAGAACTTCTCCACCACCATCATGCGCGGCGACCGCATCGGTCTGGTCGGCGTCAACGGCGCCGGCAAGTCCACGCTGCTGAAGATCCTGCTGGGCAAACTGCAGCCTACTGAAGGCAAGGTGAAACTGGGGACTAAAATCGACACCGCCTACTTCGACCAGCTGCGCGAACACCTGGACCTGGACAAGAACCTGATCGACAACGTCTGCGGCGGCCAGGACTACATCGAGATCAATGGCAAGAGGAAGCATGCCATCAGCTACCTCAGTGATTTCCTGTTTACGCCCGACCGCATCCGCACCCCGGCCAAGGCTTTAAGCGGCGGCGAGCAGAATCGGGCGATTCTGGCGAAGGTGTTTAGTAGGCCGGCGAATGTGCTGGTGCTGGATGAGCCCACTAATGATCTGGATATCGAGACCTTGGAGTTGTTGGAGGATATCTTGCTGAAGTTTGCAGGCACGGTTCTGTTAGTCAGCCATGATCGGCAGTTTATGGACAATGTGGTGACCAGTTTGATGGTGTTTGAGGGGTCGGGACGGATTGAGGAATATGTGGGCGGGTATAGTGACTGGATCAGGAATGGGGGCAGTCTTATTGAGATTGAAGAACGAAAAACCAAGCCAATTAAGTCACCCAAAGACAACGGCAAAAACAAGCCCTTGAACAATGCTCCTGATGACACCCGGCAAACTGAAAATAAACTTTCCTATAAAGAGAAGAAGGAACTGGAAGGACTGGTCAGACAGATTGAGAAATTGGAAAGCGACAAGAAAGAGCTGGGCCGATTGATGTCTGAAGCAGATTTTTATACCAGAGACAAAGACTCAATTGCGAAGGTACTGAAGCAGGCCACCAGGAATCAAGAAAGGCTGGACCAGGCCTATAAAAATTGGGAAGCACTGGAAAGTTAGTGAAAGTTAGGGGTCAGGTCTCCAAATCCATAAAATGCGTCGTAGCCGGAAAGAATAGCCAGCTATAAGAATAATCAGCAAGCATCCCGACCAGTTCTCTATAAAGGGGGACCTGACCCTCTATTGCCCGATCGCTTACAACATCTATCGCTGGGAATAGCGATCAACTCCTCTGGAAGGCTCAGCCACTGTTGCCGTCTCATTGCCTGTCTCAAGCCTGGTTCGCTCATCGGGATGAATCGCCAGGAGTGCCGTGCCGTATTCGCCGTCTCTCTCTTTGCGTCCAGCCAGCTGATCGAAACGCTGTACCAGTAAGGAGTCATATTCCTCTTCTTCCAGGTAGGTCACGCTGACATGGAAGTGCGACATGGCGTCGACGCTGCGGCCGCCGAACACTACCCACTGATCCGGGTCGATGGATAGCGGATTGTTCTCGGTGTTGTCGAAGTGAGTGCGCATGACGATGGCCGTGCCGGCCGGGAGAATGGGCCTGGCGTCGTCCTCGAACACGAAGCTGGTCTGCCAGTTGTGGTTGTAGTTGTTGATCGAGGCAATGACATCACGGCGGTTCGCACCCGGGCCATAATAGTCGCGCACTCTGCCGGGCCACACTACCTCAATGGACATGGCGATTCCGTGCAGATGCATGTGGCCGCGAAAGCTGTTGAGCATGACTGGCTCATCCAGTACCCAGGTGCGGTACATGGTCTGGGTGCCGTGGGGCGGGATGAGAATATCCCGCGCTCGCGGTTGATCCGGATCGAACTGGTCCACCAGGTGATGGATCTCCACGCTGGCGACAGTCTCCGGCGGATCGTCTGCGGGATGAAACCAGAACGCCACCTCGATGTTGTCTTCGAACTCCACGCCGATGGGAAAATAATGGGCGCCGAAGTTCACCACCCCGGGTCCGACGTCGAACAGGATACCGGTGTCTTCGCCGAAATAGTCCCAGCGCTTGCCGGCGCCGGCACCCACTACGCGGCCAGAGGGGCCTTCTTCCAGGTTCAGTCGAATGTTGTTATGGTGCAGCGCGCCACGGCCCTGGATGGTGTTGCGAATTTCGGCTGCTTTTAAATAGCGCGGCTGAACCAGTGCAGGCCACTCCACATCGATTGACGGCCAGAAGTCACCGCCCTCGGCTCGCACCTCAATGGGTCCGGATTCGAACACCATGTCCGGTGGTCCCAGGTCTGGTTCCAACTCCCATTGCAGCCAGTTTGGCCATTCCACCGGTTGCGGCAGGTCCGCCGGATTGCCTTCCGGTGCACCGGCATCGGCCCAGGCCACCAGCGTCGCGATCTGCTCATTGCTCAGGGAGAAATCATTCTTATATTCCTGAATGCCGATGGTGGGATCCAGATGCCAGGGTGGCATGACTCGCCTGCGCACGTTTTCCTTGATGCGAGGCGCCCAGGCTCTTGCCTGGTCATAGGTTTCCAGTGGCATTGGCCCGATGCCGCCGGGCTGATGGCAACGCTGACACTTCTGCTGCAACACCCTGACCACTTCGTTGGAAAAAGTCGGCGTCTGGTCCGGTTCGGCTGCCTGCATTCCCAACTGGGGAATGCCGAGCAATACAACCAATCCGCCAAGCAACTTAAACCGACCAATTCGGTAATTGTCGTGTGACTGACTCATTGTAGCTTTCATTGAATTTCTCATCGTGTCACCTGATGTGCCTATTGTTGTGGCATTAAGAGTGCCATAAAGAGCGCCATAAGGAGCGCCATAAAGAGCGCCTTTAAGCGTGCCTGGCATTTTTCTTTCCTCCTGCAATCGGAGATTATCTTGCTGCGAAGCTTCTCGACGCTGCGCGCGGATTCTTGTGTACTCTAATTCACGTTTACTCTGACAAAGGCGTTGGTCCAGCAGCACCAGAATTCGAAGTCCTGGGTTTCATAGGCGGCCCGCCCGACATTGTTATAAGCCTGTACCTGCACTATATATTCACCGGGTGCGCTAAAGACAGCCTGCGTAGTGTCTTCACCGTAAGCGAATTCTGACTCCTTCCAACTTGCCGCCTCTACCCAGCCGACAGCCTCTTCCCGCCAGGAACTCCAGTTGGGGGTAAAGCTGATTTCGCCGGGCCCCTGGTACTTGAACCACCTGACCCGGATCGCCCGGTTGTCATCATCCAGAAATGGATTGTCGCGCCGGACCCGGGCAGTTAATTCCACCGGCACACCAACGCGGGTTTCTAATGTCTCCGACACCATGCCGCGACCAAATCCGACCCGCCCTTCGGCAATGGGCCCTTCAGCCTGCAGCCGTAATTTTGGCGGACTGTTTTTGCGGGAGGGTTGCAACGGCTCGTCATGGCGGTAGGTACTGTGCACCAGGCGGCCGGGGGAGCTGAACTCTTGCCCGGTGAGCTCATCGACCAGGGTCCAACGCACGTCGCGATCACCCCAATCGGAAGGCACCGTGACACTCAGCACACAGTAGTGGCGGCGACCTCCATCGGGTTGCGGCATGAAATGTGTCGGCTGCAAGCCATTGAATTCCGCCGGTTCGATAGAGTTATTCGGCCCGATGGGAATGTCGAAGACCTCTTCGGTGTTGGTGTTGAAGTAACCGAAGCAGAGCTGAAAGCTCCCGTCCGGGTTCGGGAACCAGCCTTCAAATATGGGGACCACCGGTCCTCCCGTGGCCCGAACCAGTTGCGGGTCATTCTGATGACCACCCGGGGGCGCCACGCGATTCCAGCCGGGGATTCGGGTCTGGGAGTCACTGATGACAGGCGTCAAGGCGCAGAAGAAGAGCACCGCAAGCAGGGATTTTCTCATTCAATTGCTCCCTCTCTTGATTATTCGCTGGAGAGAATGGGTTCAGGCGTCCAACGGATGATAGTGTGGCAGATAGTGAGGAAGTCGCCAAGCAGCAAAACCACAGGGGACACTCACAACTTAACGTAGGAAACCACAGAAACCACAGGGGACACTCACAACTTAACGTAGTGTTTATTGGAAGGAAAAGGGGATTGCCGAATTATTTCTTACCCAATCTTATAACTGATCAAACTAAATCTCTCCGGCCCCTCTACTTCGCATCGGGTGTACTTGGAAGGCGGGGCAGGGAATAATTGGAGGCAGAGTGAAAACTTTCAGAATTTTGTGATGCACCTGGATAGCTTCTACTCTGATCCGGTTTATTCAAGTGAGACCCCATGGCTATCATCAGTTTAATTATTTATATCCCGCTACAAATTGTTTTCATCCCCTTCGCCATCGTAGGCGCGTCGCTCCAGGCTTATAAGCAGATGGTGGTAAGCCGGCGGCTCGGCATTTCCCAGACCGCCATTGAGATAATCGTCGGCCGCTGGACCATGCACGTGTTCGGCATGCGCGACGACGAAGCAACAGCCAGGCTTGCAGCGAAACTGCCGAATAATTCTTTGTTTGGCTTGTGGTTAGCCCTGTTCCCATTGTGGGTGAAATACAAAATAGCCGGCAAGCCTTCTATTTATCCTCGAGTGCCCGAACTTGGATCGGAAACCTTAGCCGACTTTGTCATCGCCAGAACTTTTTATTTTGATCGCATCATTAAGCGCGTAATCCCGCAAGTAGAACAATTCGTGATTATGGGAGCAGGTTACGATGCGCGCGCCTATGGAAACTTTCAGCGCGAGGACATGAAATTCTTCGAACTCGATCAGGCGATTATGCAGCAACAAAAACGCGCTGCTTTGAAATCCGCCGGCATCCCCTGTGAGCATGTCAGTTTTGTGAGCATTGATTTTGCCAGGGAGAGAATATTCGACAGATTGATCGAGTCTGGTTATGACCCTGACAAGAAGACCCTGTTCCTGTGGGAAGGAGTTACGCTCTATCTATCCGAAGCAGACGTGCGTAAAACCCTGCAAGATATTCGTAGCAGGGCAGCCATTGGCAGCATCCTGCTTGCGGATATCTACGCCGATCGCTTTCTAAAAATGGTCAAGAAAGGCGCTGGAAAGAAGGCGATGGATTACACCAATGAGGGCGTGGATTTCAGCCTCGACTTCAGTACCGGCTACGAAGAAGCGTTGTCGACATTTGTAAGCAGTGAGTCTATGACAGTGGGTGAGACTTTCTTCATGGGGCGAAACAGTGAAAAAGGGCCATTCATGGTAGTCGTAGAAATGCTCTGTGAATAAAAGCTCGGGGTCAAACGCTCGGGGTCAGGTCTCCAATTGCACAACGAGAAGGTTATGACTTGCAATTGTGCAATTGGAGACTTGGAGTCCCCCGGTTTAACGGACCACTAATCCTCACAGTTCCTGGCTGCCGGTCCGGACAAGTCGCCTCATCACCCTCAGCACCAGGGATATTTCAGGATCAGACCACTTTGATCCCTTCATTCATTACCAAATAGTAATGCTCCGGCAAGCTTGTGGTTATCTTATCCTGTCATGGTGATCACTGCTCTAAGACCAAATACTCTACCAATTATTGATTCGGATAGAGCTCAGACTTCTCCCTCGCAAACCTGCGATAAATCCGCAAGAGCACGCACTGAGCGGTCTGTCAGAATCACAATTTGAGGATTATGACATGAAGAAAGCTACTCTCCACTTACCAAGAATCGCACTGTTCACTTCTGCCACCATTTTTTCGTTCGGCTCTGCCAACCTGGCAACGGCTACAGCGCCTTGCGAAGACTTCGGCGAATGTAAAGTGCTCATCGAGATAAATGCCTCTGACGGAGACATCGGATTTCACTTTCTAATGGATGGTGACGACCTGAACTCAGCTACCATCTATGACCCAAATGGAAAGAAAATCTTTGAGGACAAAGCCAAGGGGGCGTTAAAGGATCAGAAACTGACTGAAACCTTTACCGAGAGTGCAGAACCATTGTGTTGGCTCGATCCCGAAAGAGAGGAAGACGATGAAGTTGTCACTCTCGAAGAATTTATTGATCGGTGGACAGATGGGCCATACCTTTTCATTGGCAAAGGTGACGGGGGCGAAAAATCCTTCGGCGAGACTGAACTCTCATTCGGTTTACCGGCTGCTCCCGCGGACCTGGACTTTGATGGCGCAGCCATCTTCTGGGACCAGGGTGATGACTTGGGTAATTGTGCCACTGCCAGTGAACTGGACGCATTGGTCCTGGCCGGCACTCTACCGATTCACCCTGAGAATGTGGATGTCGCCAAGTGGGAAATCGTGATCGAGCCAGATGTCGATGACGGGGATCCTTCAAAAGGCTTGAAGTTCACCATTCGAGTGAAAGGCGACATTGCCTTACCAGCATCTATTTCAGTTCCAGAGGAGTATCTGGACTCATTGCCCGAAGGCACACCGATGAAAGTTGAAGTAGGCGCTATCGCTGCAGATGACAATGCTACCTTTTCGGAGGCGGGCGATTTTTGCGTCACAGAAGATGGGGAATGTGAAGAAGAGGAATGATAATAGTTAGTCGATTCCAAATTCCGTAATCGATTCGATCAATGGGTTAGAATAGTTTGATCTTGAAGTGAGTGGTATAGATCAAATTATTCTGACCCTTTGATTTCTTCACTACTCTTCAATTTCTAATCCCTCCGTCCCTGAGATATCCCCACAAATTTTTGCCCATACTTGGACTAGCTTTTTTGATAAAGGGGACACCTACAAGATAACAAGTTATTGGCACAAAATTGAATTCTTGACTACAGAATGAAAGCTCGGGTCAGGTCTCCAGTCCTGAGGCCGCAATTTTCCCTTGAAAAATGGCCACATCGGCGTAGTTTGTCCAACAGCACACATTTCAATAATAGTAAGAGAACAAGATGGAGGCGCGCATGAACATTCGAGTCCTAAGGGCAGTGAGTCTAGCCATTGTCAGCCTGTTAATTGCTCCGGCGCTCATTGCCCAAGAAGCCGATATTCCGCGAACCGAGTATGGCGTACCTGATTTTCAGGGCACTTACACCTACAGAACCCTCACACCACTGAACCGCCCTGCAGAACTCGTTGCCAAGGAAGTCCTGACCGAAGAGGAAGCCATTGAGTGGCAGGCATTCGAGAATCGGCGCCAGAACCGGGACCTGATTATCGACTCGGTGGGTGGTGCCGGCTATCCACCGGGCGTGATTTCCTACAATAATTTCTGGTATGAGCGTGGCGTCGAAACCATCGCCGACCGCAGGACTTCCCTTATCTATGATCCACCCAATGGCAGAATGCCGCCTACTAATGCCGCCGGACAACAACGCCGCGCCGAAATAGCTGAGATGCGGCGCCTGAGTCTTGGCCCCGAGGCCAGAACCCTGGCCGATCGCTGTTTACTCATGGGTGGCCTGCCCATGACATCGGGTGCCTACAACAACAATATGCAGTTCATACAGACCAAGGATCATATTGTCATCGTAAACGAAATGATTCATCGCGCGCGCATCATCAGACTAGATAGCGAGCATCATACCCGCCAACTCAAATGGAGCGGTGATTCCATCGCCCACTGGGAAGGCGATACCCTGGTGATCCATACCCAACATTTTTACCAGGACCAGAACGGTGCAGGCTCCTCGGCCAGCATGAAGCTGGAAGAGCGACTCAGCTGGATTGATGAAAATACCCTGGACTATGATTTCACCATGGAAGATCCGCAGACCTGGGACGTGAGCTGGTCGGCAAGACTGCCGATGCGCCGCATCGAAGACCCGCTTTTTGAATACGCCTGCCATGAGGGCAATCACGGCCTGCCTGGCATTCTGGCCGGGTGGCGACGCTACGAGACCATGGGCATGAACGGAGACGGCACACCTAAGGATTAGAAAACTCGGGTTCAGGTCTCCAATTGCGCTACGAGAATGGTTTGACTTGCAATTGTGCAATCGGAGACCTGACCCCTAATCCGATAGCCGTTCCTGTTCTCTTGCGCCGCGCAAGATATTTGCCATGGAATAGTTACCCTCATGGCAGGCATATTCATAGATCGGCTCCGGCGTGGAATCCATGATGAATTCTCTGGTGTAAGGCGCCGAGTAAGTATCCGGTTGGTCGGCAGTGAGCTGGTAAAGCAGTTGTGTGTCGTTGAGTCGGGTAAATCGCTCGATATTTACCCTTGATCGATTATGTCCGAACGTACTCTTGCCGGAGAAGTTCGTGGTTTCGATAACCAGTGTATCGCCATCGAAGTAACCGCGTGAATCTCCATGCCATAGACCAATTGTGTTATTTACATGGGGCTTGTCTGTAATGGGTACGATGCGCGCGTCGTGCATCATTTCCTGAACGATGACCACGTGATCTTTTGACTGAACGATCTGCCAGTAACTGTTGTAACCGGCGTTGAGATAAGGCGCGCCATAGCTTATGCAGCGATCATCAACGGTAAGGTCCAGCCATGAGGCCGGGCTGGTATTTCCCCGTTGTGGGGTATTAAAGGTCAAGCCTTCAGCGCCACTGCTCAGCGGGGGGAATCGTCCATTGGGAGGATCGATGATCTGGGAAGTACGATTATGGACTTCCCGTTCTACCAGCCAGGCTTGATCATAGTTGCCGGTGCTGGGGTCATAGGAACTGACTTCGCCCGATAGCGCCGCCTCGAACACACCATCGCCAAAGAGGGCGTCACCGTCTCCCTCGGTTATCTCGGTTATGCGTTGCTGCAGAAGAATTCGCTCTTCGTCTGTTAAGTATTCTCGCTCACCGAATCTTTCTGAGCGCTCCACTGGTGTAATGGTGTTGTTACCCCAGACACCTTGAAGGTCAGGATGGCCATCGATAGTTCGAGGTGCCTGCCACGTCCCAACGTTTTGTCCGTAGAGCGGCTGCCACATCAAGACCGCACTGCCGATTAATAGAATGAGTCTTCGAGCAGCTTCTCCTTTGCCTGACAGGAAATTGGACATGCCTGGAATCCTCCGTAAACGATAAAGGGATGGACTTGCTCTGCGATTACTATTGTGACCTGCATTTCCTGGTGGTTTCAATAAATAAATCTGTCCCTGTTTAATGGATCTAGACTCTTCAGTATAAAGGCCACAGGTCCGCAGTATAATTCAGTTGTGCTTCTGTCCCTGTTTAGTAGATCTAGACCCTTCAGTAGAAAGGTCACAGGCCTGCAGGATCATTGAGATGTGTTACAGTGGGTGCTAGTCTATTTTCCAACAATAAGTACAAAACAAGGGGGCACACAGCGTGCCGCGAGGCCTAACCCTATCCGGCGTATTGCTCGGGCTTGTAACAACCCTGCCGCTGCAAGCAGCCGACGCGCCAGCGTCGGTCGCATGGCAGCGCGCCCTCCTGAATCAGTATTGCATTGCCTGTCACAACGACCAGCTTCCCACGTCCGGTCTCACGCTGCAGACCGTGGCGCTGGATCGGGTCGGTCAGCACCCCGACGAAGTCGGCGTCTGGGAGAATGTGGTGACGAAGTTGCGGGCACGAGAGATGCCCCCGGTAGGGATGCCGCGACCTGACGCGCTGGACTACGACCGGCTGGCAAGCTGGCTCGAAACCTCCCTCGATACTGCTGCCGCGACAGCACCCAATCCCGGCCGGCCGGTGGTCCACCGTTTGAACCGCGCCGAATACACCAACGCCATTCGCGACCTGCTGGCACTGCAGATCGATGGTCGCGAATACCTGCCAGCGGATGATTCCGGCTATGGTTTTGACAACATCGGCGACGTGCTGTCCCTGTCTCCAAGCCTGCTCGAACGCTACATGATTGCTGCGGCGAAAATCAGTCAGCTCGCCGTCGGCGACCCCGACTTGCGGCCCACCCTCCAGACCTACAGCATGCGCCCTACCCTGATTCAGGAAGGTCGGGTTAGCGAAACACAGCCGTTTGGCACCCGCGGTGGCACCTCCGTATCCCATTACTTCCCGCTGGATGGTGAGTATCGCGTTAAGATCCGGCTGGCGCGGACTCACGCCAATCAAATCATTGGCCTGGCGAAACCTCACGCTATCGAGGTGCGCTTCGACCGGGCGCGCATTGCCGAGTTTACGATCGGCGGGGATGGCATCATCAATCCGTGGGCAGCGGTTATGTATGCCTCGGAATATGAACAGACCGCGGATGATGACCTGGAGTTAACACTCCAGATAAAGGCCGGCACCCACGCCATCGCGGTGGCCTTTCCGGAGCAGCGCGGCTTGCCCGAGGGGCTGCTCGAGCCGAACCTGTCTACTGCGTCCTATGAATTTGCGGGAGACCGTGACATGCCGATGGCATTGGGCAGCATCGAGATCAACGGGCCGTATAACGCCAGCAGACCAGCAGGCACACCAAGCCGGAAGCGGCTGTTCACCTGCGATCCGGTGGGTGCGGAGGCTGGCGACCGGGCCTGTGCCAGCGAAATTCTCTCGACGCTGGCACGTCGCGCCTTTCGTCGCCCGGTGAATGACGATGATCTTGCTTCATTAATGACGTTCTATGCTTCTGGCCGCGAAGAGGGCGGATTCGAGCGTGGCATCCAGCGCGCTGTTCGTGCCATCTTGGTAGACCCGGAATTTCTCTTCCGCATCGAGGCAGAACCTACCGCTGTCGCAGCGGGTACCGCCTACCCGGTGAGCGATGTTGAGCTGGCGTCGCGACTCTCATTCTTCCTGTGGAGCAGTATTCCCGATGACGAACTGCTGGCACTGGCCGAGCGCGGCGAGCTGAGCGATCCGCAACAGTTGCGGCGCCAGGTGCAGCGCATGCTGGCCGATCCAAAAGCCTCCGCCCTGGTGGAGAACTTCGCCGGTCAGTGGCTGTATCTGCGGAACCTGCCCGGGGTAAAGCCGGACCCCGATGCGTTCCCCGAATTTGATGACAATCTGCGCGAGGCGTTCCAACGCGAGACCGAACTATTCTTCGGCAACCAACTTAGAGAAGATCGCCATGTGATAGAGCTGCTGACCGCCGACTACACGTTCCTGAACGAACGCCTGGCTCGTCACTATGGCATCCCCGGTGTGTACGGTAACCATTTCCGCCGCGTGTCGCTGGTTGATAGCCCGCGCGGCGGTTTGCTGGGGCAAGGCAGCATCCTGACCGCGACTTCCTACCCCAATCGAACGGCGCCGACGCTGCGCGGAAAATGGATACTCGACAATCTGCTCGGCTCGCCACCGCCTGCGCCGCCAGCGAATGTGCCCGATCTGGAGGACAGCGACGCGATCAGCCCCAAGTCCGTGCGTGAGCGACTCGAGGCCCATCGTGTCAATCCGGTCTGCGCCAGCTGCCATGCGCGAATGGACCCGTTCGGGCTTGCCCTGGAGCCCTTCAATGCCATCGGTGGTACGCGCACCCACGACGGCGATGCGCTGATTGATGCAGCGGCGAGCCTGCCAGACGGATCGGCGTTCGTCGGGCCGGCCGGTGTGCGCGACTATCTACTGAGCCAGCAGGAACGCTTCGTCGCTGCCGTGACGAAGAAGTTATTAACCTATGCGCTGGGTCGCGGGCTCGAAGAATACGACCCGCCTGCCGTGCGCGGAATCGTGCGGGTTGCAGCAGCGGATGACTATAGCTGGTCGTCGCTGGTTACCGGTATCGTCGAAAGCGTGCCGTTTCAGATGAGGAGTTCACAATAGCCATGTTCATCACCAAGAAGCACTTACCGCGCCGCACCTTTTTGCGAGGGCTCGGGGCAACCGTTGCACTGCCGCTGCTCGACAGCATGGTGCCGGCGCTGACAGCTCAAGAGGCAACGGCGGCCAAGCCCGTGCGTCGCCTGGGGATAGTCTACGTCCCCAATGGCATCTACATGCCGAACTTTACACCTCCCGAACAGGGGACTGCCTTCACACTGCCCTCGACACTGCAACCCCTGGCAGCCTATCGCGACCAGATGGTTGTGGTTACCGGGCTATCGAACAAGATGGGAGACGCCTGGCCAGGCGAAGGGGCGGGCGATCATGCGCGTGCCGCCGGTGCCTACCTGACCGGCGTGCATCCGAAGAAGACCGAGGGCGCCGACTTGCGGGCCGGACTCTCTATAGATCAGATTGCGGCGCGCGTGCTCAGCGCCGCGACCCAGCTGTCTTCGCTCGAGCTGTCGTTGGAGTCTCGGGAGAACGTGGGTTCCTGCGATCCCGGCTACGCCTGCGCCTATGCCAACACGCTGTGCTGGAGCAGTGCGACCACACCGCTGCCGATGGAGAACAACCCGCGGATGGTGTTCGAACGGCTGTTTGGCGGCAATGAGAGTACCGATCCCGAGGTCTGGCGGGCGCGTCGCGAAGAAGACCGCAGCCTACTCGATGCGGTGGGCGACAAACTTGCCCGCCTGCAACGCGACTTGGGACAGCGCGACCAGCGCAAGCTCGAAGAATATCTCGAGGCCATCCGCAATGCCGAGCGTCGCATCCAGATGGCCGAGGTGCAGAGCGAGCGCGAACTGCCAGTTATCGACCAGCCCGCCGGCGTGCCGCCAACCTTCGAGGCTCACGCCAAGCTCATGTTCGACTTGCAGCTGCTGGCCTATCAGGCCGACCTGACCCGCGTGATCACCTTCATGGTGGGCCACGAAACCAGCCAGCGTGCCTACCCGGAAATCGGCGTGCCCGATGCCCATCATCCGCTGTCTCATCACGGCGGTAATGAAGAGAAGATCGCCAATCTCATCAAGGTGAACAATTATCACACCCAGATGTTCGCCTATTACCTGGACCGCCTGCGCAACACTCCCGATGGCGACGGCTCGCTGCTGGATCACTCCACATTGTTCTATGGCAGCGGCATGAGCGATGGCAATGGCCACAACCACCATAACTTGCCCTCGCTCATCGTCGGCGGTGGCAGCGGCACTATCAAAGGTGGACGCCATATCAGCTATCCCCGGGAGGTCGAGACACCGGTCACAAACCTGTGGCTCGACATACTCGACACGCTGGATGTACCGCTGGATAGCTTCGGTGACAGCACCGGACACCTCAACGTGTTGTCCGGATAAAGAGAAGGATAAGTTAAGTGCGCCACGTAACGCCGCGTCACCTCCAGGTCCTGTTCACCGCACTGCTGCTAAGCGGGTGGGGTACAGCGCATGCGGCAGAGCTCGACCTGCTTGGCGCTGTTGAGCGCAACGATGTTGATGCAGCACTCGCGCTGTTGGATAAAGGAGACGAACTTGCCGATGTGCATGCTACCCAGCCAGACGGTGCCACGGCCTTGCACTGGGCCGCCCATTGGGATGCGGTCGAGCTCGCCCAGCGTCTCATTGCCGCCGGCGCCCCGGTTAACGCCGGCAACGAATTCGGTGTGACACCCATTTCAGTGGCCTGTCGCAACGGCAGCGAACCCATGGTTGAGGCGCTGCTGGCAGGTGGCGCCGATGTCCGTACCCGCCTACCCAGTGGCGAGACAGCCCTGATGAGCTGTGCCCGCACCGGCAGCACCGCGGCGGTCGAACACTTACTCAGCGGCGGCGCGAACCCCAATGCCGCTGAGCTCAGTAGTGGCCAGACAGCACTCATGTGGGCCGCGGCTGGCAAGCATACTGACAGTGCGCGCCTGCTAATCCAGGCCGGAGCTGAGCTGGACGCCCGCTCAAAGGGGGAATTTACGCCGCTGATGTTCGCCGCGCGCTCTGGCGCCCTGGAAATAGCACATTTGCTGATAGGGTCAGGTGCCACCATTAACGCCGTGACCTCGGAAGGACTCAGCCCGCTGCTGATTGCCGCTGCCAGTCTCGATGCGATCACCGGCAGTGACTACCGCTTGGTGATGCAGGAGAGCGAGCATGAGGCGATCGGCCTACTGCTTCTGGAACACGGCGCCGACGTGGCCCAGGCAGACCAGTACGGCATGACGCCGCTGCACTACAGCGTCGAGATGAGCAAACCGAAACTGCTTGCGGCCCTGCTCGATCGAGGCGCCGATCCCAACGCACAACTCAGCGATGGCCTGCCATTCCGCCGCGGTGATTATGTCGGCCGCGAAGCCTACAACGGCGCATCGCCTTTCTGGCTCGCGGCACGTCTGGGCGAACTCGACATGATGCGCGCCCTGCTCGCAGCTGGCGCCGACCCTGAGCTGCCTTCGGCCTATGGCGTGACACCACTGATGGTAGCCGCCGGTCTCACCCAGACCGACTCGCGGATGGTAGCGATGGATAAGTTGTTGGCAGCGGTGAAGATGCTGACACTGGAAGTCGGCGCCGATGTTCATGCGGTCGACCGGGGTGGGCAGACCGCTGTGCACGGTGCCGCCAATACATCCGGCGACGCCATCATCCGCTTTCTGGTCGACCAGGGAGCGGACCCGATGGCTGCGGATCGCCGCGGCCAGACTCCCCATGATGTGGCGACTCGCACACTGCGTCCCAGACCGAGCACGGCCGCGTTGCTGCTTGAGCTTGCTGCTGTGCAGTAAGCGCTTAGCGCTTAGGGGACACCTACAAGATAACAACTTAAGCAGCGAGTCGAAGAAAAACGGGGACAGAACACGTTTATGCATGCTCGAGAGGTCGGATTAAAGTCAGTGGACTTAAACGTGGTCTGTCCCTGAGATATCACCACAAATTTCTACCCTTAGCTGGTTTGTCTTTTTTTGAATCTATCTCTGTGAAAGAAGCACGCAGTGACGGGTCGTGCCTACGAACAATGAGCGCCGAAGGCGCGTGAGGTGGGACGCCCCGTCACCGCGGGCGAAGAGGCGACTTAACCGGGCCGGCGGCCGAGGGCTGGGATATTATTTGCTCACGGACCTTCGGTCCTGATTGTTCGCAAACAACATCCCAGCCCTCGGCTTGAAGTCTAAATTCAATGGCTTCGCTAGCTTTCAATCCGCAAACAGAACCGTAAAACTAGTTAATCTACTGAGTTAACTCAATTTTTTCTGGGGATATCTCAGGGTCTGTCCCCTTTTTTCCGCCCGTTTTTCCTCTTGCAGCACTATGGCTTAGTGCCTGTTTTTAGAATACTGTTGAGACTGATTTAAATGTTGACTGGAAATTTCTTTAGCGTAGCGGGGAAATCATGAACATAAGAATATCAGTATTGAAACTCACCTTGGCAGGTTCCCTGCTGGTTCTTTCGTCCTGTGGTCAGCAGGAACAGCAAGCCACCAATCAACCAGCGCCAATTGTTTCCGATCCTGCCGGTATTAGCTTCGATCAGGATGACATCGCTGGCGTCGTCACCAGCAGCAACGGGCCTGAAGCCGGGGTGTGGGTCATCGCCGAGACCGACGATTTACCGACTCTCTATTCCAAAACCGTAGTAACCGACGACAATGGACGCTATGTGATCCCCGACCTGCCTGCGGCGCAGTATGCCATCTGGGTGCGGGGTTACGGTCTGGTTGACTCGCCAAAGGTTAACGCCGCTCCTGGTCAATCCCTTGATCTGAACGCGGTGGTTGCACCCGATGCCGCCGCGGCCGCCGCCTATTACCCGGCCGGAAACTGGTACTCGCTGCTGGAGATTCCCGATGCCAGTGAGTTTCCTGGTACCGGTCCCGGCGGCAATGGTATTTCTGAGGCTATTCACAACCAGGCCGACTTTATCCGGCGCGTGACCAGCGGCGGCTGCGGGGCCTGTCACCAATTGGGCAACGCCGCAATCCGTAACATGCCTGGCCTATTCAGCGGCTACGATACTTCAACTGAAGCCTGGAACCGGCGCGTGCGTTCGGGCCAGGCCGGCGGCTCCATGACCAGGACACTAGCCGGCATGGGAGACCAGCGCGCGTTGCAGATGTATGCCGACTGGACCGACCGGATTGCAGCCGGTGAGTTGCCGCCGGTACCGCAGCGCCCTGCTGGCCTGGAACGCAACGTGGTGATTACCCAGTGGGACTGGGCGGATCCCAAAGCTTACCTGCACGATCTGGTTTCCACCGACCGGCGCGACCCGACCCGGAATGCTTACGGCAAACTCTACGGTGCCCTGGAGGAAAGTGCGGACTATCTGCCAGTGCTGGATCCAATGGCCAATTCGACAGCCCGGGTGCCGGTGTTTCCGGAGGATGAGAATTACAATCCCGGTCCACCACCCAATATGGCGGATTCACCCTATTGGGGTGACGAGGCAATCTGGGATACCTCGACCACTGTGCATAATCCGATGATGGATCAGGATGGCAGGGTGTGGATCACTTCCCGGGCCCGGGCCCCGGAAGATGTGCCGGCATTCTGCCAGGAAGGCTCCGATCACCCCTCAGCCCAGGCATTTCCCTTGGGGCGCTCCGGGCGACATCTCGGTGTCTATGATCCGGACGCGGATGAGTACACGCCAATCAATACCTGTTTCAGTACCCACCACTTGATGTTCGCCGAGGATGCCGACAACACCCTGTGGACCAGCGGTGGTGGCCAGGTGATCGGCTGGCTCAATACCCGCCAATACCTGGAAACGGGCGATGCGGTGGCGGCCCAGGGGTGGACACCTTTTATCCTGGATACCAACGGCAACGGACGGCGGGATGCCGACTACGTGGAGCCGGACGCAACGGTGGATCCTGCCAAAGACAAGCGCATCAATTCCGGTTATTACGCCGTGGCTCCAGCGCCGGATGGCTCTGTGTGGGGCTCCAATCTCAGTTATCCCGGAGCCGTGGTGCGACTGGCGCCAGGGGATGATCCCACCGTTACCGCCCTGACCGAATATTATGAGCTGCCACTGGATGCCAACGGTGATCCGATTGAAGGCTTCTCGCCGAGAGGCATGGATATTGATCGCAACGGCGTCGCCTGGGTGGCGCTGGCTAGCGGCCACATGGCGAGCTTCGACCGCTCGCGCTGCCGCGGTCCATTGAACGGCCCGCAGGCGACCGGGCAGCACTGCCCGGAAGGCTGGACTTTCTATACCGAGCCGCTGCCCCAGTTCAAGAATATCGATACGCCGGGCAGCTCCGAAGGCAGCTATTACACCTGGGTCGATCAGTTTGATACTTTGGGGCTGGGTACAAACACGCCGATCAATACCGGCAATCAATCCGGCGCGCTGTTAGCGCTTAATGACGGCGAGTGGGTGCGCCTGCGGGTGCCATATCCGCTGGGTTTCTACACCAAGTGGCTGGACGGTCGCATAGACGACCCGAACGCCGGATGGAAAGGCCGTGGCTTGTGGGCAACCTTTAGCAGCAGGACACCTTTTCATATGGAGACTGGTGCGGGGACTACAAGCAAGGTCTATCATTTTCAGATGCGACCTGACCCCTTGGCTAAGTAAATGGGGTCAGGTCTCCAATTGCACATTTGTGTGCAAATGGAGACCTGACCCCGATGGCTTGACCCCGATGGCTTGACCCCGATGGCTTGCTGCCAGCTGATTTGCCATCTCTCCCTGATTATTTATCGGCGGCCGTATAAAGCGGCATCACCCTCGGCAACAGCCGTTCGATCTGCCTCACCCGGTCTGCTTCGGCCGGATGGCTGCTCAACAGAGCCGGCGGTCTGCCACCCTGGTTCGCGTTGATCATCTTCTGCCACAGTGTGATGCCTGCGCGCGGGTCGTATCCGGCGCGGGCAACAAGTTCGAGGCCCATGCGATCCGCTTCCGTTTCGTCGATACGACTGAAGCGAGTTGCAATCAGCGCCTGATAGCCTGTGCCGGCGAGGTCGGCAGCGCCCTGGCCAAGGCCAAGAACGGCGGCACCAACTCCGATCGCGGCCTGCGCGGCCAGCGCATTCGACATCTGCTCGCGGGAATGTTCGCGCAAGGCATGCGCAATTTCATGCCCCATCACAATGGCGATCTCGGCGTCGCTCAAATCCAGCTGCTGGATCAGTCCGGAATAGAACATGATCTTGCCACCTGGCATGCAGAATGCATTGAGTTCATCGCTTTGCAACACGTTGAGTTCCCAGTTCCATTCCAGCGCGTCGGGCCGAAAAACCGCAATGTGTGGATAAATGCGGGTGCCTGCCGCGCGCACCCGATTCAGCAACGCGCTATCTCTATTCAGAATACCTTCGTTACTTGCGCCTGCTTTCATGTCGGAATAGGCCTGTTCCGCCATCTGGTTCATCTGTTCGGACGACACCAGCAACAGTTGCCGGCGATCCGTTCCGATCGCCCCAGGGGCAGTAGAAGTCGCGCAGCCGGCGAACATGAAGGCAATCAGACACGCGGCCAAGCCGCTCAGTAAGCTTGAACTTTGCATAAAATCTCCTAGCTGCCCGGATAGATCTGTCATGAAAGAGAGATCAGGGTTTATCCCGCAGGTCAAAGCCATTCTTGGGGTTTTTAACAGAGAGTTCTGTACGATTGCGAACAGAGTGTAGGGGGTCAGGTCTCCAATTGCACGTCGTGGCTGCGGATTATTCGGCCGATGGTGGTGTGGCTGAGGTTTAGGTAGTCGCCTATGGCTTGTTGGGTGTGGTGGCCGCTCTTGTAGGCTATGACTATGGCCTGCTCGCGTGATCTGTAGCGGTCGAAATACCAATTGATAGGTTTTATTACTGGACCGTATTGAACCTTGGGTGTACCGCGGAGTTTCGCCCCGTTCGCCATTTTGGATTGCATGTTTTCAACGAATTCCTCGCTTCCCAGGTACACTTCATTGCGCAGGTGTTGCCATGGCAAGGGCTGTCCTTTGCCTGCGTTGATGTAGTGCTGGTAAGCGTTTGTACGCTGGATTTTGTTCCCGCTGAACAGGGACAGCAGCGCCTCGGTGTACAGCCAATTCGGCCGCACTACCATCCCTGCCGTTGCCCGGTAACTACTCCAGGGCCACAGTTCAACCTTGTGAGTCATACCCGCCCTTACAGGATTAAGCACCACGTACCTGCATAACTCCAGCAGGTAGCTTTCTGCTTGAACTAGAATCGCCCTGTATCGGCCCTGGAAGACATGCCCCGCTCGTCCATGGCGACGATTGAAGGCCTGGGTGTAACACCCATTGAGATGACGCATTCCACGGCTCAGGTTTGGCTCAGCAGTTTCAATTATAAGGTGATAGTGATTGTCCATGAGACAATAGGCATGGCAGCACCACGCGTAACGATCGACGCCCTGTGCCAGCAACTCGAAAAACTTCAATCGATCGACTCGGTCAATTGCTACCGCCGACCTGGCATTGCCCCTCGATGTAACGTGATACAAAGCTCCTGGAAACTCGATGCGTAAAGGTCTCGCCATGCGTGGTTCCATCCTTGGAGTCCACTGGGCAACACAAACGATAGATCAAGCGCAGGAAATGTCCAAAACACAACCCATATCTCTTGGAAAAATGTGCATATGGAGACCTGACCCCGAATTGCAAATGGAGACCTGACCCCGGATTGTGTTTTTATAACGCGGCCAGCCGTTCCAAATAAGGAATGATCACCGCCGCAATCACTATGGCCTGAGTCCAGGAAAGAAAACGGAATTTGTTTTCGACCTCGGCGAAGCGAGTGTCCAGATAAGCTTTCTGCTCGGCAAACCGGGCGGCCAGAAACTCTTTGGTGACCAATGATTCAAGATTCACGTTGAATGCCTCTGTCAGAACTTCAGCTTGTGCTTCTGCCTGCTCAAGAGGTACGCCTGCCTTTTCCAGACGGCGTACGAACTTATGCGTATCGAATGTAGTGATAGCCATTGTACACTCCCTGTAGTTAGCTTATCGAGCTAGTAGTATAGGCGGGTACAAACAAACCGCCAAACTTTGTTGATCAGAGACAGATATATTTCTCCTGCAACTTTCTATACCTTCCCTGTAATAATCTCTCTCCTGACTCGTTTAAACAGATATGGGGGACTACGCTATTACATTGCTCAATGAGCCACGCTCCGGTGCTGACAGGATGACACCTACCTTTGATGAGCTTTTCAGCGAACATCATGACAAGGTGCTACTGGCAGCCTACCGGGTGACCGGCAATATGCAGGATGCCGAAGATGTTCTTCAATCGGTGTTCCTGCGCCTGCTGAAGCGCCGGGAACCACAGACTTACGGTTCGAGCTCTGCCGCGTACCTGCGGCGGGCTGCCATTAATGCCAGCATCGATCTGTTGCGGTCGAAGTACCACTCCCATAGCGTTAGTCTGATTGAGGATATCCATGCCGCTACCCAGGGCGCAGCTGATAGCGACGTGCGGCAGGCTGAGCTGCGCCGGCATCTGCGTGTAGCACTGCTTTCTTTAGAACACCATGCGGCCGAAGTCTTTGCCCTGCGATTCTTTGAGGATTTCAGCAATGCCGAGATCGCCGTGCTGCTCGACTCTACCCCCAACACCGTCGCGGTCACCCTGCACAGGGCGCGAACCCGTTTACAGGAAATCCTTGGTGAACTCGAAGGAGACTACCGATGAAAGATCATACAAATACACCCGATAATTCTGATCAGGCTGGCAAGGTAGACGCCGCCATCGACGCGATTAAAGCCGATGTGCCGTCTGCGGCAGCGATTGCCAGCGCGAGTGATCGTGCACAGGCTGCGATCGCCAGCCAGCGTGGCCCCCATGTTCTTGACAAGCAGAGACAGGCGATGGGATCAGCAAAATTAGGAGGTTCAGTAGAATCTGTGGAAATGCAAAGCTCAGAAAAATCGCAAGCGCCAACACCAACTGCGCGCTGGGATTCCATCGACGACTATATTGCCGCCATCCCGGCCTACCTGGCGAAGCAATTGTCTTCTGCACAGACCACACTGTTTGAAGAAGAGACGCGGCAGTCTATTCCCCTGCGCCGAGCACTCGATGCCGCCCGCGGTGGGCAGTCCGGTCAGTCTCAAGGCCTAGCCGGCAATACCGTTGGCTCGCCTCTCTATCGCTGGTTGGCGGCGGCCGCCACGGTGGCGGCGATTGCCATCGGCCTGTTTGTTGTCATGCCGCAGTTGCCCTCATTCGATCAGTCGCGCCTGGCACAGGTTGATGCGATCGACGGCCAGCTCTATCAATTAGTGGATGGCCGTTTGCAAGCTCTAACACCCGGCACCTGGATCAATGGTCGCCAACGCATTCGCTCCGCCGGCGCCAGCTCAGCCCTTATCACACTCGATGACGGGTCGCAGATCGAAGTGGATGAACGTTCCGAGCTGAGCATGACGCGGCGGGGTTCGGGTAACCGCATCGATGTGTCCCGCGGACGCATCCTGGTGCAAGCCTCGCCCCAGGGCTCCGGCACGCTGGATGTTTTCACCGATGAACTCATGGTGTCGGTGACCGGCACTATCTTCGAAGTGGCACATGGCGCGAAGGGCTCACGAGTGGCCGTTATTGAAGGCTCGGTCAACGTGCTGCTGCAAGGCGATACTACTGCACTGGAGCCGGGCGAGGTGATGGACTCTCGCACCCAAGTGTTCGCGCGCAGCGTCATCGACGAGATTGCCTGGAGTCAGAATGCCGATCAATACATCGCCATGCTTCAGGAGGTGGCAGCATTGCAGCAGGATTTGCAAGCGGTGTTGGATGTACCGCCCCGCTACTCGACTCGTCTGTTAGATCTGGCGCCTGCATCAACCGCCGTGTATATCGCCGTGCCGAATGCCCCGGAGAAGATCGTCGATGTGTATGACGTCGTTCGTGCCCGCATGCAGGGCAGTGAAACCCTGGGCGAATATTGGACAGAATTTGAATCCGCTTCGGAGGGCGGTCGCATCGACGAGGTCATGAACTGGCTGCGCGAGATCGGCTATGCCCTGGGTGAGGAGACCGTGGTCGCCATTACCATGTCTGAAGACGGCAGCGCGGTGGACTCGGAGGCAGGCATCGGCGCACCGGTTATCCTGTCAGAAGTGGATGCCGAGGCTTTCCGGGCGGCTTTCGAGAATCAGATGGAGCAACTGCGCGCCGCACTGGAAGCCGAAGGGCTAGATGCGGAGATGGAAGTCGCCATCATCGATGACCCGGCCGATGCTCGGGATGGCGAGCTGTCTATCCTGCTGGTGGATGACATACTGATCGCCTCAATCAATGCCGCCACGCTGATCGAGATGCAGGCTAACCTCGACAACGGCGGCAGCGCCTTCGTCGGGTCGGACCTGCACGGGCTATTACAGACTTCCTATGCCCAGGGCACCGAGATTCTGGGTGCAGTGCATTTCCCGCAATTATTCTCACCGCTGGAAATGTCGGCGGAAGTCACCGACGGATTCGATGCGGCGGGCCTTGCTAATATGGAATACCTTGTCGCCCAACACCGCCAGGAGAACGGTGAGACTTCCATAACAGCCGATATATTCTTTGACGGTGAGCGGCAGGGCGCCATGGCCTGGCTTGCCAATGCTGGCCCCATGGGGTCTTTAGAGTTTTTCTCCACCGATACCACCTTTGCCACCGCCCTGCTGCTCAAGGAGCCCGGTTCCATACTCGATGAATTCGGGCCGCTTGATCTGCCTGAGGATTTTGACGCCCAGGCCGAGCTGGAACTGTTCTATGAAGTGATAGGCATTCTCGGCGGCGAAGTGGCGTTCGGGCTGGATGGACCTGCCTTGCCCACGCCGGCCTGGAAGGTGGTAATCGAAGCCTATGACGCAACCGTATTGCAGCAGAGCATCGAATGGTCGGTAGCCCGCTTCAATGAATACGTGGCAGGCGAGGAAGCTATCGAAGCCTCCCTCGCGCTTACCCCGGCCAACGTGGCTGGTTACACCGGTTACAAAGTAAATCTCTCGGTTGATTCGGTGGCCGATACCGAGCTGGACCTGTCCTCGGTGTCGTTTCACTATGCCTACGTGGACGGCTACCTGGTCGCTGCCGCCGACCGGGGCCTGGTAGACCGGGGCATCAGTTACTACGAGTCTGGATCGGGCCTGCAGACCGACAGCGCATTCAGGGAGTTGCTGTCACGGGATGGCTATCTCGACTTCTCGCTGGTGTCCTTCAGCCGGCTCGGTGAATTGTTGGGCGATGTGATGAGTAATCTGCCTTCCGCACTCACCGAAGAGCAGCAGGCGGCTGTGGCGGCTATCGATGGTCTCGATAATGACATCGGCCCGTCCATATCCAGCATCCTGGCATTGCCCGATAGAATGCACCTGGTTCACAACGGCAGCTCACAGCTACCTGTGCAGATCCTGTCGCAGCTGATCGCGTTGCAGCCACTGATTGAGTCAGTGACCGAGCAGAACATCAGCGTTACTGTCGATTGAACGGCGAGTATTGAAAGTATTGAGAGCATTGGGAGTTATGCGAGTACTGAGCGGACTGGCTGGACCGGATGGATTGTGCATGAGCACTAGTGAATTCACCCGTCAGCGAGTAACCTCCCGGTAAGCGATTAAAAACTCAGCCCTCTCAGCACAGGGACGGACGGAAGGATCTTTGACCAGCGATACCCTCAGCACCGAAGACAATCCAATGGTAGCCCCCTCAGAGGCCACCGGGTCCGCTCTGCAAACGGGGAAAACCGACCGAGGGACTACAGTCGATAAAGGAAATAGCACAAAAAATTCCAGCCTGCACCAGCCGGCATCGGGTGATGCCTCCGCGCCGGCGGCTCAGCAGGATGTACCCGTCATCGAACTGGATGAGTTGTGTGTCAACTTCGACCACCCGGTGCTGGATCATCTGACAGCCCGGATGCACGGGCATTGTATCGGCCTGCTGGGTCCGAACGGCGCGGGCAAGACTACCCTGTTAAACACCCTGCTCGGCTTTAACTGGCCAAGCTCCGGAAAGGCGGCGATACTCGGCCATGACCTCAGCGCCGGCAACCAGTTCGTGCGGGGCATGGTGGGCTATATGCCGGAGCGCGACTCCTTCATCGCCGGCATGACCGGCATCCGCTTCGTGCGCATGATGGCGGAGCTGTCCGGGCTCAGCCCCAGGGTGGCACTGGAACGGGCCCACGAGGTGTTCTTCTACGTCGGCCTGGGTGAGGCCCGCTACCGCACCATCGATTCGTATTCCCTCGGCATGAAACAACTGGCCAAGCTGGCACAGGCCATCGTCCATGGGCCAAAATTACTCTTTCTCGACGAGCCCACGAACGGCCTCGATCCACCGGCCCGGGCGCGCATGTTGCAGTTGATTCGCGAGATTCGCGATTCCGGTGACACCCACATCGTGGTGGCATCACACTTGTTACAGGATATCGAATCCTGCTGCGATGAGGTGCTGGTATTAAAAGAAGGAAGAATTGCCAAGTACTGTAATCTCGAAGAAGAACGGCGCAGCAATCGGCAGTTTCTGTTGATGCAGATTCGCGGCAATGAGAACGACTTCATCGAAGGCCTTAGAAATCTAGGTTGCGAAGTGGCCCTGCCCAATCGCCGCCGTATCAAGGCCATCATTCCCGATGGCGTGGAAATTAACCAACTATATGCTCTGGCGGCAGAGCTGTCGGTGCAAATACGCAACCTCGACTACAAACGTGACTCGCTGGAAGACATCTTCTTGCGGGCCATGGACGAAGAATATGCTTAGGACGGAGATCAGGATGGTGCAAAAGCTATGAGAATGCACACCGGGGACCGAATCTGAATGGCGATTTTTCTAAAAGCCTATCAAGGCTATAGCGGGCCGCTGACTCCGCCCTTCGAGCGTATGTTAGTGATCTTTCGCTATGCGCTGGCGGATGTCTTTAAGTCCCGTTTGTTCGTGGCGTTCTTCTTTATCTCGTTGCTGCTGCCACTGCTTTTGATGTGCGCCATCTACGTGTATCACAACCTGGAGCTACTGCTGCAGTTCGAGGTGACGCCGGATGATCTCGCCGTAATCGATGGCAATGCTTTTGCGCTGGTGATGCAGATTCCGCAGAATTTCCTGTTGTTTGTGATGGTGATGGTGATCGGGCCGACGATGATCTCGCCGGATCTGAGAAACAACGCCCTGCCACTGTATCTGTCCCGCCCGATCAACAAGGCCAGTTATATCTTTGGCAAGCTGCTTGTGTTGCTGTTCCTGGGTTCGCTGATCAGCTGGGTTCCTGCCCTGCTACTGGTTTTCGTGCAGGCCTACCTGGCAGGCGGGCCTTGGCTGGGTGATAACCTGCACATACCCCTGGCAGCCGTGGTGACTTCGTTGAGCTGGATTGTCACTCTGTCGCTGGTGGCATTCGCGGTCTCCGCCTTCGTGAAATGGAAAGCCATGGCACGGATGGCCTTCTTTGGCATACTCCTGCTCGGCTCCATCACCGGCGAGATCATCGAACAGGTATTCACCGACGGCCTGGGTGGCTACCTGGTGAACATCTTCGCCGGCCAGGAGGTGTTGATGACCGCCTTGTATCAGGCCGACAGCGATCTGCTCGGCTTCGTGCCACACATGGATACCGAAGTCGCCGTGTTGCAATTTCTCGCCTTCTCGCTGGTGGCGCTGGTGCTGCTGACGCGACGGATTCGTGCCTTTCAGGTGGTCTCATGATCAGGTGCTTGCAGGAGGTAGCCCGATGAACCGGGCCGAAGCTATCCAGGTGGAGAACGCCGGCGGCAACATTGCGCTTAGGGACGTGTCGAAATTCTACGGCGACATTCTCGGGGTGAACCGCATCAACCTGCAGATCGAACCCGGCATCACCGGGCTGGTGGGACCCAATGGCGCCGGCAAGTCCACACTGATGAACCTGATTGCCGGCTTGATACCGTCCACACGCGGCAGCATCAAGGTGCGAGGGGTGACTCCCACGCAAGCGGAAAACTTTTTTCGCCAGCTCGGCTACTGCACCCAGTACGATTCTTTTCCGGCCGGCATCAATGGCTACAATTTCATTCGCAACACGCTGCTGGTACATGGCTATGCCCGGTCAACAGCGGAGGCCTTGACGCGACAGGCTCTGGAGCAGGTAGATCTGAGCAAGGCCGCGTATAAATCTGTCGATGCCTACAGCAAGGGCATGCGGCAACGCATCAAGCTGGCGCAGGCCATCTTCCATCAACCGGATGTTATGATTCTCGATGAACCGCTCAATGGCCTGGACCCGATGGCCCGCGCGCAGGTGATTGGCCTGTTTCGTGAGTTCGCCGACGCGGGAAAGATCGTGGTTATCTCCAGTCAAATCCTTCACGAGGTAGACCTCATCTCGGACCGGGTTATTCTGCTTAACAGTGGTTACCTGGTGGCAGAGGGTGACCTGAGCAATATTCAGAGCGAGACCGGCGAGCCGATGAAGATATTCATTCGCAGCAAAGACGCCAGCGCCATTGCCGCCAGGGTGTTCGACCTCGAGCACCTGGTGGAGGCCCAGCTTCACTATGATGGCCTGGGGCTGTTCATACGCACCAGCGATGCCGATACCTTCTTTCTGGCCATGAACCAGATGGTAGTCAACGAGGGATGGGCGATCGAGTCCATGGGGCCGGCTGATGAGACGGTCGAGGCGATCTACCAGCACCTTATTGTCGAGCAGCAGGTGGCCACATGAGCACGAGTAAATTAGCCGCAGGCTTTGTCACTGCGCCGACCCTGACTTCTGGACTAGCCCTGTGGTGGCGGCAGGTGCGAGCAATCTTCCGTATTGAGTTTGGCAAGACCCTGTTTTCCCGCCGCGCCATTGCCTGTTACGTCCTGGCGCTGATTCCGGTGCTGGTGTTGACTGCTGCGACGATAGCCTCCATTGATGAGGGTGAATCAGTATTCGAGACTATCGAACGCGCGCGGGAAATCTTCGGCCAGATATTCTCCACTCTGATCCTGGGTGCGGTAGTATTTCTCGGCAGTGCCACTATATTCACCACGCTGTTTAGAGGCGAGATTCTGGACCGCAGCATCCATTACTATGTATTGACGCCGGTGCGCCGCGAAGTCCTGGTAGTCGCCAAGTATCTGGCCGGGCTGGCCAGCGGCGTGATGCTGTTCGGTCTCAGCACCCTGATCGGTTTCCTGCTGCTGTACCTGCCGTTCGGCATGGATCAGTTCATTACCGATTTGAGCAATGGCATAGCGCTGCAACAGCTGGGCATGTATCTGGGTATCATCGTGTTGGCGACCATGGGCTATGGCTCGGTGTTCATGGCCACGGGCCTGTTGTTTCATAATCCGCTGATTCCGATCGTGCTGATCGCCGGCTGGGAGACGATTCATTTTATCCTGCCGCCGGCGCTGAAGATCTTCAGCATCATCTACTACCTCAAGGGTCTGCTGCCGATTCCCCTGGACGAGGGGCCGCTGGCGGTCATCGTCGCACCACCGCCGGTGTGGGTCTCGATCTTCGGGATGTTCGGGCTGTGCGTGCTTACCGTGGCAGGCTCGGTCTACCTGCTGAAGCGACTCGAGGTGAAGTACACCGACGAGTAAATAGGGATAGATCCTGAGATATCCCCAGAAAATGTTGAATTAACTCATTGAGTGATTTCTGCAGGCTCGGAAGGTGCAGGAACCGTTGAATTTCAATCACTCGAGCCAGGGGGTGCTGTTGTTTGCGAACAATCAGGACCAAAGGTGGTTGAGCAAATAATACCTCAGCTCCTGGCCGCTGGCCTGGACAAGTCGCCTCATCGCCCACAGCAATGGGGATATTCCCTACTCACGGACCCTTGGCCGAGATTGCTCGCAGGAACGCTCCGTTACTGTGGGCTTCCTTTAGAGTTGAATTCAAGTCAAAACAAATCTAGCAGTGGTAAAAATTTTTGGGGATATCTCAGGGATGGATCTATTTTTCATAGGGTTAACTGTTCATTGACAGGTCGTGCCCAAGAAGAATAGACCAGTCCCTATTTACTCTGTAACTATCTGAAACTAGCCGGCGTCTAACTACTGTTACCTGACAGAGACTACATTCAATTGAAACGAGCGAAGCCTCGTGGAACTGGCTAATTAGAAGATGAAGATTTCCGATACTTCAGCCCAGGACGTGGTGCTGGAGCCGCGATCCAAGAACACCAAGATTCTGCTCTCCTCTGCCGTGCTGGTGTTTCTGGTAGTGTCCGGCTGGTTGCTGACTCCCACCGTGCAGCGCTGGTCGATGGCGCAGCAATCAGTATCCAATGAACGGCTGCGCACCGCCGAGGTCACTCGCGGCAATTTTGTACGGGATATCTCGGTGCAGGGTCGCGTGGTCGCTGCCATCAGTCCCACCCTGTATGCCACCCAGAACGGCACCATCACCTTCACCGTAGAGTCAGGGGATTCAGTGCTGGTTGGACAGGCATTGGCCAGCATCGATAGCCCGGAAATTCAGAATCAATTGTTGCAGGAACAGGCGCGACTGGCTTCTCTGCGCGTGGCACTGGAGCGGCAACGCATCACTACACGCCAGCAACAGCTGCAGAATCAAAAAGCAGAAGATTCTGCCACTATTGCGCTGAAGGCAGCGCAACGCGAGATGAGACGGGCAGAACAGGCTTTCTCCCAGGGAGCGCTGACCGAGGTCGATTACAACAAGGCGCAGGACGATTTAGAAAACGCCGAGCTGATACACAAGCATTCGATGCTGGATACGGGTCTGGACGGCGAGCGCCTGGAGTTTGAACTGCAGACACAGCAGCTAAGCATCCAACAGCAGGAATTGTTAGTCGCCAATCTGACACGCCAGGTCGAAGAGCTCAGTATTGTTTCCCCGGTACGCGGCATCGTCGGCAACCTCACTGTTGATCAGAAGACCAACGTTGCCAGAAACCAGCCTGTATTGAGCGTAGTCGACCTCTCCGCTTTCGAAGTCGAAGTGCAGGTCTCGGAAAGTTATGCCGACGACCTGGCGATCGGCATGCAGGCCGAAGTGCGTGCCGGAACACAACTGTTCGGCGCCACGCTGGTCGCGGTTTCGCCGGAGATCATCGACAACCAGGTGACCGGGCGCGTGCGCTTCAATGCCCTCGTGCCCGAGAGTCTGAGACAGAATCAACGGCTCACCACGCGTATCCTGCTGGAAGAAAAGTTTGCTGTGCTAATGGTGCAGCGGGGCCAGTTTTTCGATAGCGGCAACGGTCGCGTCGCCTATGTCATCGACGATGGCATCGCCTATCGCCGGCCCATCATTACCGGAGCAACCAGCTTGAACAGCATCGAGATACTCGATGGCTTGTCTGACGGAGACACTATCATCGTGTCCAGTACTGATTCATTCAACAGTGCGGATGCCGTACTAATAAACAACTAGCAGAGGCATTGATTGATGTTAAAGATGACTGATGTATGCAAAGTGTTTCGCACGGAGCTTGTGGAAACCCATGCTCTGAGCGATTTTTCACTTACCATCGACGAAGGTGAGTTCGTCTCTATCACCGGTCCTTCCGGTTGCGGCAAGACAACCTTTCTCAATATTGCCGGACTTCTGGAAACCTTGACGAGTGGTCAATACCTGCTGGACGGTACCGATGTCTCCACATTAAGTGATTTCCAGCGTGCCAAGCTGCGCAACCAGAAGATCGGGTTTATCTTTCAGAGCTTTAACCTGATGCCTGATCTCAACCTGTTCGACAACATCGACGTGCCACTGCGCTACCGTGGCATGAAAGCGAGTGAGCGCAAGCAGCGCATCGACCAGGCGCTGGATTCGGTGGGACTGCTTTCGCGCAAGAAGCATGTGCCTTCACAATTGTCCGGTGGGCAGCAACAACGGGTCGCCATCGCCAGGGCGCTGGTGGGCAAACCTTTGTTCCTGCTGGCAGACGAGCCGACCGGTAATCTGGACTCCAATACCGCCCATGGAGTAATGGACCTTCTGCATGAAATTAACGCCGACGGTACTACCATCATCATGGTGACTCACGATCTGGAGCTAGCCACCCAGTCCAGGCGTAACGTGCACATTCTGGATGGCCGCATCAGTAGCCCTGTTCTCACTCCAGTGGATTTCCACCGGGAATCCGCCACAGTCGGTTCCTGAGCACCAGGGCCGACACATGAACCAGGTATCAAATAATGCTTCTTTATTACCTGCGCTTAAGCGCACTCAGCTATAGAAGAAATCCCATACTCAGCTCACTCATGGTACTGGCGGTGGCCATCGGCATCGGTGCCTACATGGTGATATACACGCTCAACTACGTGATGGGCGGTAACCCGATCCCCCATAAGAGCGATACTTTGTTTCATGTGCAGATGGATATTGGCAATCCGAGTGAGAGTTTCGATCCCCCAAGCCAACTAACCTACCTTGATTCCAAGGCTTTGATGCAGGATAGCCGGGCGATCCGTCAAACCATGTCATCCAAATTTGTCAGCATCATCGAACCTGACAATCCCGAGCTCCGTCCGTTTCGGGTAGCCGGCCGCGGCGCTTCGGCGGATTTCTTTCCCATGTTCGACGTGCCCTTTCTCTATGGCAATGGCTGGGATAACAGTGTTGATGAGAGCTTGCAGCAGGTGGTAGTGCTGTCCAGGGAACTTAACGAGCAGTTATTTGGTGGCCAGGATTCCACTGGTCAATCGTTGTTATTGGAAGGAACTCACTTTCAGGTGCTGGGTGTGATTGATAACTGGAACCCGGTGCCCAAATTTTATGATGTTAATAATGGCCCATTCGACACTGGCGAAGAAATCTACCTGCCCTGGAATCTAATTCCGTCACTCGAACTTCCTCGCGCCGGTAACACCAGTTGCCATAAACCCGTGGACGGAGTCGGGTGGCAAGCGTTTTTAAATTCCGAATGCGTGTGGATTCAGTACTGGGTGGAATTGCAATCAGCCGAAGAGGAAGCCGACTATCTGAATTTTATCAATAATTATGCGGCGGAACAGAAACAGCTCGGGCGCTTCGAGAAGCCCATTAACAATAAGTTGTTTGATGTTGAGGAATGGATGATCGAGCTGGAAGTGTTGCCAGATGAAACCAGGATCCTGTCAGCGCTTGCTGTCATGCTTCTGGCGGTATGTCTGCTCAACACCATAGGACTGTTGTTATCAAAATTTCTCAGCAAGTCAGCCGAGATTGGAGTGCGACAGGCTTTGGGCGCGCACAAAGGCTCACTGTTTATTCAGCACGTTACCGAGGCCGGGTTTATCGGACTGATTGGTGGAATTCTCGGCACTGGAGTTGCCAGCCTGGGACTGGAAGGCATCAAGGTATTGCTGGGTGAAAACCTGATGCAGACCGACTGGATTCGGCTGGATTTTACCCTGGTGGCAATCACCATTCTGTTAGCCGTTACCTGCACGATCTTGGCCGGCCTTTATCCAATTTGGCGGGCGTGTCATGTGAATCCGGCGATTCACCTTAAGACGCAGTAGCCCAAGACCAACGCAGAGATCGCAAGAGAATTCTTCACCAGGCGAAGCTGGAAAATCTACAAGAGGTTTACATATAACATGGAAACAGGACCCATCCTCCGTGCAATGACCAGGAACAAGCTGGGAGTCATTTTGATTTCCCTACAAATCGCGTTCACCATGACCGTCGTCATCAACGCCTTTTTTATCATCAACGAGCGATCTCGCCTAATGGCCAGGCCCAGCGGACTGGATGAAGCCAATACTTTCTTTCTAACCAGTATCGGGTTCGGAGAAAATTTCAATGGGGCTGTGACTGTGGCCGATGATCTGGCAATGCTGCGACAGCTGCCGGGCGTAGTGGATGTCACGGTGACCAATGCCATCCCGGTCAGCGGCAGTGGCTCCAACTCCGGCGTCAGGTTGGTCGACGATGAGTCGGCACCCGCGGCGTACGCGGCTTATTACCGGGTTGACGAGCATGCCGTGGAGACGATGGATCTGGACATCATTGCCGGTAGGAACTTCACGACGCAAGAAATTCAATGGCGAAAATCCGGCGAGGCAATTGCGACAGATCAGCTTATCATCAGCCGAGCTCTGGCCAGCAGAATGTTTCCTGAACGGGAGCCCTCGGCGGTGCTAGGTGAGACACTGTATATCTCAGGCTTACCGCCACACCAGGTTATCGGCATTGTGGAACAACTGCAGGGCCCCTGGCCTACGAATAACAATCTAGAACTGTCCATGCTGCAACCCATTCACTCCTTCGATGGTGCGGATACCTATTTGCTCAGAACCGCACCCGGAGAAAGGGACCGACTTATGGTCGAGGTTGAGGAGATGCTGGTGGCAAGCAATGGCAGCCGCATCATTCGGAATCTGATGTCGCTCGAACGAACCCGTGCGGAAAGTTACCAGGTCGACAGTGCCATGAGCACTATACTGTGGGTGGTAATTGTCACTCTGGTGTTTATCACTTGCATGGGCATCGTGGGACTGGCAGTGTTTGGTATTAATCGACGTCGCAAGCAAATAGGCACGCGGCGTGCGTTGGGAGCAACGCGCATGCAAATTCTCCGCCATTTCATGGTCGAGAACTTTCTGGTCTCCGGGCTCGGGGTGACACTGGGTGCAGTGCTAACCATCGGTTTTGGCATTGGGCTGACCAGCATTTTTAATATGCCGGTAATGGCCTGGTATTACACGCCGCTGGGCATGTTGGCGCTGATTGTGATTGGCCAGGTCGCCGTATTGGGGCCGTCATCGGGTGCCGCCCGGACCGAGCCGGCTATCGCGACGCGCTCGGTGTAAATATCCAGGCCAGAAAATAGGGACAGATTCATTTTTCACGCGCGAGCCGTCATGGAATAGCTATTTGTTATAAAAATTAGATCTGTCGTTATTGCTCAGCAGCCTGTAACTGACCACTTCGCAGAATACGCGGCTGGCTATAGTTGCCCTCGTGACAGTCGAATTCATCGATAAGACCTTCATGGGCAAAAAGGGGACGGAGGGATTAAATTTTAATCCCTCCGTCCCCTTTAATCTCTCCATCCCCTTTAATCTTCATCCAGCCGCCGCTTTTCTGGACATTTCCTTCATCTGAAATTCAGGATTTTCAGCCCAAACATTATCAATATGGCGTGGTAGTTTTCTGGGATATTTGTCGGAGGATTCCTGTAATAATTTTTATTCTCCAAAAATGTAACCTTTTTTGCGTTGCTCGCATCTTATATTACAAGGATTCGAATCCAGCCTATTATCAATTTTTGTGGAGAAGTTTTATGAACAAGCTAATCAAACCATTCGCCTTCATTATGGCGTTCACCATTCCTGCGATAGCAAGTGCTGATGTAGAAGTGAATCAGATAGCCGAGGATGAAGTACGTATATCCTATAGTGCCGAAGAGGCTGCCACTGCGCTGGGTCGTGCCGAGCTGGAACGTCAGATTCGACGCGCAGCCGAGAAAGTCTGTGGCGCACAGGGTCTGAGCCGTGCGGGTTCACTGCGACAGTTTATTGAGAGTCGCAACTGCTACGAAAAAACCGTGACTGATGCGTTGAAGTCGATAACAGCAACTGCTTGAACAAATAGGAGCAGATAAATTTCACGAAATTGGAAAATAGATCTGTCCCTGTTACAAAAAAGGCCTCGCTTCGTAACGAAGCGAGGCCTTTTCTTTCTCTGAAAGTATCTCGATTAATTACAAGCCATACAGCTCAGTAATGCTGGCCTTGTCTTCCGCACTCGCCATGTGGTTAAAACCCGCAATTACGCTGGCCAATGTTTTGCCGCGATCTGGCATCTGCGAATCCTGGAGAGCGGCCATGGCCGCTTTGCCTTCGGCGGTTGCCGCGTGAGAAATATTGGCGACCGCAGTGGCCATGGCTCTCACGCCTTCAGCAAGACTGTCATCGGCGGTGATGGCCATCAACTTCGCCTTATCCGCATCGGATGGGAAGTGGTTCATTGATACGACGATGCCAGCGATTTCTGTGGCTGATGACGCGTTATCCGCAATTGCGGCCTGAGAACAAAGTCCAACCAAAACGACTGTTACGAACTTTCTAATTAAAGCTATTTTCATTATGTACACCTCTAGAGCAAACAGGAAATTAGGTCTGCGCTTTGAGTGTATCTTACTGCGCGTAAAAGGCACATAGAAGAAATCGGGACAGATTTATTTTTGTAGATGATGTTCTTGGTTAATCCGTTTGTTGAAAAAATACATCTGTCGCAGTTTATCAATCGGAGATCACAGCAACAGCTTCCACCTCTACCAGAAAAGACTCTCTGACCAGGCCAGAAACACCCACCAGTGTGGATGCCGGCGGGTTGGCAGCGGGAAAATGGCGGCTGCGCACCTGACCGTACTGGGCTACCTTATCCGGATCGATGTCTACGATAAAACCGGTGAGTTTTATTACATCTGCCATGGTGGCTCCCGCTGCTTCCAATTGACGGGCCATATTGGCAAATACGGTATCCACCTGCTCCGTGAAGGACTCTGGCACCTGGCCATCCTGAATTCCAACCTGACCAGAAACGTAGAGAGTCTTAACACCCCCACTGCTCACGGTTACAACCTGGGTAAAGCTCTGATTGGAATTGATGAATTCCTTTTGCACATCACAGCAGTCGGCGGCCATTCCTGTGCTGCCACTTAAACACAGAACAATTGTCAGGAAAATCTGAATTGAGGACCTGACCATATTAGTGTTGGTTAATGTGTTCATGTTTTATTCCGTTTCAATAAATAAAGCAGATCTATTAAGGTAATCCCATCACGACTAATTCCGGTGGCGTTCCTCGCACAGTGATAGCTAGCTGTTGCCGACCATTGTTGAGATAGGTAACCGGCGGACCAATTGGCTGAGCGGGCAAGCCGAGTTCAGCGAGCGTTGCACCGGTTTGTTTATCCCGCGCTACCAGTGGATAGACGCCCTCTTCATTAGGCGTTGTTTGCGCTGAAATTAACAGGGATTTAGTTATCAGCACCTGGTCTCGCCCGTTGCCGAGTGGTGGCAGTTCCAAATCGGCCAGCGCCGGGTGGTTGCGAACTCCGGGTGAGCCACTGCCGTTAGGAACCTGCCAGAGGATGCTTCCAATATTCAGATCGATAGCCGTGATGCGCCCGTAAGGCGGCTTGGTAAGTGGCAGCCCCGATGGTCGCAGGTCCGTGGTGACATCACGCACATAATTCAAGGTAGCATCGGCCGCCGTTGGCGCCGCCAGTCCAGAACGACTCGGTATGGTGGCAGATGGTATATAGAGGATGCCCGATTCCGGATCGATTCCAGCTCCTGTCCAATTGGCGCCACCGATATAACCTGGCACGTTAATCGTGCCGAAACTGCTTGCAGTAAGCAGTGAGGGCGGTGTGAACATAGGGCCGGTGCGATGCTGTTCAACAAGGGCGAGGGCGGCGTTACGCAACTGCGGCGTGAAATCGATAAGATCATCGACACCCAGACCCTGGCGATCAAACGGGGGTGGTTTGCTTGGAAATGGCTGGGTCGGCGACGACCGTTCACCCGGCACATCGGAGGCTGGTACTGGCCGTTCTTCGATCGGCCATACTGGCTCACCGGTAATACGATCAAACACGAACACGAAGCCATGTTTGGTGACCTGGGCAACCGCCTTTATGACTGCACCGTCGACGCTGATATCGATCAGATTCGGCGCCGCCGGAGGGTCGGAATCCCATAGATCGTGATGCACCATCTGAAAATGCCAGAGCCGCTCGCCAGACTTTGCATCCAGTGCCACCAGAGAGTTGGCGAAGAGGTTATCCCCGAGTCGATGGCCACCATAGAAATCATTGGTAGGAGAGCCCACCGGTAAATACACAATGCCGGCTTCCGTGTCCGCACTCATCAGCGTCCACACATTGGTATGACCACTGTATTCCCATGATCCGTCTTCCCAGGTCTCGTTACCGAACTCCCCGGCCTGGGGGATGGTGTGAAAAGTCCATAACAAGTCTCCCGTATATATGTCGAAGCCCCGCACATGGCCTGGTGGCATTTCTTTGTATTGGGGTTGATCACTGATCGCGGCTCCGACCACGATAATGTCGCCAATGATAAGTGGCGAGGAAGTGACCGAATAGTTGATTGGCGCCTGTCGGCGTGCGCGGGGAATATCGACCATCAGATCCACCCGCCCATCTTCACCAAATTCAGGTATCGCCACGCCAGTTTGTGCGTCTACGGCAAGCAGATAACCATCGCCAGTTCCCCAGACTACCCGAGACCTGTCGCCATCGGACCAGTAAGCGAGTCCCCTATTGCTGAATCCGAGCATCATGATTGGAATGCCCGAGGCATAGCTGCGTGGATCGTAAGTCCACAAAGTCTCGCCGGTGCGCGCATCGATGGCGGCTGCCTGATACAGTGGCGTGGATATATAGAGCACGCCATCAATTGCCAGAGGGGCTGCTTTTAATCCGTTGATACTGACTTCAGGAACGTCGTTAGCTACCAACAGGTTCGGATACTCGGATTTTAACTGCTCCAGATCGAAGCGACCGTCGATGGACTGCCAGCGCCACTTGATTTCAAGTTGATCAAAATTCTCTGCATCTATCTGATCCAGAGCGGAATATTTACTGCTGCCGCTGTCACCACCGAAGTAACGCCAGTCGCCATCGGTCATGCCCGTCTGTCCGTGACCGGTGTGACTAACGCCAAGACTTAGTAGAACCAGAAGTCTGTAAATCTGTGTTGTCATGAAGCAGATTCCAGGGTGATGGAGTAATCAATACTTATACAGAAACCGCAATTGTTCAATAGTTTAATTCCTCCGTCTCCATCGCATAAATAGGGGCGGTTTGGTATTTTCGGAAATATCAAAAAATGAAACTGTCGCTATTGTTTTTCTACACGCCGTACAACTCGGTTATGCTGGCTTTATCTTCCGCACGCAGCATAGCGTTGAAACCAGCGATTTCTATGGCTGATGAAGCATTATACGCCATCGCGAACTGAGAACAAAGTGCGACTGGAACGATTGCTAAAAATTTTCTAACAAGTGTTATTTTCATTCTGAACTCCTCCAGAGCAAACAGGAAATCAGGATTGCGCTTTGAGTGCATCTTACTGGGAGTGAAAGGCACTTACAGAATGAAGTGAGAATGAAACTACTGTATTTTTGCTCTGACCCCATATTTAATAACCCCCGATAATGAGAGCGATCCGAAACTCGAGTCATTCCCTCAAGGCCGTTGCCACGCAAACTGGTTTCAGCTTGGCCCTGGCCTGTGTTTCCATGCAATACCTTGCCGCGCAACCGATCTCCCTGGCAGAGATTCTCAGCATCCAGGGCGACGGCGAGTTCCGCGAACTGGAAACCAGTGACTGGACCGATGCTGCGATAGAGCAAAGCCTGGACCAGGGCAACTATGTTCGCACCGGCGGCTACTCCCGCATGGGAATTCTGTTCGAAGATCTCACCCAGATACGTCTCAATCAGAACACTACACTGCTGGTAAAAGACCCGAATGAACAACCCAACACTCTGCGGCTGGAACAGGGCCGGGTGTGGACGCAGTCCAAGTCCCTGACCGAAGAACTGATCATGGAAACCGCGGCAGCTACCGCGGCGATTCGCGGCACCGATTGGGAACTCGAGGTGGACCTGAACAATACCGCAACGATAACGGTGTTCAGTGGTGAGGTTGATTTCTTTAATGACTTCGGCGCGGTTACTGTTTTCGCCGGCGAACAGGCTCAGGCTCTGGTCGGCGCAGCACCAGTCAAACTGCTTATCGTACGTCCGGCTGATCGAATTCAATGGGTCACCGCCTACGATGTAAACCCACTGAGCTTTATCAAGTTCAACGCAGGAAATGGGGGGAACTTGCGCGCGCAACTGCAAGCGGCGGCGCCGGGCTCCGTGCAGGAAGCCACTCTATTAGCCGATCTGTCCCGCTGGGAAGAGGCAGAGCCGGTATTCAGTGAACTGCAATCAGTTGGTAATAGTGACGCGAGAGTATTAATGGGGCTCGCCCAGGTGGCGCTTTACCGCAATGAGATGGAGCAGGCTACGGTCTGGCTGGATCAGGTGCAGGGCAACCTGGATGCAGACCAGACACTGCTGCTGGAATTGAACAGAATTGCGGTAATGATTTTTAATGAGCGTATCGGCGCGGCGATCGATCGTTTGCAGATTCTTAATGACAGCGGAACCGCAACAAGTTCTGTCGCCATCCTCTTGCTGTCCGACCTGCACGTCTATGCCGGAGAACTGGAACAGGCACAAGCTATCGTTGATGCCGGCGTTGCAATCTACCCGGGAGATCCTGCATTGCACAGCCAACTCGCGCGCATTGCTCTACTGCGTGACGAACGGGGCCTCAGCGCCGACGCCACCCGCGCCGCCCTGGCCCAGGACAGTGACTCTATAGAAAGCCAGCTTATCCGCGGCGATCTTGCTCGCATCGAAGGCGATGCGGTGGAAGCCCGGGATGGTTATCTTGCTGCACAGCAGATAAACCCTGCTGACCCGCGGGGTTGGTTCGGGCTGGGAGTGGTCAACACCGAACGCGAGCAAGTGCGCGAAGCACGCCGCAATCTCGGACAGGCGCTGGCACTGAACCCGAACGGGCCGGGATTCCAGGGCGAGTTGGGGGTCCTGGAATCCTTTCTGGATAATATCGAGGCAGCCGAAGCAGCTTTTGCCCGCGCATTGGAGACCAATCAGAACGATTATGTATCCCTCACTGGACTGGGCATTCTGGAACTGAAACGGGGTAATATTTCACAGTCGCTCAATGCATTCCTGCGCGCCCAAATCATGGAACCCCACTATGCCAGGGCTCACGTATTCTCCGCCATCGCCTACTATCAGAATGAACAGGTGGAACAGGCACTGCAGGAATTGACCAGGGCCAGTGAACTCGATGCAAATGATCCCCTGCCCCATTTCATGGCGGCGATAATCAATAGTGACGTGTTTCGGCAGGGCGAGGCAATTAAAGAAGGACAATTGGCACTTGAGAAACTGCCTTATTTAAAGTCCCTGAATCAGCTAGTCAACGATCAGCAGGGCAGTGCCAACCTGGGCCAGGCTTTTTCATTATTCGGCCTGGCGGATTGGGCAGGCAGCTATGCCCAGGAATCCTACTACCCTTTCTGGGCTGGCAGCCATCTGTTCCTGGCCGAGCAATATCGCGGCATTTATACCCAGAATTCGGAATTGTTTCAGGGTTTTCTAACCGATCCTATAGTGTTCGGTGCCAGCAACAAATCACAAACCCTGATTCCGCAGCCGGGCCACCATTTTACCCTTGGCGGCCGCCGTGAAGACAGTGACAACCTCGAAGGCGACGTGGCCAAGCTCAGTGTTAATGGCTATAGCAACAACGTACGCCCCTTCAGTTATTTTCTAAGTTATACGCCTGTGGACATAGTCACCGGGGATGGCAACATAGAGGGTCCACTGATCAATGCCGCCCTGGGTCTGAAGCCCACCGAGAATCTGAATCTGTTTGCTTTCGTCAGTAGCGACGACAGCGAAACCACCATCGATTCAGACTTTATCCAGGCCCGGGACAACCGAACGATCAATCGCGCCGATTTTGGCGCCCACTACAAGTTTTCACCGCGCTCCCAGTTGTGGGCCAAGCTCGGTTATTCCGATATCGATTCAGCGAACAGTGGCGTATTTTTTAACCCAATTGATGTTCGACTCGAAACTGCGCAACCGGAATTTTCTACTCGCTGGATCTCACTCATTAGTAACAATTTGGAAATCACGTTAGGGGCCGACTGGCAACAGGACGACACGACAGAATCGGTGCTGGAAAATTTTCCACTATTCTTCACCGATGACCAGATTTCCAATGACAATCAGTGGGACCGGGAATCTATCGACTTGTATCTGAGTAGTCGCATTCAAGTTAATGATCGCCTGCAATTGGAAGCTGGCCTGTTCTATCAACGGCATGAACAGACTTTCCGCAACGTGAATGAATTCATCAGTCAGATTGATTTCGGCTTCATTCCGGCCGAATGCATTGCAGCGTTTACCTATGACAAACTTAATTATCGCGCCGGGCTGGTCTACCAGTTCGGTCATAACCGGCAGTTCAGGCTGGCCCATCAACGCTGGGTGCGACCGGTGGGCCAGAACACCCTGGGTCCGGTTGCTACCGCTGGCATCGTGTTGGATGATCGTCTCACCCGAAAAGGTGGGGAGGTCATTCGCAGCATGGCGCAACTGGAATGGGAATGGACCTCCAGCACTTTCAGCAAGGTGTTTTATGACCGCCGCCGCATCGCCAACAAGCGTTTCAGCATCGTGCCTTTTTCTACCGAAGAGTCTGGCGGTATTTTCCAGCTACAAACCAGGCGCGCCTCGCGCTTCGCCCGGGAAGATGTACTGGAATTCACAACCCCACCGGATTTCATCCAGGGCGATGTGACGATGGCAGGTGCCAGTGTTAACCAGATCGTCACACCCCGCTGGTCCCTCTTCGCCCGCTACGCCTACACTAAGTCCATTAACACGGCCTCGGTTCTGGCTACTGACTCTCTCGAATGCTTATTCACCCCGGAACCGGCTCGCATCGATCAGTTACCCTTGCTGCCAAAGAATACTGGTGTAATTGGTTCAACTCTGGCATTTCCCCTCCGAATTTCCCTGGTTGCACAGGGTGTGTACCGCAGTAAACGCTATACCAACGATGCTAACTGTGAAGCTCTGCCAAGCAACTGGAGCGCGGCTGCCGATTTCCTCATTGAGAGCAGAGACAAGACCTGGGCATTTCGACTAGGATTCGAACAGGGCTTCGATCGCGTACACCCGACATCATACAATGCTGAAATCCAGCTTCGCTTCTAGTCTCAATACAGGTGTAGGTTACTACCTGTTTTTCATTCCACTGCTGTGGTTGCTAGCTGCCGTGCTGCCGCTTCTGCCCCTGTGGCAAAACCTGGAGCGGCAGCTGTTTGATGTGTTCTCGGTACTTTCCATGCCACAGATTGCAAATTCCCCGATCGTCATCGTAGAGATAGACCAGCCTTCTATTTCCGCATTGAACCTGCAACTGCCCTGGCCCCGGGGCATCTATGGCAGCCTGGTAGAACGCCTCGATGCGGCGGGCGCCGCCGTAATCGGTCTGGATGTGGTGTTTGCCGGTGACTCGCTACCTGAAGAAGACCTACAATTGGCACAGGCCATCTCAGCAGCCAATTCGGTGGTACTGGCGGCCGATATCGAACAATCACAACGCCAACAATTTAACCTGGTAGAACAGGTGAACCCGGCGCAACAGTTTCTCGATGCAGGTGGATTGCCGGGACTTGCCATCGTAGAACTGGATGGAGACAACCGCCTGCGCCGGGTTCCTACCGGCGGTACCTACTTCTGGCAACAGTTAGCCGCCAGCTATGCACCGCAAAGTATTACTCTTGACGCCTTTCAATCCGATGAATCTCGCTGGATTCGTTACCTCTTGCCGACGCAAACGTTTACCTATTTCTCGGTGTACCAGGTATTGCAGGGACTGGTACCCGCGTCAAACTTTCGCGACAAGATAGTACTGGTGGGGCTCAACCTCAAAACCCAGGCTCAACCCGGAGAGCAACCACCGGATACCTTCCTCACGCCTGTATTTTACCAGGAAGGGCCCACTACAGGTGTCGAGGTTCAAGCCATACTCGCCAGCAATGCCCTGGCCCAGACTTCGATTCAGCTGACCAGTGGTTTGTCGAGCTACCTTCTCTCCCTGATGTTTGTATCACTTGGCGCTGCTTCGCTGCGTAGTTGGCAACCCCTGGCCAGCACCCTGCTCGCACTCGCCTTGCTTCTCGCCGTTTTGCTCGTGACCTATTTCTTATTCGCCGCGTTCGATCAATGGTATCAAAGTGCAGCGGTGCTGCTGAGCCTCTTCCTGTTCTACCTGGGACGCGGCGGCTGGGCAAACTTTCGAGACTATCGTCAAAAACAGTTTCTTAAATCTTCGTTCGAACGCTATTTGTCTCCGCAACTTATACAGCAGATGCTGAATGATCCGGATGCTGTCAAACTCGGCGGCGAACGCAAGAAACTCACCATACTGTTTACCGATCTGGCTGGATTTACCAGCCTGTCCGAAAAACTCACACCGGAACGGGTTGCTTCCTTTCTCAACCAGCACCTGGATGTGATGACCAGGCTGGTTTTTCAGCACGGTGGCACAATCGACAAATTTATCGGCGATTCGGTTATGGCATTCTGGGGCGCACCATTGGCAGATGATCAGCAGGAACTCAAGGCCTGCCGCTGTGCCCTGGCCATGGCTGCAGCCATGGATTCTCTGGCGGTCGAGCTGGGAGGCGATGAATTTCCCGACACAGCAATGCGTATCGGGGTGAACACGGGCGAAGTGATTGTCGGCAACATGGGATCTAACCAACGCTTCGACTACACCGCAATTGGCGACGAGGTAAATCTCGCCTCGCGCCTGGAAGGCATCAACAAACTCTATGGCACTTCGATTCTGATTTCTGAGGCCGTACGCGCAGGACTCGATGATGAGCTGGAAACATTACGCATAGACCGGGTCATCGTGAAAGGCCAGACCCGGCCGGTAGATATATATACCCTTGGCGCGATGTGCCGGCTCCGTCATCGCATTGAGTCGGCTATCGATTACTATGTCAGGCGCGAATGGCAGGCATCTCGGGAATTGTGGCTCAAGCTGCAGGAAGAGGAAGAGATTGCGATGCTGGCCAGCGTGTATCTGTCCCGCCTGGAACGCCTGCAAGCGAACCCGCCCGATGCAGACTGGCGCGGAGAAATTGCCCTGGAAAAACTCTGAGACGACTCGCCTAAAAACCCAGCAGGATGGAATTGATTTGCCCCTGCATATTGCCACAGGTGGAGCAGGTGCCGGTGTCATGCCCGTCCCAGTTGAGGCCGCCTGATGTGTTGTTACTGGAGCCCTGGTAGCTACTGTCCTGGCTGGCTACCGTCGCACCTTCGATAGCCACGTTACTGAACTGATGCAAGACCGACACATCGATAATTCCGTCATTGGTGAGGTCGTAAGATTCGTATTCGTACACCGTCAGGCTGTCAATAACGGTGTCCGCGTCTGTAGTTTCGAATTCCCGGCGCAGGAGGTTGCCTTCGTCATTGTAGACATAGTGCCAGCGCGCTGTCCCGGTGGGGCCTATGGAATACAGATCAACTAGCAATCCGCTGCTGTTGTAAACCATTTCTGTAGATGTGTCGTTCACACCCGTTGTACCAATGCGATTGCCATCGTTATCGACAGTCTCGGTACTGTCCGATGAGTAGTTCAGGTGAGGAGAAGTCGGATCGGTATAGGTGTAGATCTTCGTTGCCGTATTGCCAATCCAGGAGTAAGCGGTTTCTCCTGTGGAGCCACTGCTACTTTCATTCAAAGTAACCCTGATGCGACCCAGGTCATCGTAGTAATAGGACGTTCGGCTGGAGAACTGGTAATCACTATTGTAGGTGCGCGTACGCATGAGCAACCTGTCCCGGGAATCATAGCTGTAGAAATCAGTCGCCGTGCCGTAGCTGTCCCGATTATGTTCGGCAATATTCCGACCACGCTCATCGAAGAGAAGAATTTTGGTGAGATCGCCCCTCAGCTGAATAAAATCCAGGTCCACGATCATGGCCTGGGCCAATTCCGTATCGACCAGACCGCGATAGGGATTATTGGACGACTCCGAGCCCCGATTCTGTTGCAATGGGCCAATGGCGAAATTCAGACCTTCACCGCCAGCCAGCGTTAATGTGAGTGAATAGCGATCGGGGCCGACCAGGCCATTAGTTGCTACAGAGACCTGGGGTAACTCGATATTAAGCGTTGCAGCATCCAGGATGGCAGGATTCAGCGAGGCGCGATCAGAGACAGGGACCGCGTCGAGCAAACGCAGTGTCTGACCATCATCATTCAGGCGGAGGTTTATTTCATATACGCTGCCTTGATAGGGCAGAGCAGGAATGGTCAGGGTGCCATTGCTTGTTTCAAACACGGCAAGGTGAAAATCACTGACCTGTCCCAGAGCCGGTTTACCTGCGGAGATAAACACCAGAAGTACTGTTAATGCCAACATTCGACCAACATGTACCTGCAAAGATTGCTGTGCCATTGGAATAATCATATTGCATGCCCCTCTCTCTGCTGAAGAATAAAACTCAAGTTCTAAAATGTTTATCGCATAAACAGGGTCAGATTTAACTTCTCGATCTTCCCGAAAAAGTAAATCCATCTTTATCTAGGGAGCCCCGCATCGACGCAGGCGAGGCTATCCTCGATACTATTCTTGAATGCCGCGCAATAGTAGCGTGTGAGGATTAGAGGGGACGGAGGCTGAGATATCCCCACGAATTTTTGCCCATACTTGGACTAGCTTTTTTGTATCTATCACTGGAATAAGCACGCGGTGACGGGGATTGTTCCCACGAACAATCAGCGCCGAAGGCGCGTGAGGAGGGAATATCCCCGTTTCCACGGGCGAAGAGGCGACTTCTACGGGCCGGCGG
>JAQBSZ010000033.1 GCA_027623555.1 Pseudomonadota bacterium | reverse complement strand
CACCGAAACAAATGCTGAAGGCAGCATGACTTCTACTTTTGAAACTAGTTAAAAAAGGGATGATTACCCAATCACTTCTTCCAATACTTGATCACTCTGTTGAGCATGGATCGGCATGCTCACTGCGGTGGCAAGTAAAGTGGCAGTGCTTATGGCACTTACCAAGGGTTTTTTCTTAAACATTTATGTGCTCCCGATTATTTATGGAGATTATTTTTGTAACTGTATTTACATCAAATTGAGGCATATACAGCAGTGGCGGGATGATAACCAAATAATCTGCAAACAGAAAGGAAGATATCGTCTAAGACACCGATATTTATACCATTTACGTTATGGATCTACTGCAGTTTGTAGATTGTAGTGAGGGTGTATAGGGCCTGTTGTTGTACGAAAAAATGAACTCCCGCAGTTTATTCGGATTTAGTATTCATTATCAGAATATTCTGTTGTCAATGGCAGAAAAAAACTGACCCCTTTAGTCCAGGCATTGGCTCCTAACCGCTATCAGGTCGCTATTTTGCTGTAATTTCGCACACTTCACGAGGTAAGCCTTGGCATTAACGCCTCACCAAAATGCGCAATATCTAGCGCATCCAGCTTGTCTGTCCTAGCCAACCCGTCTGTAGATTTGGCGAAATTACGCACCATGCTGAGATTGCCCACCACCAGGAGTAGCCCCACTTTCCGGGCAGCCTCAACAAAGTGAGCCTCAAGCCCTCACAATCAACACCCGGGGCGATTCATTACGCCAGAATTTCTACATTGGCTCGAGTTGTCGAAATTTGAGCGATCACCATGAAATACGATACTTGCTTGTTGAGCGTAGGAGCAAACAAATATGGTCCAACATAGAACAAACAAACAGGACACCCACAAATTGGGCCAATAGAATAAAATAGCTTAACTGCCTATCCTAGAAGCCAAAATCCCCAAACGCTTTTCTACCATCGTTAATGCACGCTGCATTCGGGCTATCTGCATCCACATAATGCAGCATCAACTGTGCCTGCCCTGCTCCTTGGTAGCGGTTTCGCCAATGAACGAGCTCACAGCCTTTGTAAATGATTACGCTGCCAATTTGAGCGCTTATTTCGATACGCTTTTTGTTATCGACGCAGAACGGCCATACTTCTTTATCGTATGAGGCAAGGGTCACAGTCGCACTGTATTCGCAGGCATTTCGATCTTTGTGTTTAGCCAGTATTTCTCCTGCTCGGTAAAACCTGCAATAAGAGTAGGTAGGAAGTAAAGTTTTCCCAATCTGTGCCCCTAAAGGAACACTAAGTTGCCGCAGCAACTGGTCAAATCTCGGCGCACCGAAAACCGAATCAGATACTGGGCATTGTTTGTCCTTGAAGACTAGGCCATTAACACATAGCTCTTTCATGTACTCGGCCAATTCTTCACAAGTTTCCTTATCAATAAACTCTTTCAGAATGACATAACCAACATCTTCAATCATTCAAATATCACCTATGTAAAAACCAGAAACTATCACTTGGTAGACTCGCTGACTCAAGAAAGTACTTTGATTAGGGTTATTCATCAATGGTTTGCAATGTGCTAGTTTTAAAATTTGCCATAGGTAGTGCATAGCATGCAAATATTGCCACGCTTATTCAGCGTGCACTACAAGGAATAAAAAATGAGTGGGTCTTCGGTTCAAAAAACGCGCCAGTACGTTCGCAGCACTGACCGGCAATACATCAGCCACCGTATCTTTTCCAAAGCTTTCAGTCCCCGACAATGTGAGCGCATCATTGAATCCAGCCGCGACCTACAACCGGACGCTGCGCTCGTCTCCCTGGGCGGTGCAAGCTCTGATGAGCACGATCTAACCCGGAAGGCCCGCGTATCGTGGATAGATCAAGAAGAAAATTTTCTCTGGATCTTCGAGAAATTGGACAAAATCGCTACTGCCGCTAATAAAACTTATCAGTTTGATCTATCGGGTTTTACCGAGGACATCCAGTTCACTCATTATGATGAACCAGGTAGTTTCTTTGACTGGCATCAAGATGGGCTTCAAGGGGAATTGTCGGTAAGAAAACTATCCGCAGTTGTGCAACTGTCTGCACCAGACACCTATGAAGGCTGCGACCTCGAGATTTTTTCGGGTAGTCTGGATGAGACCTGGTGGAAATCCCTGGTTAGGCAACAGGGCACAGTAATTGTCTTCCCAGGATTCGAGTACCATCGTGTAGCTCCGCTAATTAGCGGTAGCCGCTTCTCTCTCGTGTGCTGGTTCGGAGGGGCCCCTTTTAGATGACAAAACTCCAATTCTCAGTGACCGTTACAAATCAGAGGCTCTCTCACATTATCCAGGTTCCAGGCATAGACGTTTGCCAAGTCTGGCCTTGTTCGAAAACTGCATTAATTCTCACCTTGGTTCTAATCGAACAATGAAAAAAAGATCCATCGAAACCCGAACATCAACACTGGAAGTTTTACGCATAGCCGCCAATCGCCGCCGCGGCGTATTTGCAAGAGTAGATTTTGAGCAAGATGAACTGATCGAGCGATCGCCCATAGTGCTTGTGCCTGCGAGTCAACTGCCATTAATTCAACAAACCGATCTATGGGATCACTGGATATATTGGGACAATGATGAATCTGAGCTCGCTTTCCCGCTAGGATTTGGTTCGCTTTACAACCATTCATTCACGCCCAATGCAGTATGCGATACAAACTATTCACTTGAGGTGCTCGACTTTTACGCAATCAGGCCAATCAATGCAGGCGAAGAGCTCACTATAAATTACAATGGGTGCCCCGATGACCGGGGGCCGATGTGGTTTGATATGGATTAACCAATGCGAGGTATTCAATAAGTGGTTCGTAAAAAAAAGGCAGATCTATATCTTCTGGGCCTTGGCATCAACGGAGTTGACCAATTGACAAGGGAGGTTGAGGAAGTTTTAAGGAAGTGTCGGGTCGTGTTTCACATCTCCTACTCTCATAATGAACTCACTCGCTTGAATCCGAATGTTATAAGCCTGGATGACGAATACTGGACCGATGAACCACACAGAGTAGTTTACGCAAGGCTAATAAGGCGGATTATGTCTGAGGTTGAAAGAGGACCTGGCGTCGCCAGCGTGACCTATGGACATCCGATCTTTTTTGACAATGTGCACACTAATCTAAGGAATACATGTGCAAGGAAAAAACTGAATTGTGTGGTGTTGCCGGGAATATCGTCACTGGACACACTCAGTGTTGATTTGAACATTGACTATGGTGACGGGCTCACGGTACTCGAAGCAACCACAATGGTTGATAATCAAGTGCCTCCTAACCCCGACCTGCATACCCTTATCTTTCAAATCGGGGAATACGGCATGAGCACGACCAACGAGTTGGCTTCTGATGATGCTGATCGCTTCCTGTCGATGCAGAACTATCTGCTTAATTTCTATGAAGAAGACCATCCCATCGTTTTGGCCACATCAGATCGCGGTGAAGGTGTCGAGTTGATCAGGTCTCGACTTCGCAGACTCAATTCACACCGCAATAGAATTCAACTTGGCAGCACAATGTATTTACCTCCTGCATGCGAATGGGTGTAATCTGCATCCTTAATGCTCTGGGGAAGATTAATTTTAATTCGAACAATTTCATTCAGAGAAACCTGTGCAAAATACCTTCGAAGCTTACAACGGACCTGATCCTTACATTTTTGTGTCTTACTGCAGAGCAGACTCCGAAGACGTTTACGCGGAGCTTGAGCAGTTACACAAAGAGGGCGTTAATATCTGGTTTGATTCGGGCATCAAACCGGGACACGTTTGGACCGAGGAACTTGCGAAAGCCCTCAAGAACTCGAGTTGTTTCGTTTATTTCATAACTCCACAGTCTGTTGTTTCGAAATACTGTCTGGATGAACTGCAATTCGCCCGCACAAATGATATCAACGTGTTGGCGATTCATCTGGTCGAAACCGCGCTTCCAGATTCCCTCGAATTTTCCCTGGGCCGCTACCAGGCAATCCTCAGATATCAGTTAACGGAGAATAAATATCGAGAACAATGTCTTACTGCCATTAGAAATGGCTTGAGTAATTACCCCGTTACGATACTCCCAGACATCTTGACCAGAAGATTAAATTTACAATCCAGAAAATTTGCGAAGAAGGCTGGGATTTACCTCGGCGCAATGATGGTGCTTATTGTGATCGCTATAGTGGAGATATTCCCGGAATCCAATCCGTTCAATAGTTTGTCAACACCAACGAATGATGTCAGCGTACGAGACAAATCCATCGCGATTCTACCCTTTGTGAATCTAAGCAGCGACCCGGCCGCCGTGGAGTATTCCCTTGGGATTCATGATGATCTTCTAATGCATGTATCGAAAATCAGCTCCATCAGGAGCATTTCGCGAACTTCAATTATGCGCTATGCAGATTCTGAAAAGTCATTAACAGAAATCGCTAACGAACTTGCCGTCAGCAGTGTAATGGAAGGCAGCATTCAATTATCAGGTGATCGGCTAAGAATGAATGTTTCTCTCTTTGATGCGAATAGCGAAGAGGAAATCTGGACTGATTCTTACGATTACGAACTGGACCTTATAAATATCTTTGCCGTACAAACGCAGATCTCGAAAGCTGTTGCAGATTCACTACAGGCAACTCTCACACCAAATGAGTTATTTCTCATCGAAAAAACACTCACTGAAAACTCAGAGGCATATGAATCTTATCTTCTTGCCAAATTGAGAAAATCTAGATTTACCAACGAGAGTCTGCTGGAAGCGATCGACCTTTTCGAGAATGCGATTACCCTGGATCCAGATTTCGCACTGGCTTACCTGGGCTTGGCCGATTCTTATCAGTTGCTTCCTGAAACTTCCGGTATTCCGGAGAGTGAAATACTGGAAAGGGTAAGTCAGCTAATTGATAAAGCACTGGAATTGGATCCACTCTCCGGCGAAGCATACGCTTCACAAGGTGGCCTCAAAGACATGCTTGGCGATTACGAGGGTGCAGAGCGCGCCTATACAGAGGCACTAAGGCTCAATCCCAACTATGTGACAACTTATGATTGGTATGGTTACCTGTTGCGAAAGATGGGGCGTCTGGAAGAGGCACTTGATATCGACAGAAGGGGTATGCTGCTTGATCCATATTCCATCGAAATTAACATCGAGCTCGGGTGGTCATTGATTGACCTCGGCAGATATGAGGAAGCGATGCAACACTTCGATAGAATGATAGTGTTTTTCCCAGATAATCCAGCCGGCTATGGAGGGAAGGCAACGGTTGAATATCAATTCAATGGAAGAATTGATCGGGCCCTAGTTCAATATTCGAAATCCCAACAACTGGACCCAAGTAATCCACGAATTTACGCGAGCCTTTCATTACTCTACAGAGAATTAATGGAGGACGAACAGTCCAGTTGTTATGCACAACGTGCTATCGGGATTGATTCTTCCAGCTACTGGTCGAATTATGCCAATGCTATGAACCATATCTATCTTAATCAACCTGAGCAGGCGCTCGGCTACATAAGCTATCTCTACGAAAATAGTCCGTCAGGATTTAGCCCGCTTTTATTGCTCAGGAACCGGGAACTGGAACTTGGCGACGCTGAATCAGCCAGGATGAGATACATCAATGCGTACCCAGAGCTGATGCAGGCAACTCCTAACATCGATCGGGAGAATTTTGGTGTTGCGATATCGCTGGCATTTCTACTCGCCCAATCAGGGGAGCATCTGCAGGCAGAAAAACTTCTAAGTGGCGTGCAAATTCTGGATAGAAGAATTCCTGTGTTAGGGTGGTTAAGTAACAACTACGACAATTGGTTGGTAGACGTAAGAGTTCAGGCAGTTCTCGGAAACCCGACGAGGGCTATAAACAGTCTAAGACGTGCGATTGACGATGGCTGGCGAACCTCATGGCAATATTATTTCGACATCGAACCAGAATTCGCTTCCCTAAGGGAATTACCAGAGTTTCAGCAACTGCGAGAATTGGTGCAACAAGACTTGAACAATCAGAGAGAGGCGGTTCTTGACGCTGCTGATGTTGCGCGCTGTTCTGTCACACTGAATTAATTGACCCCTTCATTCCTTTAGCATCTGTAGAATCAAAGATTGCGCACATCGTCGCAGTTCACCGCGTCTCAGTGCCTGGCTAACCTTCTGGAGGAATTTATGCGGCTATTAATCTCATCAACGATTACGAGAGTTCCGGATCGGGAATCGCTGGGTACTCGCATGTAGGTGGCTATATGGATTGTCCGCCTTGCAGCACCACTATTATATGCAGGATGTTTTACTGCATAACTTCGCAAAGAAACTTTTGACAGGTCACTCACTCCCAGCACTTGTTGAATATGCCGATGAATATGACGTCCGGGTTTTTTATTTACCCTTCGTGAAGCATGGCCGGTGTTTCTTGCAAGATGATCTCCCAGAGCCGCCAGGTGTCGACGTCTATCCATTCGCTTGGCAGCCAATACTGCACCATGGGCAGCCATATTTGAATTGCCACTTAATGCTATGACGCTCCTGGTGTCATGTTTAACTCCAACCGGATGTATTGATGGGTCGCCCATTAGTGAGAATTGACCAAGTGTTTTCAAGTCGGCCTGATCCAACGTGCCTAATTTCATGACGTAATCCTGTCGAGCTTGAAGCACCGCCCTACCTGTCGACGCAGCCGCGCGCAGATGTTTTAGAAAGTACCCCACTAGCAAGTCAGCACACTCGTTTCCTTCAATTGCACCATAGGCAACAGTTGAAGAGCCAAACACGGCGTACGCTCCACTATGTAGATAGACGTTTACGATTGGCATTTCATTATCTGCTTTTTTCGGATCGTATAGCTGTGCGCCATAACAACACTCGGCTGCGAATATCGTACCGGGCTGAATCAGCGCGGCGTGTGCTGACAAATACTTCGATGAATGGGCCACCGGGTAATTCTGCGGGTCGCCATACTGTTGGGGATCAGTGTCACCCCCATGGCAATTAATAAAATGAATTCGGGATTTGAGTTGATTCCTCCAGTCCGGGCCTTTATCTGGAGATTCCCGCATCCCCTGATTCTGACCGAACACACCTTTAATTGTCTCCTCTGATGCTTTAGCCCAGGCCTTTGCTGTTATAGCGAGAAATTCATCGTAATCTTCAATGCTACGAGACCGCGCTGACACAATATTTGATATTAATTTTTCAATGTATCTGACATCACTACCACCGTCGATGTCCGGGATTCGCCCCACCACCCTGGTTGCACCAAGAAAATCATGAATTTTCTTGCTGTACGGAGCGTCACAAGCGTATGGAAGATCACCCCAGGCATAGAAATCATCGTCAATCCCGCCTTTTTCGTAATTTCCATTTTTCATATCTTGCTGAGCTACGACATCATTCGCTCCAAATATGACCAGATAGTCCGGTTTCAAGCTCTTGTATACCTTGTCTACCGCGTCCTTGTTCTGCTTCGAATTTGATGGATCCGTTACCCTTTTCCGAACTGCATTGAACTTTCGCATGTCAGATTTTTTGTCAATGTAGACAATACGAGTCTGTATTCCCCGAATCTTGTCAGCGGCCTTTAATCGAGCCAATGCTCTTTTGACTCGTGCCAGGTTCTGTCCATATTTTGACTTCAGAGCCGTTTCATTAGATACGATAAGTTTGGTGCTCATGGGATTTACTCGTCCTGGGAAAAGTTAAATCCTAACAAGAAGGTTGATAGGATGAATAGAGTTTATTTCATTGCATCGATATCAGCTTTCGAAGATAGAGAATACAGAAGGAGACACTGTCCATACAGTTCGGTCCCGAACCAAAAATTTCTCAGAGTAACTTCACAATGTTGCTCTGAGTCAAGATTGCCAGTGCAGTGGGTGTTGAGAACCTGCTTATTTGGGCCTACAGCGCATTTACAGTGCCGAGTTCGTCGATTCATCACACCAGGTAGGCCTGATGCGTACCGATCCTGATACTAAAATGGTGAAGCAGTAGGTGTGTTTGCCAATATCACATCAAGATTGTCGGTTTATGCTCTGACAGTGATTACAACATGCTGTAGAGAGTGACTGCCGGTTGGACTTCCAGGGAAGCCGAGCTAGTGACAATCGCTACACAAACCGGCTTCGCAACGATCAACTGCCTTACCGGTACGACCGCGGGAGAAATACAGAGCCCGATGCGGGCGAATGACGGTCAGAGTAAAAGATTGCTGGCAGGCGGTACAACTCTATGAGATGTGACAGGGCCGCCTCAACCCGTGCCGTAATGTTTGCCCGGAATCGGTCCAGCGTGCTTCGACGCTTTGCTTTCGGGGTATAGTTTGGTGGATCCTCAAAGTGCAGGTATTTGAGAACCGTATTGCGGGCATGACCTGTCTCCGGACTGATCGCCCTAATGCTCTTGCCTTGTTTCTTAAGTCTTTGTATTTTCATACACACTTCCCAATTCAACATAGGTACCTCCTTCAGATACCAGCATAACGAAATGGGGAGGCAATTTTCAGATGCAAAAGGGGTCATTTTGACGCTGCCAGTAACACTGTCTTTTTAATCAATTTCACCATATTTTCTGAGCGCGATAATCAATGGCGACAATTCCTTTTCGTAGTTTTTCCATCTGCCTAATCCTTCATTATTAATAGGACGTCGAACCTGAATTTCGCTGAAGGTATAGCTGGGGGCTAAATTCAAATGGAAGTCCAGGCAATTTGGGTTCCAAGTCAGATTGCAATGCTCCGCCAGGCGCTGACTAACTGCTTCCGGGTTGGCTATTAGTTCTTCAAAATCAATAACTAATAATTGATCAGCCAGTAGTTTTTGCCAGTAATTCATGAGCTTGGTGCAATGATGACTGAAGTGAGCGAGAGCCTCTAAATCACAAGCATAGCTATGGCCGTCAGGGAACATGCGCGAGTAGATCGACAGGCAAATATCCCTTGGATCTCGCCGAATATAGATTATCGGTGCCGCTGGAAAAACAAGCTTGATCAGTCCAACATGTCGAAAGTTATGCGGCATCTTATCAGTTACGATACGCGGCGAAAGATTGGTTCTTATCCAGTATTGTTCCTGTAGTTGCTGCAGATTTTCCGCATTCAATTGCTGAGGTGGTGATTGATTACCCTGTTCCAGATTCCAATAGTATCGGGCAGCGATAAATTCCATCGCTTCGTTTTCGCCACCGGCAGTTACGCCATCATGTTCTGCAAGTATTCTTTCAATAAGCGTTGTTCCAGATCTTGGCATTCCAACAATAAAGATTGGTTGCGAATCCAGGTCCTCACTGCAAGCTTTATACTCGGAAAACAACTCGACCATCTTCTCACTAAATTGTTCAATATCATTTGCTTTGTAAGATTTGTGTTCGCTTACTAATTGAAGCTTGTGAACTTCATTTCCGTTGTAGTAGCAGCTAAACGCCTGTTGATATTCCCCGCTCATTTCCAGCGCCTTACCCGCCGTCAGCTGAAGCAGCGTTTGATTGCGTACGGATGTGCTTGGTCGATTGGCAATTTCCAGGCATTGATCAGCCAGGCTGTTTCGCAAATTGTCAGGTTCACTCTCTAATCTCAATTGCCAGGCAACACCTGAGTCTGGTGATAACTCTACTGCCGCCAAAACATGTTGCCGTGCCGACTCATAGTCGCCTTGAAGTCGCAGGCACTTGGCTTGCAGCAGTTGCAGTTGTGCATTGTCGGGAATCATGTTCTGCAATCTCGAAATGAGTTGCCTGGCTTTCTCTATTTCCCGGGCCATAAACAACAAGTCTGCAAAGGCCAACAGGTCTTCCGCATTCTCCTCACCCAGGAAGAGGTAGTGTTGAAAAGCAGAAATCGCCAATTGGTAGTCGCGCAGCCGAGCAGCTGCCGTTGCAAGCTCTTTCCACAAGGCTCTGTTTTCCGGATTGAGTTTAACAATGGCTTGCAACGATGCAGTGGCACCAGCCCAGTTGCCGATGGCGCTTTCTGACCTGGATTTTAATAGCGCTATTTCCGGAATTGATGTATCGAAGTGCTGCAAGTATTCGAGCACATTGTGCCCAAAGCCCAGGGCAACCAACCTGGTGCCTGCTCGGCTAAAGATTTCCGTATCACCCGCAGCCAGATTAATGGCGCTGCGATAAGATTCCGCTGCTTCGCTCGGGCGTGCCAAGTTTTCCAGGGTCATAGCCAGATTGACTAAAAACTCAGGTGTATCAGGCTGCAGACTGATGGCTTGCTTCAGGTAGTCATAGGAAGCCTGAAAGTCCTGTTGCTGCGCCAGAATAGTGCCTAAGCCGTAACAGGCATCGGCATTGTTTGGATCGGAGTTCAAAATAGATTGATAAATTTCGCTGGCAGAGTCCAATTGCCCACGCTTATGCTGTGCTTCGGCTTCTACTAAAGTGCTGTCTACGTCCAAACCCGGTACCCTCTCCGCCGCGGTTTCATCAGCTTTCATTTGCCAGTAATAAAACAATGCGCAACGTTCTTCATTAGATTTTTATTGATGTTAAATTACAGCCAAGCAAGAATTTGAGATGCTCGCAGTGGTAAGTACAGTGAATTGTAATTTAAACTGCAGACAAGAACAGTAGAAGAGACATCATCTCAATGTTAAATCCCGATCTTGATATTACCGCCTTAGCCGAAGAATATCGACAGGATGATCGTATTCGCATTAGCAATATATTCACTCAAGGTGTCGCCGAGCGTGTTAGAGAATGTTGCCTCTCCCAAGTGCCATTTGATTTTATCTTTCATGAAGATGGGCAGAACCGGGTAGTGTCTGCCGGGGAAATGTCTACCTACGACACTGCACAGCAGAAAGCACTGGAAACTAAAATCATGCGGGCTGCCAGTAAGGGGATCGGATTTCTTTATTGTGGGTATATGCTAAACCGTCCACAGCAACCGCAGAATGAATCTCTGGCATTCTTACATGACATGTTTGCATTCCTGAAGAAGGATGAAACATTGTCTGTCTTCCGGCAAATTACTGGACAGCAAGAATTAACCAATGTAGATGCTCAATATACGCGTTATACCAAAGGGCATTTCTTAACCAGACACTCGGACAAAATAACCAGCGAACAGCGCCGCATTGCCTTTGTATTTGGTTTTTCTACGCAGTGGCATCCGGATTGGGGTGGACTACTTCAATTCTATGAAAACGATGGAACGCCACGGGACGCCTGGATGCCTGAATTCAATACACTCTCACTGTTCGATGTACGTCATATTCATAGCGTGAGTTACCTAACCCCATTCGCGGAGGGTCAAAGATTGTCTCTGACCGGATGGTTTACCAATTCTAGACCGGATGGGTAATCGAATGTCGCGAGCGCGGGTTGCAATCATCCACTGAAAAGACATGAGTTCTCGCGCCTGGTCGGCAGTGGCTGCAATGCGATTTGGTAGAACCAAAAGCACACAACCACCAGCCAGGATTGTTCTCCAGCGCTTGCACCAGAGGGTCCAGATCATCTGCGTTGGATTCCTGATTCTCAGTGGACGTCCCAGAACTAAGGAGCCTGTGAACAAGTAGTTGGCCACTCTGCGGGAGTCTGTCGCGCACCGTTCGGGGCAACGCAGGTCATTAATGGTTTTATGGGAGACATGTTCTTCACGAGTAGTCGATTACTCTCGGCAGTGCTCATGTTACTTTTACCGACTGATTGACTCAAATCGTCATTCACTCAACAAGATCCTTTAGTGGCCTACCCAAGAGGTGACTAGCAATGACATTCGATTCGTTGGAAAAGGCCCAGATACTCGAGGAAGGCAGTCACCTGGAACTCCTGCAGGCCGATGGCCAGTACGCCATGCTATTCAATCTGCAGGCTCAGGGTTATCAGTAGCGATGGAAAATACCGCGCTATATTTCCTGGTCGCCCTGTTTGCCAGCTTCGTCGGTACACTGCCATTCGGGCCGATCAACCTGGCTGTAGTCAAGACTACAGTGGATTACGATCAGCGACGCGGGGCAGAAATTTCCCTGGCGGCTGCTCTGATTGAAATACTTCAAGCCCTGGTGGCGATCAGCTTCGGTTTGCTGATCAGCAGTTTTCTCGAATCGAATCAACTCTTCCGCCTGCTTATTGCCACTGCGTTCATTGTGTTGGCTATTTTTATTGCTACCAGGAAATCCAAACCCTCCCTGAACGAAGACACACTCGCGCAGGAATCCTTCTTCAAGAGAGGCTTGCTAATAGCTGCCCTGAATCCTCAAGCCATCCCTTTCTGGATCTTTGCACTGGCGGCCATCAGCCAGTACTTTACCTTCGAATACTCCGGTATCACTCTGGCGGCATTCCTGGCAGGAGTGTTTCTGGGCAAACTGTTGGCACTTAATGGTTTCGTCATAGCGAGTGCTTACCTGAAAACCCATCTGGCTGAAAGTAGTGCGCTGGTGAACAAGGCGCTGGCAGCCGTGTTGATGATTATGGGGCTAAACCAGCTCTGGATCGCGTTCACCCAGTAACAAAGGTTTCTTGATCGTGGACGGGCTACTTCTCTTAGATTGCCTGGATGGGTGACGCTGCGTTCCAATGCATAAGAAATGCATGTACATGTGTAACCATCTTGGCTAGAGTTAGAACGGCGATAACAGTAACTGTGTAATATCTTATGGAAGACGGACCTGAATCCAACAGTAAACCCGCCTCATCCACTCCGGGCCTTAGCGCCCAACAATCTCAGCTGTACACGGAATTACGCAAACTTAGCCGGGCACGCACGCGTCTGCTGGTCTGTCTTCTCACCCTGCCAGTCTATGCAGTAGCCCTGTGGGTTCTGCTCAACAACCAACAGAACATAGAAGCCTTTATGTATATCTACATGGGAATGTGGGCAGGTTTTGCGATCGACATGGCCAGGCGCCGTTGTCCGAGCTGTAGACAGCAGTACTACGTTAAGAGCGTCCTGCTGAACCTGATTACACGGCGTTGCGTTCATTGTGGGCTCGAATCGAAGATTTCTGGTTCAGATGATGAAGCATCGAAACAGGACAAGATCGAGTTTTAATCCAGCGGCAACAGTTCAAGGCCGCGTGCGCATCATTCGGAATAACTCCAGCAACTTGGGAGGTTGGCCGGTGCGCAGTACACCAAGCTTGAATACCTTGCCGGACGCCCATAGCACAAACACAATACTGGCGACCAATAACCCGGTGGTGCCGATGATATCGACCAGCGGTGGATCGGCGGCGGCTCGGTTCATCATGAGGTAAGGCGTGAACAGCGGGAACCACGACATGGCCCTCACAATGCTGTTATTCGGATCCATGACCACGAAGACCATCATCGCAATCGGAATAATCTGCACCATCATCATCGGCATCATCAGTGCCTGCGCTTCCTTTATAGTATCGCAAAGGCTGCCAATGGCCAGGAAGATACCGGAGTAGAGGGCGTATCCCGCGAAATAGTAGAACACGAACCAGGGAATCAGGTCTGAACTGAGGATCACTTCCAGAATCTGACTGATCAGCTCGGTCTGCGTACTGTCGTAAAGCAGAATAAAGAAGTAGAAGGAAAGCAGCCAGGCTCCAATAGTGGTTAAGCCCGCCATGCCAATTCCGACAAGTTTTCCCATCATCAATTCATCAGAAGTAACCGAGGCCAACAACACCTCGATAATGCGATTGGATTTTTCTTCGATGGTGTTGTTCAGCAGGGCTTGCACATTCACCATCAGCGAAATAAACATCAGGTAGACGAAACCAATAGGTGCGAATTGTCGAAAAGTGTCTGCCATGCTGACAGCTTCTTCACCTTCTTCGGCATTCGGGTCAAGCTGACTGACAGGCAGGCGGGTGCGCTGGACGTTTCTGATCAGCTGCGTGTTCACCCCCAGATTTTCATACTCGCGTTCTCGAATCTCCGAGTTGATACTATTGCCGATGGCATCTGGTAGGCGGGAGTCGGTAAGATTGCGCGCCCAGTATTGAATACCCGGGTTGGCATCATTCCCCTGCGGAAGCGTTCCCGGCCTGCTGATATCCCGATCCACCTCTTCCGGTATAAGTATGAGTGCAAACAGAGTATCGCTCTCACCTTCGGCAGTAACCTCGCGCTCGCCATTGAGATAGGGCCGCAATGCGGCAACGATTTCCTGTGGTGTCCCTCTTGCATCAACTTCAGGCGGGAGGTCGGCTTCGATAAATTGATAGTCCGGTTGTTCAAAAGGGGGCGCATCTGCTTCGAGATAGGGGCTTGCCACAACCAGTGCAAAATTGAGTCCACCGCTATCCAGCCATTCATCCAGCGCGGCGACTTCATCGGCGTCCACATCATCGACAAACTGGCTGGCGGCATCGTTGGCATTGGCAGCAGTCAGTTCCAGGTCGGAATCCTTGCGATTGTCCAGCAGATAGGCCACGAATTCTTGCAAGATGCGACGCTGGTGCTCTCTATCAATGGCTGTGGCAACTGCCTGTTCGTACTGGCCGGATTGATCGATGAGTATATAGAAGCGGGTAGGCGTTGCGTTCTGCAGTGCAGTCTGCAAGAAGTACATGACTGCAAAGATGAGTGGGAAGATCATGATCGTGATCCAGAACCCCTTGGTCTTCACATTTTCCATGTATTCGCGCCAGGCGATGAGGCGAATCATTCTCATTGGTATCGTCTCACTCTAGTGCGTACCTTCTTTAGGGTTGGCATCACTTTCCACAAGATGAACAAACACATCATGCAGGCTGGGTTCGGTAAATTCGAAACGATTGAGCGCGATACCGCGTTCGAAACAAGTTCGCAGTAGATTCTGCGGATTCAGCTCTTCAGAAATTTGCAGTATCCAGGATGAGGACTCGCCCTGCTCCTGGGCACTATGCATGGCTTCAATACTATTGATTCCCGGCAATAAACGCAGTGACTCAATCTCGTGATTGCACTCCAGAATGACACGCCTTGGAATCGTTGCCCGCGCCTCGGTAATGGTTCCATCAAAGATCTTACGGCCCTTAGCAATCAACAGGATGTGATCACAGAGGCGTTCGGCATGTTGCATGACGTGAGTAGAGAAGATTACTGTTTGTCCATTCGCGGCAAGGTCGTTGATCAGGTTTTCCAGCACAGTCTGATTTACTGGGTCGAGTCCGGAGAAAGGCTCATCGAGAATAACCAGTTCCGGATTGTGAGCGACAGCGGAGAGGACCTGCACTTTCTGGGCCATGCCCTTGGATAAGGCTTCGACTTTTGATTCGGCAAAATCCTTAAGGCCGTATTTTTCCAGCAACTCCCAGGCGCGATCTCTGGCCGTCGTTTTCGACATTCCTTTCAGCATTGCGAAATACTGAATGATTGCCCACACCTTCATTTTCTTATAGAGACCTTTTTCCTCCGGCAGATAACCGATGCGGTTGCGCACATCAAGAGCAGAAGGATGACCCAGGACAGAAATCTCTCCGCTGCTGGGCTTGATGATCTCCAGGATCATCCGAATCGTGGTGGTTTTGCCAGCGCCGTTCGGACCGAGGAAACCATAGATCGAGCCTTTGGGAATGGAAATACTGACATTATCGACAGCCTTGAAGTTACCGTAGGTCTTTACCACGTTGTTCAGGCTGAGAACTGCTTGCGACATGATTCCAGGCTCAGAGTGCAGGATAGCGGCAAGTATGTCAGAAAGGCCCTGATCGGAGTAGTGCAGCTGGGATATCCAGAACCGCCAGGCGTACGACTGGAGTAACGGCAACCTGGATAGCAGCGTCTTTACCCTGGGAATTCTTGATGTGTTCGTTGAGGACCTTCCCTACTGTGAAGTCGGAGGCTTGAACCAGATGCAACAGTCCTCGAACCTCGTGGACGTCGAATCCATGCCCGAGCCTTGTCGTAATTCAAATCACTGATTGAGTTCGGCTTTGTGTTCCATTCTGAAATATTCGAGATTTGCAGAGTAAACCATCTGGGGTAGTGATCAGGTGCCAGGCACCGGTGCCTTGCACCTTTTATTCGGGCTTGAAGAACCCCGGCGACGGGAAAAAGGATATTTGCTATGGTACTGTTTTTGGCGCGAGCTTGATGTCTAATCTTAAGCGAGTAAGAAAGAGTAGTGCTGGATGATCTATAGCGCCCAAAGCATTGTTTTATTAACAGCGTTGCTAGGATGCTGGTCGAGTTATTGCTTTGGCCAACAATCCAATCGAATCCTTGAAGAAATATCCGTACTGGGAGAGCGCCTCTACTACTCCCTCAATAACAGTCCTGCACCGAAACTGAACTACGAGAAAGGCTTCTTTCAGTCCTTCGAACCACAATCCGTGGGCGATATGCTCAAGCGTGTATCCGGCGTTGCCTTTACTGCCGATATCGGAGAATTCGAAGCTCCGCAGCTAAGAGGTCTGGGTCCACAGTACACACAGGTACTCATCAACGGGGAGCGCATACCCGGCTCGAGCGATGACCGCACTGCATTGGTGGACCGCATCCCAGCCGAGCTGATTGAACGTATCGAAGTCATACGCAGCCCCACGCCAGATTTAGACGCGCAAGGAGTTGGCGGCACAATTAACCTGATACTAAAAGAGGGTGCAGATATTCAGGGCAACGAGTTCCGGCTCGGTGGGCTGTATTACTCAGACCTCGATCCTACACTCAAGGGTTCTGCTGCGTTCACTCATGGTGGCAACAATGATGCATGGAGCTACCTGATATCCGCCAATGTGCAGGAGAGACTCGGGCCAAAAACCAAAACTGAGAATGTTTTCGATAATGCAGGCAGCCTGATTCGTGTGGTCAATGCAGACGACCTCAGGGACAGCAACGATGCCTCTTTTACGAGCAGTGTGACCTACAGGTTTGGCGCCCAGGAAGCGCTTAATGTGCGACTGGCCTATCTGCGCAATCGCATTGATGAGAAGGAGACTATCGAATTCCTGGATGGCGAATTCGCGCTGGATGCCAACGGCATTGAGCGCAGACACACGGATCAGGATCGAGTGGAGTTCGGACTCCAATACAACCGCATGATGGCTAGGGATACGAATCTTCAGCTCAGTTTCTCTGGTAGTCAATTTGATGATGACTCTCAAGAGCTGGAAGCGGTATTGGAGGAAGGAATTGAGGTCATTGAGCTGCAACAATTCACTGCAGCCGATGATCTGGAGATGCAATTTGTGGGATCGCTCACCTGGAGAGTAAAAGAGAATCACGAAATCAAAGTTGGCTTGGGGGCCAGTAACGAAGATCGCGACGCAAAACAGACACTGAATGAGCTGGATGAGGACGAGCTGGTGGATAACACACCTGGCAATGGTCTCTATCATGTGGAAGAGATGCGTCTGCATGCCTACATCAAAGACGCCTGGAATGTGTCTGGCAATGCAACCCTTGAGTATGGTCTACGCGCCGAAGATACCAGCCTGGACCAGACGGGTAGCGAAGGCAGAGCAGAGAATTCACAGTTCGAGCTGATTCCCTCGGTTCATCTGTCCTACCAGGTGGGTGACTCCGGTGCGATTCGAGTTAGTCTTGCCAGAACCCTGAGACGACCCAGCTTTAACGAGATTATCCCCTTTAGCAATCTGGACACGCCCGACGAAGACCAGGTTACTGTGGGAAATCCCGGGTTGCAGCCGGAAATCGCCGCGGGCATCGATTTGGGGTATTCATACCGCTTCGACAACAATGCTGGCATCTTTGGAGTAAACCTTTTCTACCGTGAAATTGATGACAAGATTGAGCTAACCAAGGTCGGTGACGATCTTTTTACTCCGGACAATGTGGGGCGAGGGGAAACCTGGGGATTGGAACTGGATTTTGGCATGCCACTGGCCATTATTGGCTTACCTCAGGTGAGCTTCTTCACTAACTACACGTTGATAGATTCTGAAATCAAAGATCCATTTACTAATGAGACACGGCGTTTCAATCTGCAACCCAATTTCATTGGCAATATAGACCTGATTCATAATGTTCCATCGCTGGGATTCAGCCACGGCTTGAGTATACAGAAGCAGGGCGGCATGAGAGACATCCAGATAGATGAAATCAAGAGCGTAAGCTATGACTCCAATCTTGAGTATTTCATTGAGAAGAGTCTGGGCGAGAATTTCATGTTGCGTCTCAGTGTAAATAATATGCTTGACGCCAGAAAAAGGGAAAACGGCAACCTTTATGAAGGTCTCGCTGCGTTGCGAGATGGTGAGGTTGAAGAGGTAGTATTCGAAAGAGAACAGTCAGAACCAGTATTTCTGCTGACCATTAGAGGGAGCTTCTAAGGTCTGGTTCGCTTCAGTTGGCCAGCGGCAGAGTAACGATGAACTGACTGCCCTGAGCGATTCGACTGTTTACCGAGATATTTCCCAGATGTGCCTTGGCGATAGCCAAGGCCAGACTCAAGCCTAAACCGGTACCCGGTTTGTTGCGGCTCATATCACAGCGGTAGAAACGCTGAAATATATTGGGCAGATCGTCCGAACTAATCCCCATGCCAGTATCGGAAATCTTGATTAGCACATCGTTTCCGGCAATCTCGTCATTGATAGCAACTTTGCCTCCTTCCGGGGTGTACTTTATGGCATTGTCCAGTAAATTGCCGATGAGTCGCTGCAGGAACTGTTTGTTACCTTTAATCAGAATTTCCTGTCCGATATCGCTAGTGAGTTCGATGTTATTCTCACTGGCGAGCGCTTGATAAATTTCAGAGGCATCATAGATCAGCTCGGTTAGATTCACTGTCTCTGTATCGTGAACCAGCCCGGCTTCAGTCTCGGCAAGATCTAACATAGTATTAATCAAATGCAGCAAGCGGTCGCATTCTTCGATAGTGCTTCCCGCCAGGTGCTGATACTGAGACTCATCGTGCTTGTCAGTTAGCGTTGATTCAGCCAGACCTCTGATTCGGGCGAGCGGACTTTTCAGATCGTGAGCGATGTTGTCATTAATCTCTCGCATACCGCGAATTAACAACTGAATCTTATCCAGCATGCTGTTAAACGTAGCGGCTAACCGGTCAATCTCTGCCCCCTGATCGTTAAGACTTACCCGTTCATCAAGGGCACCATTGCTGATGTCTATCGCTGTGTTTGTCACCAGCTCAACCCCTGACAATGACTTTCTGGCCATTATCCAACCTGCTAACAATGAGAGCGCCACCAGAAACGGCAGGCAGATGAGGAAGGTCAGTTGAAATATCTCCAGCACATCGGCGCGTTCTTCGAGTGACTCGGTTACCTGCAGTATGTAGTTCCCATTGGCATCACTAATCACTCCATAAATAGTGCGCGCCGGAAACTCATGAGACTCAAGATGGACGGTGCTTACAATGGGTTCAGGGTTTTCCTGCAGTGTCGTCCCAAGATTGTCAGGTGGCAAATGGTCACTCCAGGTACCATCATCCGTGCTTCGCAGCATGTCACCATCACTCGTGTAGAGTCGAAACAGGACCTGCGCTGAACCATCTTCGGCAACTTCTTTCTGGAGCTCCTGCCAGAGGGGGACGATGCCTTCTTCTCTGTAGATAGCGTTAAACTCCTGCAGATCATCGTCGAGGTCTTCATCAACCTGGTTGAGCAAGACAGTGGACGTCAAAAAATAGATGGTGCCTATGGCAGACAGGAACAACAGCGTGGAAACGCCGGTGTACCAGACTGTCAGACGGCCAGCCAGCGAAGCAGGTTTAAGTATCGTGTTTAAGGACATATCCTACACCACGTATAGTATGGATCAACGGAACCTCGAAATTCTTGTCAACTTTCTCTCGCAGCCGACACACGCGTGCCTCGACTACGTTAGTGTGGGGATCGAAATTGTAATCCCACACATGCTCCATGATCATAGACTTTGAGACAATGCGATTCTCGTTGCGCATCAAGTATTCAAGCAAACTGAATTCTCGGGGTTGCAGGACGATCTTCTTATCTCCTCGCTTGACCTTTCGCGAGCGAATATCGATTGTCAGATCGTGAACAGAAATATTATTAGGCTCTACGATGTGGTTAGCCCGCCGAATTAGCGCCTGCAAACGAGCAAGTAGTTCTGATAAGGCAAATGGCTTGGTAAGGTAATCATCTCCACCGGTGTTGAATCCTTTCACGCGATCGTCTACCGATCTCTTCGCACTTAGTATGAGTACGGGTAGATTGATGTTGCTGCTTCTCATGCCATCGATAATCTTGAAGCCATCGATGCCAGGCAACATAATATCGATTACGCCGGCATCATAGGTCTCCAGTTTAGCGGCGTTTAGCCCGTCATTACCATTGATGAAATGGTCAATCACGTAACCAGCCTCTTTTAGACCTTTGATTACAAAAGCCGCAATCTTGATGTCATCTTCGATCAGTAGTATGCGCATACGATTAAGAACAGTCAGGCAACCCAGTTAAAATCCATCGACATAAGTTTAACATAGTTTGACAGCTCCCCATTATTGACCGCTGTTACGAAACATTACCATCTGGTAATCAGCACCTGATAAGCCTCGGCCGCATAAGAATCCTGTCGTGCCTGGGCGGCTCAAGAGTATTGAAAGTAGCGGGCATAACAATATTCGCTTTTTCGTGTTTGTTGGTGGATCAGTAGGTCTGTATATCAGCGAAATAACCTCATCTAACCAATTGGTAATGTTCTGGTAAGCCTGCGGTTAAGTTCAGTGCTTAGCATATCCTGTGAATGTACTGCGTGTTGCGCGCTTACAGATTGAAGAATTCTAACCAGGAGGTCTGCAATGAAAAAACTATTATTCGTAGTCGTGTGTGTTACCTGCTTTTTCGCGATTGGATTGAACGCACAGGAATATCCAACAGTGGAAGATGATGGTAGCAACATCGTACTGACAATTCCTTATCTTGAATGGGAGGACGATGAAGGGGAAACCAGGGCACTATCGGCTGAGTTAGTCGCAGAGAGTAGTTCGGGCGATGTCAGTTTTTCCGTCGATTACCAAAAATTGGTTGACATCGAAGTCGATACCCCACAAATGGTTCAAGGTGAGGGTGCCTGTTCCAGCACCACCAACGCTCAACTGCTCGCCTGTCGCGCAGATACACAAGATGACTATTTCGAGGCGCAGGCCAAGTGTTTTAACGAATCTGATCCGGTCGATCAGGCGGAGTGTTTCAGTGAAGCTACAGCGGAACGCAGTGATGCTCTTGAAGAATGCGGTGATATTGAAGAATCTCATGCAAACCTGTGTGCAATCTTCGGAGAGGGTCCTTACGATCCCGATCTGGACGACATTACGTTTGTCAGTGTCGATGCAATCGCAGCGAATCCAAACCCTTATTTCCCACTCATCGTAGGCAATGTCTGGGTTTATGAAAGTGAAGAGGAAACCATTACCGTGACGGTGCTTGACCAAACCAAGGATATCGAAGGCATCGAGGCCATCGTGGTGCGGGACGTAGTCGAGGAAGATGGGGAAGTGATTGAAGATACTTCTGACTGGTATGCCCAGGATGAAGACGGCAATGTCTGGTACATGGGTGAGCTTTCCCTCAATTACGAAGACGGTGAACTCAGCGATGTCGATGGTTCATGGAAACATGGCACGGACGGCGCCAAGGCCGGAATTCTGTTTCGTGGGATGCCCGTAGTGGATGAAGTCCTCCGGCAGGAATATCTCATTGGTGAGGCCGAGGATATCGGTCAGACCGTGAGCCTGGAGAACAATGAATCCACCGATAGTGGATTCGCCTGCAGTAACAACTGCCTCGAGACCCTGGAATGGACTCCACTGGAGCCAGATGGAGAGGAGACCAAGATCTATTTGCCTGGCACTGGTCTGATTCTTGAAATCAATCTGGAAGACGATGAGCGTGTCGAGCTGGTTGACTTCACACCAGGATCCTGATCAGTAATTAATTAGCATTAACCTGCCAAAGTAAATCTGCGTTTCACCGCAGAGCTCCGATTGCGATCACTGCCCCCCGGCAGTGGTCGCATTTTTTTTGCCTGCTTATTAAATCGAGGACAGATCAGGTTTTCTATTGCCATTACACTAATCGCCATAGAAAACCTGGTCTGTTCCCGATTCGAGTATGATTTTCTGGCCTTGCCGCTATGCCTTCTTTTAAGATAAGGCATTGTCATGTCATAGAACAAGGGTTTAGTGAGATGTCGTCCAAATTTAGCAAGGCCTACAAGCAGGCCCATGAATTATCACTCAAAGATCCGGAAGCGTTCTGGGGTGAAGCGGCCAAGAGTCTTCATTGGACCAAGCCCTGGGAGCAGGTACTGGACGTTTCGCAGTCTCCACACGGCCGATGGTTCGTCGGCGGTGAACTTAACACCTGTTATAACGCGCTGGATCGACATGTCGAAGACGGGCGTGCCGAGCAGGTCGCGCTGATCTATGACAGTCCTGTCACAGGCAATCGGGTTGTAAAGCTAAGCTACCGCGAATTGCGAGACTTAACCGCGCGCTTCGCCGGTGTGTTGGCGAGCCGGGGCGTGGGTAAGGGCGACCGCGTCCTTATCTATATGCCCATGATTCCCGAGACCGTAATTGCCATGCTGGCTTGCGCGCGCATCGGTGCAATTCACTCGGTCGTGTTCGGAGGGTTTGCCGCTAATGAACTGGCAGTGCGTATTGACGATGCCAAACCGAATGTCATTGTCACGGCATCCTGCGGCATCGAAATCAATCGGGTGATTCCCTACATGCCGCTTCTTAATGACGGAATCGGTATCGCTGTATTCAAACCAACCACTGTCATCATTGTGCAGCGCGAACAATGCATCGCGCAGTTAACGAATGACCGAGAGCTGGATTGGAGTGAGGCCATGTCCTCGGCAAAGCCAGCTGACTGTGTACCGGTTAAGGCAACCGATCCACTCTATATTCTCTACACCTCTGGCACGACCGGTCTTCCCAAGGGCGTGGTTCGCGACAATGGCGGACACGCAGTTGCGCTGAACTGGAGCATGAGCACGATCTATGGCATGGAGGCTGGCGACGTTTACTGGGCAGCGTCAGACGTTGGTTGGGTAGTGGGACATTCCTATATCGTTTACGGTCCTCTCTTGAAGGGCTGCACAACTATCCTCTACGAAGGCAAGCCAGTGGGCACTCCCGATGCCGGGGCGTTCTGGCGGGTGATTGCCGATCACGGCGTGAAGGCCTTGTTCACCGCGCCAACTGCTTTCCGGGCGATAAAGAAAGAAGATCCCGACGGCAAGTTGATGCAAGACTATGACCTGAGCAAATTCGAGACGCTGTTCCTTGCCGGCGAGCGCACCGATCCCGATACCCTGGCCTGGGCGGAAAGGCAGCTCAAGGTACCGGTTATCGATCACTGGTGGCAGACCGAGACGGGTTGGTCTATCGCTGCCAATCATATGGGTTATGGCTTGTTACCGGTCAAGCCGGGCTCGCCAACCATGCCAGCACCCGGTTGGGATCTGCAGGTTTTGGATAGCCAGGGCAATTCCATGCCGGCGGGTGAAGTAGGCGCACTCTGTACGAAACTACCAATGGCACCTGGTTCCTTGCTGACATTGTGGAATGCCCACGAACGATTCATTGAAAGCTATATGGCGGAATTTCCGGGTTACTACAAGACGGCAGATGCCGGCTATATCGATGAGGATGGCTATGTCTTTGTCATGAGCCGAACCGATGACATTATAAACGTGGCCGGCCATCGATTGTCTACCGGTGCCATGGAAGAAGTGTTAGCCAGTCATGCCGACGTTGCCGAATGCGCCGTAATCGGTGTGGCCGATCAGCTCAAAGGCCAGTTACCGGTCGGGTTTCTCGTGTTGAAGGCCGGTGTAGAACGCCCTGAACAGGACATCGTCGCTGACGTTGTAAAACTCGTGCGCGATAAGATCGGACCGGTTGCCGCCTTCAAGCAGGCAGTGGTTGTACAGCGGTTACCAAAGACTCGATCTGGCAAGATCCTCAGGGGAACCATGCAGAAGATCGCCGATAATGAGGAATACCGATTGCCGGCGACGATTGATGATCCGGCTATTCTTGGCGAAATAGACACGGCCCTGCAGAGACTGGGCTTGTCAAAGTCGCGATAATATTCGCAGCGAAGAAAGGTCCGGATAGTTAAATACTTCTTTTCTAGCTTTCCAGAAACTTATTAATCTCGTCCGCAACCAGACGCCCTTCGTCGATCGCCCGAACCACTAACGACTGACCGCGGCGGCAATCGCCGGCGGCAAATACTTGCGGATGGGAAGTCTTGAAATCTCCGTATTCTGCTTTGTAGTTGGAGCGCTGGTCCAGCTCGAGATCGAGCGCTTCGCTGACATAGTGTTCCGGACCCAGAAATCCCATAGAAAGAAAGATCAGGTCGGCCTCCCAGAATTCTATGGTGCCCGGTATCTCTTTGAAATTTTCATCCACTGCGGTGGTGTTTATTCCGAGCAGCTTGCCATCTTCATCGCGCACGAATTCTTTGCCGGAGATTGAATAAACCCGTGGATCTTTACCGTCACGCGCGGCGGCTTCTTCGTGGCCATACTCGACACGAAAAATCACTGGCCAGGTAGGCCAGGGATTATTGGCGTCGCGATCCGCTGGTGGTCTGGGCATAATCTCGAAATTCACCAGTGATTTGCAGCCGTGTCGCAGCGACGTGCCAATACAGTCGGTGCCGGTATCACCGCCACCAATCACGATTACGTTCCTATTCCTGGCGTTGATGTAATTTCCATCTTCCAGATTGGAGTCCAGCAGGCTCTTGGTGTTCTTCAGCAGAAACTCCATGGCGAAATGCACGCCATCGCCTTCCCTGTCCTCAATTTGCAGGTCACGTGGAGTCGTGGCGCCAGTGGCTAACAGGAGCGCATCGAAATCATTCAGCAACGCCTCGACTGGGATGCCATTTTCACCGCTGCCACCGACATCGGCGTTAACGATAAAATTGATGCCTTCTTCCCTGAGCAGATCCACCCGTCTATCGACGACTGCTTTCTCCAGCTTCATGTTCGGAATGCCGTACATCAACAAACCACCGACTCGATCATCACGTTCATAGACAGTGACTTCATGGCCAGCGTGATTCAGTTGTGCCGCTGCTGCCAGTCCTGCCGGACCGGATCCTGCAATCGCCACTTTCTTACCAGTGCGGAAGTACGGAGGGTCAGCGACGATCCATCCTTCATCGAATCCCTTGTCAGCGATGGCACATTCGATGTTCTTGATAGTCACAGCAGGCTCATGGATGCCCAGCACACAGGCTCCTTCACATGGCGCAGGACAAACCCGGCCGGTGAACTCCGGAAAATTATTAGTCTTGTGCAGGCGGTCCAGCGCTTCTTTCCAACGCTTGTGATAGACCAGATCATTCCATTCCGGAATCAGGTTATACACCGGGCAGCCTTCGTCAGACTGGCAAAAAGGAACCCCGCAATCCATGCAGCGGGCACCTTGAGTGGCGAGAAGCTCTTCCTTGTGATCGGTATAGATCTCCTTGAAATCCAGCAGTCGCACCATGGCATCGCGATACGGTTCGGATTGGCGATTGAATTCCTTAAATCCTGTTGGCTTTCCCATCTATCTACCTAGAAACCTGTTAAAGAGGTGATGTTTGCAGCAAACACTGGTCCGCTTACTGCAGCCTACGCGGCGTTTGCAGCGGCTCGTTCAGCCAGCACGCGTTTGTAATCGGTAGGCATCACCTTGACGAACTGGGGCAACGAGGTTTCCCAGCTATTGAGTATCGCCCGGGCGACCGGCGAATCAGTGTATTCCATATGCTTCTCAATCAGCGATCTCAGCGCAAGAATATCGCTGGCAGTACTCACGGATTCCAGTTCGAAGGATTCCATATTGCACTGGCAGGAGAAGCTGGCGTCAGCATCCCAGACGTAGGCAACACCACCACTCATGCCAGCCCCGAAATTTCTGCCGGTCTTGCCTAGAACCACTACGCAACCGCCGGTCATGTATTCACAGCCGTGATCGCCGATGCCCTCGATGACTGCGCTGGCACCGCTGTTGCGTACCGCGAAGCGTTCGGCGGCAATGCCGCGTATATAAGCTTCACCGGACGTGGCGCCATAGAGAATCACGTTTCCGGCGATCACGTTTTCTTCCGCCTTGAAGGTGCTTTCTCGCGGTGGGTAGATAATTATCTTACCGCCGGATAAGCCCTTGCCGACATAATCGTTGGCATCGCCCTCGACAGTGAGAGTTATGCCCCTGGCCAGCCATGCCCCCAGGCTTTGTCCAGCTGAGCCGTGAAACTTGATGTTGATCGTGTCATCAGGAAGCATGTCGGCCTTCCAGCGTTTCGCGACTTCGTTGGAAAGCATGGTGCCCACGACACGATTTGTGTTGATGATCTCGTGTTCGATGAATACCTTCTCTCCCGATTCAAGCGCGGGAGCGGCGAGTCGGATGAGTTCGTTATCGAGAGCCTTTTCAAGGCCGTGGTCCTGCTGCTGTGTGCAGTAGAATTCGGTACCCTCAAAGATTACTTTCGCCGGTTCGAGTATGGCACTCAAATCCAGTCCACTCGCTTTCCAGTGGTCGATGGCATCATCGGTATCAAGCAGATCCACACGACCAATCATTTCGTTAACCGTTCGTATACCCAATTGCGCCATGATGCCGCGCATTTCTTCGGCAACCATGAACAGGTAATTCACCACATGCTCGGGCTTGCCTTTGAATTTCTTGCGCAGTTCCGGATCCTGGGTAGCGACACCAACCGGACAGGTATTCAGATGACACTTGCGCATCATGATGCAGCCCAGCGTGATGAGTGGTGCTGTGGCAAAACCAAATTCTTCGGCACCCAGAATCGCTGCAATCGCAATATCGCGACCGGTCTTCAACTGGCCATCGGTCTGCAAAACAACCCGGGAGCGCAGGTTGTTCATCACCAGAGTCTGATGGGTCTCGGCGACACCCAGTTCCCAAGGGAGCCCGGCATGTTTGATAGACGTAAGTGGGGAAGCGCCCGTCCCGCCATCATGTCCGGCTATCACCAGGTGATCTGCCTTGGCCTTGGTCACGCCCGCGGCGATCGTGCCAACACCAATTGCCGCCACCAGTTTCACGCTGATGCGGGCTTCCCGATTGGCATTCTTCAAGTCATGGATGAGCTGCGCGATATCCTCGATGGAATAAATATCGTGATGAGGCGGCGGGCTGATCAGGCCGACCCCCGGTGTGGAATAACGAATTCGGGCAATATTCTCGTCAACCTTGCCACCCGGTAATTCGCCACCTTCACCAGGCTTGGCTCCCTGGGCGATTTTGATCTGTAGCTCGTCGGCATTGGTTAGATACCAGGTGGTAACTCCAAAGCGCCCCGATGCCACCTGCTTGATCGCAGAGCGCTTGGAATCACCGTTCTCCATCGGTTCGAAGCGCAGGGGATCTTCGCCACCTTCGCCGGTATTGGACTTGCCGCCCAGGCGGTTCATGGCAATTGCCAGTGCTTCGTGACTCTCTTGCGAGATGGAACCGAAACTCATAGCGCCGGTAGCGAAGCGCTTGACGATTTCAGTGGCAGGCTCGACTTCGTCAATCGACAGGGATTCGTTTACATCGAGTCGAAATTTCAGTAGCCCGCGAAACGCACAGCGCCGGGTACTTTCCTCGTTGGCGTGTCTGGCGAATTCGGTGTAGGCCTCAGCGCTGTTATTGCGTGCCGCGACTTGCAGATTGAATATAGTGCTCGGATTCCACATGTGACTGTCACCACCGATGCGCCAGTGAAAATCGCCGGGATTATCCAGTACAGGAATGCGATCGCTCTCATTGGCCGGATAACCGACCGCATGTCGTCGGTGCGATTCCTGGATTAGCACATTGAAGTTGACCCCCTGCACCCGACTGGTAGTACCGGTGAAACATTTATCGATAATCTCATCAGCCAGCCCGACGGCTTCGAAGATCTGTGCGCCCTTGTAGGATTGCAGCGTGGATATTCCCATCTTGGCCATCACCTTGAGCATGCCCTTGGCCACGCCTTTCTTGTAGCCAGCCACGAGAGTGTCCTCGTCAGGATAACTATCACCCAACAGTCCATCGTTATTGGCCTGCCACAGGGCTTCGAATGCCAGGTAGGGGTTGATAGCGTCGGCGCCATATCCCGATAGCAGGCATTGATGGTGAACTTCTCTTGCTTCACCAGTCTCAACGATGATGCCAATCTGAGTACGCTGCTCTTTCTTGACCAGGTGATGATGAACTGCTCCGCAGGCAACCAGAGCACTTAACGGAATATGGGCGGCCGATGTGCGTCGGTCAGACAGGATAATAAAGGAGTAAGCTTCTTCGATAGCTGCAGTAGCTTCGTTGCAAATCCTATCTATGGCATCCAGGTACCCGTTTGCGTCTTCGTCGTCATAAGTAATATCGATTACCCGCGAACGCATTCCCTGGTAATCCATGTGTTTGATGTCGGTTAGTTGCTGATTGGACAGAATCGGGTGATCGATACTGAGGCGGTGTGCCTGTTCAGGCGTAGTTTCGAGCAAATTTCCTTCCGGCCCGATGATACATCTCAGCGACATCACCACTTCTTCTCGAATTGAATCGATGGCGGGATTGGTGACCTGGGCGAACAACTGCTTGAAGTAGTCGTAAATCATGCGTGGTTTATCCGAAAGGCACGCAAGGGCCGAATCATTTCCCATTGATCCCAGGGGGTCACGGGCTTCCGTTACCATGGGGATCAGCATGAACTGCATGGTCTCGGTGGTATAACCGAAGGCCTGCATTCGATGCAGCGTGTCCTCGCTGTCCAGCGAATAGGCGGCACTACTACTGGCGATGTCATCGAGTGAGACCAGTTGTTGCGCTAACCATTCACGGTAGGGTCGTTTGCGGCAGATGTCCTGCTTTACTTCTTCATCGGGTATCAGACGACCCTGCTCGAAATCCAGCAGAAACATCTTGCCGGGTTGCAGACGCCCCTTGAGTTTTATGTTGGCGGGATCGACGTCAAGCACACCGACTTCTGAAGCCATAATGCATTTATCATCGTGTGTCACGTAATAACGGCTGGGGCGCAACCCGTTCCTGTCCAGTACGGCTCCGATGTATTGACCATCTGAGAATACGATAGACGCCGGACCATCCCAGGGCTCCATGAGTGCCGAGTGATACTCGTAAAAATCTTTTTTCTCCTGGGCCATGTTGACATCCGACTGCCAGGCTTCAGGAATCATCATCATGGTGGCTTCGGCAAGGGAACGACCGGTGAGCAGCAGAAATTCGAGCACATTATCGAAACTGCCGGAATCGGAACAATCAGGATCAATAACGGGAAATATCTGTTGCAGGCTGTCTCCGAATAGCTCGGATGCAACCTTCCCCTGTCGGGCCATCATCGAATTCACGTTTCCCCGCAGCGTATTGATCTCGCCATTGTGGCTCATGCAGCGATTCGGCTGTGCCCTGTCCCAGGAAGGAAAGGTGTTGGTGCTGAAACGTGAATGCACCATGGCCAGGTGAGTTTCGAAATCCGGATTGGTGAGGTCGTGATAAAAAGGAAACAGCTGACCGGGTGTGAGCATGCCTTTGTAAACGATTACCTTGCTGGAGAGACTGCAGGCATACAGTTGCTTGGCTTCACTCAGGGTTTTGTCGTTGCGCAGGCGATGGGTGAAACGTTTGCGAATTACGTAGATTTTTCTTTCAAAGTCGCGCTGATCCAGGCTTTCGTCAGCAGCAATGAATAATTGCTGTATAAAGGGTTGCGCCATTCTTGCCGCCGGACCAACGTCAGCACTTTCGGGATCGACCGGCACATCACGCCAGCCAACCAGTACCTGACCTTCTTCCGCAATAATGGTGTTAATTACCTGCAGACATTGCTGTCGTTCTTCTTTTATCTGCGGAAGAAAGATATTGCCAACAGCATACTTCCCGGCAGCGGGTAGTTCGGCATTTAATTCACTTCTGGCTAACTTCTTGAAGAATGTATGGGGGAGCGCCATGAGAATTCCGGCGCCATCGCCGCTATTGGCTTCAAACCCGCAACCACCGCGGTGACCCATGCGAGAATTCAGGTGATAGGCATCCAGCATGATCTGATGGCTGGGTACCCCCTTGATGCTTGCGACAAAACCAACACCGCAGGAATCCTTTTCCTGAGCAGGGTCATACAGGCCCAGTTTCTCAGGATATCCGAACTTCAATGGTGGTCTTTCGATGTCGCTCATAACGCATTTAATCTCAGTACATACCAGTCAGCAATCCAGGCACACGATTTGTTCGGTGTCTTGTTACTCCGCGCCAGGCCCAGGCGTTCATTGCGCGCTGAGGGCTCTCCATTCCGGTGAGGGCTCTCCATTTCGCTGAAGGCTCTCCCTACAGACCCTACAGAAGGCTCTCAATCTGCCGCAGGCTCCCCACCCCGTGATGGCTGCGCCTCTCGGGTCGGTAAGCATAACGCTGCTGAATTTGGCCGGGTAGGACTTGGCGAATAATTCTTTTTACAGTTCGCTTTTAGGTGCCTGCCAGCATCCGTGGCAGTACCTAAAACGCGGCCGAACAAAATAACATCACAGCAGAATATGTCAAGGTATGCGCGGGTTTCCGCAGATTCTTCGGACCACCAAGCCGCTGATTTCAAGCAGCTTCTCACCCAATCAACATCACTCTAATGGGGAACAGGTTGTCATTTTGACTTCTAACATTTCTAGTGCGTATCGCTCCAGTTTCACTATGAAGTTCCATCCTTATCTCGATCGCCTGACGCGATATGAAAAGAAAAAATCCTGACAGCATTTCTTCCACTACTCAGCGTAAATGTGCAGCAGTCAACAGATGAATTTTCGGCTGGCCCTATGCCCTTTTTCCCACTGCAATCGAATCGGCTGAAACGACCACCATTCAAGCCATCCACGGGGGTTGCTTGCTTGCTAAAAACCAACGGGTGATTTACTCTAACCCGCGATACTGCACCACAATGAAAACTAACTAAATGTAAACAATTCTCATTTAGATTAAGAACGAATTACAACAAAAATAATTAACTACTCAGATCAAAAAGAAACAGAATTCCAAGTCCTTATCAGGAGGCAACTAACCCGTGAATCCAAAACTAACCCGAAGACGCTTCATAAAAGGGGTGATTGCCTCTGGTGCGGCGGCTACTACCACTACAATGTGGTATGCCGCTAATGGCCAGAACCGCCCTGCTGGATATGTTGAGCGTCTGATTCGAATCAATGTAAATGGCCAGGTACGTAATGTCGATGTCGCTCCCCAGGAGACTCTTGCATCGACACTGCGCTACAAGCTCGGTCTAACTGGAACCAAGCTGGGATGTAACCGAGGCGAATGTGGTGCTTGTACCGTGCTGGTGGATGACATCGCCACGTATTCCTGTTCGGTGCTAACTCATTCAATGAAGAACGGGCGCATCGAAACCGTCGAAGGCCTGGAGTCTGCCAACGGTGACTTGCATCCTGTTCAGCAGGCATTCGTAGAGAGCCTTTCTCCGCAATGTGGTTACTGTACACCGGGACAGGTGATGGCAGCTGTAGCGCTGCTGCGCATCAATCCCAATCCAACCCGAGAAGAAGCACAGCTGGGCATGTCCGGAAATATATGCCGCTGTGGTTCTTATGACTCTTACCTTGACGGCGTCATGCGCGCCGCTGAAATAGGATAAACATCATGGCATATATGCATATTGGTAAAGATTTCGTCCCGCCTGATGTTACCGGTAAGGTCACTGGCAGGATTAAGTATGCAGAAGACTACACCCGTGAAGGGATGGTCTATGCAAGATTACTCACAAGCCCGATTCCCCATGCTCGCGTTATCGACATTGATGCGTCCGCGGCATTGGCGATGGAAGGTGTATTTGGCATTCTCACCGCCGACGATGTCTATCCCGATGGTGAACCGCAGAGCACCGGCCTGAAGATTCTGACTAACGAACCGACCCTGGTTGGTGAACCCATTCTGGCGGTCGCGGCAATCGATGAGAAGACAGCCGAAACGGCAATCGCCGCGATCTCGGTTACCTTCGAAAGACTGCCTTTCGTTATCGACCCGCTGGACAGCCTTGCCGAAGGTGGCCCGAATGCTTACAACGGAGGTAATACTTTTGCCTTCCGTGAGGGCTTTATTGAGGAAAAATGGACGACTGACCAGGTCGCCAGTTTCCGTGCGGGTAATGAGCCCACCGCTGCGGCTCCGACTGAGCTTGCTTATGGAGACCTCGATGCTGCTTTCGGGGAATCGGCTTATGTTTATGAGAACACATTCACTACCGCCGGTTACCCACACATGTCGATGGAGCCACGCAGCGCCATGGCCTATTGGGAAGACGGCAAACTGTACCTGCACGCAACCTCGCAGAGCCTGACGGCATTTGCCGACGGTATCGCCGGCATTATAGGTGTAGCGAAAGAAGACCTGGTCTTCATCAACGCCGCAACCGGTGGTGGTTTCGGTCAGCGCGCGCGCGCCGGAAGCGTTCCAAGTGCGGCGATTCCCGCCAAGCTGTCCCAGAAGATCAACCGTCCAGTCATGATGCGAGTCACCCGCGAAGAAGAGTTCACCATTGGTGGTGCTCGGCAGGGTTTTCAGGGCTGGATCAAACTGGGTTTTCGCCAGAATGGCACGATGGCAGCAGCCGATCTCTGGATCGTGTCTGACAACGGCGGCAAGGGCGGTGGCGGAGATGCGTTCTCTGCAACCAACGCCATCAGTATCGTGTACCAGGCTGATGCAGTTCGCCTCAGAGGCGTGTCCATCGGCAGCAATACGGCTCACCGCGGTGCCCAGCGTGGCCCGGGTGAGAACCAGATTGCGGCGATTGTTTCGCCAATCCTCGACAAGGCCGCGGATGAGCTGGGCATTGATCGCCTGGAAATTCGCAAGATAAATACTCCGCAGAACGGTGATGAGGGTGGTGTACCACAACGCACTCCATTCACCAGCGCCTATATGCCTGAAGCACTGGAGCAGACCGCGCAGCTGTTTGACTGGGCAGGGCGTCAACCACGCCGCCGCCAGCGCAATGGCAGCAAGGTGACAGGATTTGGCATTGGCCAGGGTTATCACAATGCCGGGCGCAGTGGCATGGACGGTATCGTCATGATGGGTCCAGACGGCCGACTGAAGATTCACAACGGGGTCGGTAACCTGGGAACCTATTCCTACGCATCGACTTCCCGTGCAGCCGCCGAAGCATTGAAGATGCCATGGGACAGCTGTGACATTATTACCGGTCGCACTGACCTGCATCTGCCAATCACCTCACCACAGGACGGCAGCAACTCCATCTTTACCAATACGCGGACGTGCTGGGGCGCGGCGCAGGACATGCTGACGAAGATGAAGGAAATAGCAGCGAGTGATCTCGGTGGTGCTCCTGCTGAATACGATATTTCCAACGAGCGGGTACACCAGATTGCCAATCAGTCTGTCGGCTACACCTATGCCCAGGTTGCCCGGCGAGCGATGGAACTGGGTGGCAAGTACACCGGAGAAGCAGAGTTACCCGAGGATCTCGCCGAGTGGACACAGATTTCCGTGTCGCGACTGGCTGGTTCCGGTTTCATGGGTGTCTATCATGACCCGGCTCACTCCGGTAATCCTCCTGGCTTTACTGTTACAGCCTGTGAGATTGAGCTGGATACCGAGACCGGTAAGTTTGAGATTATCGATGTAGTGACTGTGGCTGAATGCGGTACGGTAATGCATCCACAAGGCCTGAAGAACCAGATGGTGGGTGGTGTGGTCTGGGGTATCGGTTTATCCGCCCTGGAACGTCATTTGTACGATCCGCAGAATGGACTGCCGGCGAGTACCGGTTACTGGCAGAGTAAGGTTCCTACCTATCTCGACACGCCAGCAAGGATTGTATCCGGCTGGGTGGATCTGCCTGATCCTGAAAACCCGGTAGGTGCGCGCGGCATCGGTGAGCCCTCCATGGGCGCCGTCTCTGCCGCACTGAATGCTGCGATTTCCGATGCGTTAGGCGGTCACATCTTTAACGCCACGCCGGTAACGACAGACATGATCATTAACCACATAGCAGGAATATCCGAAGATTGGGTACCTCTTGCTCAGAACAATTTCCGAGGTTGATATGGTAGCCACATCACATGACGTAATGCCCGATATAGAGCTTTATCAACCAACTGATGAAGCCAACGCCCTGGCATTGGCGAATACATTAGGCGCCGATGGTTGGCTGGTTGGTGGTGGTCAGGACACTTACGGTTGGTTGAAAGACCGCAACAAGTCGCCTGCTGCCATGATCGAACTAACCCAGATCGACGCCTGGAAAGGCATCAAGGAAATCGATGACGGTATCGAGATCGGCGCGGTAACAACGCTGACCGAGATCGCCAATAATCCCCTGGTGCAATCCCGCTATAGTCTTCTGGCAATGGCGGCCAGCAAGGTGGCCAGCCCGCAGATTCGTAACGTTGGAACTCTCGGCGGCAACCTGAACCAGGATGCCCGTTGCTGGTACTACCGTCGGGGACTGGATTGCTATCGTGCCGGCGGTAATATCTGCTATGCCGATTCACCGGAAGGGCTTAATCGCGAGCACGCATTATTCGGTGCCAGCCGCTGTGTGGCTGTAAGTCCTTCCGATACCGCTCCTGCCCTGGTTGCACTGGATGCGATCATGGTGGTTAGCAGTCAGGGTGGCCAGCGGCTGATTCGAGCGCAGGATTATTTTGTAGGTCCTGATCGAGACATCATTCACATGACCGTACTCAATCCTGGGGAGATTCTCACTGCAGTTCGCATTCCCGGCAGCTGGGCCAACGCCGAGTTCTATTTTGAAAAGGTAGCGGATCGCAATGTATGGGATTTCGCTCTGGTAAACATCGCGGCGGCCTTCAAGGTTTCCGGCGGTGTTATCCAGGACGCCCGCCTGGCCTGTGGTGCAGTAGAGTGTACGCCGCGTCGTTTAGAAGCAGTTGAAAATGCAATTCGCGGACAACAGCGATCAGAGGAACTTGCCGGCCGAGCTGGTGAGATGGCAACCAATGGTGCGAGACCTTTGAATTACAATCATTTCAAAGTGCCATTGATGCAAAATCTGGTTAAGAGAGCGATCCGGGGCTGAGAAAAATAGGGGACACCTACAACTTAACAACTTAAGCAGCCAAGAAAAATAGGGGACACCTACAACTTAACAACTTAAGCAGCCAGAAAACCAGTTGGCTCCTTGTTGTTCGGCTTAAGTTGTTAAGTTGTAGGTGTCCCCAATTCAAAAAACAGCAGTACCAAAACAATAAATTGAGAGGGTAGTACAGTGGGAGAAATTGTCCGCTATAAACGCGATGTCTGGGGAGAGGAAGTAATCCTCGGCGTATCCTGGGACTTACTATGGGTCGTTGCTATTGCGATACTGGTTCTTTTAGCAGCTCACGCAATCATCATGGCTGCTCTGGCCAACAAGAAGATGGACAAGCCTTCTGCTGATGGCAGAAGAATGCTGAGACATGAGTCTATCGATCGACTTTTTCACTGGGTAATGGCCGCCAGCATTCTGGTGCTAATTTTTACGGGTGTGGCGCCAATCATTGGTTTGCGAATCGCCTGGTTGAACATTCACTGGATTTCCGGACTGGTTCTTAGCTTCATTGTTTTGTTTCATATAATCCGGTCATTGTTCTGGCAGGATTTTAAATCCATGATTCTCGGGCCGCGAGATTTCGGCGAGCCATTCGATTCAGCCAAGAAGCCTGGTAAATATACTTTCGAACAGAAAGGTATGCACTGGGCGGTAACAGTAGTCGTGCTGGCGGTCATCGTCACAGGCGTCCTGATGTGGATGCAGATCGATTCGCCATTCTGGGATCGTACCAATAGCATGGCGGAAAGCACGCTCGGATTGGTGTTCCTGTTGCACGGTTTATCAACTCTGGCTCTCGTTGCACTGGCGGCGACGCACATCTATTTCGCGTTGCGTCCGGAGAAGCTGTTCTACACTCGTTCCATGGTATCCGGTTGGATTTCCGAAGATGAAATGGCGGCTAATCACGACACCAGCAAGTGGGCGCCGAAAGAAGCCGACTAGAGGATTAGGGGACACCTACAACTTAACAACTTAAGGGGCTCGGAAGGCTCAATAGCCGCGCCAATTTCGGGCTTAAATTGTTAAGTTGTAGGTGTCCCCATTAGGTTTTTATCAGTGTCCCCGGTTTAGTTTATTTCCCAGTTTATTTTCGTAGGTGTTCCCATTAAAGCCCCTTTTACTTGAGCGAATATTGAGTAGCAAATGGATTTAGAAGCGAGTGTTGAAACCATAGAATCTGGTTATGAGTTCCTGTTGGCCTATGCCGCACAGGGCAGACCAGCCGGAGCCGAGACCGGCCCCGGACCCCACGCCAGACCCACCATCACGGACATGGCCGAGGCGATGAAAACTATTGCTGGTGCCCTGGCCGATAGCCAGGATGATTTCGAGCGAGTGATCGCCGAGGATTGCCGCAAGGCGGGAGCGGCGATCAATTTCATGCTCGCTCAGGAGAAGATTGGCTCCGAGATGGTTGACAATCTGAACGCCTCAATTCATCTGCGCGCCGTTCTCACCGACCTGTTTCTTTATAGCGAGGCGTTGAAACCATTGGCAACCGGAGTGGAAAGTGTTGCGCAGGCCTACGATGCAACCAAGACCAGCAATTAGATATTGATTCAATAGGTGCCAGGCACCAATAGGGAGAGGGGTATTTAACCGCTTTCTTCTCTTGGCTCCATGTAAAATGATTGAATTTCCCAACAGACTTCATCTGGCTCGTTTGCCCACTCCAATAACCCGGCTGCAACGATTTCCGCTCACCGGCTCTGCTACGCAGATCTGGATCAAGCGCGATGAATTAACCGGCACAGAAGTCTCCGGTAACAAGATTCGCAAACTGGAATTTTCCCTCGCGGAAGCACAGGAGCAGGGCTGCGATACTGTCATCACCTGTGGCGGTCTGCAATCCAATCACTGCCGCTCGACGGCGATTCTCTGTACCCGACTCGGTTTGCAAGTTCATCTCGTGCTGCGTGGTGAAAAACCAGAACAGCCCGAGGGAAACCTGCTCATGGATTATCTGAGTGGTGCTGAAATTACCTATGTTTCCCAGCATGACTGGCATGGTCACGAAGAGCTTGTGAAGGACCTGCAGCAGGACTATGCCACCGCTGGCAGTAAGGCGTTCTACATTCCAATTGGTGCTAGCGACGAGATTGGCTTGTGGGGATACATTGCGGCCTGCGAAGAACTCAAGCAGGATTTCCAGAGCCTCGACATGACTCCTGATTACATCGTCACAGCCACCGGGTCTGGCGGTACCCAGGGAGGGTTAATCGTGGGCATCCGGGTGTTTGAGATTCCCACTAAAGTGCTGGCATTCAATGTTTGTGACGATGCGGCCTACTTCGATCAAAAGATTCGGCGAGATGTGACGCTTTGGCAACAGCGATACAAAACCGATTTCGATGTGAAGAAGCTGGCAATAACCACAGTTGAAGGCTATATGGGTGCAGGATATGGCACAGCTTCAGAAGCAGTGTTTGCAAGTATTGCCCTGTTAGCACGCACCGATGGCCTGTTCCTGGACCCGGTCTATACAGGTAAGGCCTTTCATGGCATGGTTAGTGAGATTCAGAAAGGTGATGACGGCGCCTTGCCGGGTGCTCGCAACGTGCTGTTTATCCACACCGGTGGACTCTTTGGCGTATTTCCGCAGCAACAAAACTTCTTGTTCAAGTAAACTTGCAACATTTAAAAACATCTGGATTGAAATTATGAACGTGAGGCGCAACCGTAAGCAGCCAGTTCGGCTGGCGTTAACAATCAGCAGTGTTCTGATGCTGGGAATTTTCGGATCAGTGGTGCAGGCTCAACCCGATGGTACCGCCGGTGCCACCTCGGCCGACGGCGTGGCCGGTGCGACCCGGGCAGCGACCCCGGCTTCCGCGAGCGGACCCTTCGATACTGATTACGAAGCCACTCTCCTGAGCAATACCCAGCAGTTAATTACCGACAGCCTGCGTTCGGGCGAAGGCTATTTCAGCGCTGACGGCAGACGCATTATCTTTCAGAGTGAAGTGCCTGGAGACAATCCCTTCTACCAGATTTATCTTAAGGATCTTGCAAGCGGAGCCACTTCCAGAGTATCGCCGGGAATCGGCTTGACTACCTGCTCGTGGGTGCACCCGACCCTGGACCGCGTGATGTTTTCATCAACCCATGAAGACCCGGATGCCCTGGCCAAACAGGCCGAAGAAATTCAGATTCGCCAGAGTGGCATCGAGCGTCCATACGGCTGGGACTATGACCGGCATTACGATATCTACCAGGCCGATGCCGATGGAGGAAACATCATCAACCTGAGCAACAGCGATGGTTATGATGCCGAGGGTTCTTATTCGGCAGATGGGCGCAGGATACTGTTTGCCTCCAACCGCGAGGCTTATAGCCGCACGCTGAGTCAGGCCGAACAGGCACTCTTTGACGATGACAGTTCTTACTTCATGGATCTGTATATAATGAACGCCGATGGCTCAAACGTAGTTCAACTTACCCACTCGCCCGGATACGACGGCGGCCCATTCTTCAGCCCCGACAATCAGAAAGTCGTGTGGCGCCGTTTCAATCCCGATGGCAATAGCGCCGAGATCTGGACCATGGCTATCGACGGCAGTAATCAGCGGCAGTTAACCGCTGACGCGATGGTTTCCTGGGGACCTTATTATCATCCCAGTGGCGACTACATCATTTATTCCAGTAATCTGCTTGGCAATGCGAATTTCGAATTGTTCATGATCGACCCGGGCGGGGTTAGGCCTCGCATCAGGGTGACCAATACCGCGGGCACTGATATTCTGCCGGTGTTCTCACCCGATGGCAGCAAGCTCGCCTGGAGCACAACCCGCACACCGGATGGGACCTCCCAGATCCACATGGGAGATTGGGATCACCAGCGGGCCCTGGAGTTGTTAGGGCTGGACTAACGCGACCTGGCTGGCGTCTTCTTCATGCAATTCTTATCTGACATTCTTCGCCTTACACCGCTGAATCGAATTGTTCAGTTGCTGTGCCTTTCTGGCCTTGCGTCACTGGCGGCTGCGCAGCAAGATGTTCTGAGCGATGCGAATGCACCGCAGTTGGTTCATCATAATCTCAAGGTTCGGCTGGATCCCCTGGCGCGACAGATTTCGGTCGAGGACACGATCACGCTACCAACATCTGCTGCAACAACTGAGATCACCTTTGAGCTCAACAGCAATCTAAGAATCAGCAATAATTCCGGCACCCTGCGGCCATTGCAGACAACCCCGCTGTCCACCAATGTAGGCATCAACGCAACAGGGGGTCTTGGTGCCTCCACCAATCGTTATTCACTGAGTTTGCCAGCCCGCAATCGCAGCCAGGCTGTGTTGATCTACAGCGGGTCGATCTATGACATCGCCGAACAGACCAGTGCCGAGTACGCACAGAGTTTTTCCGAGACTTCCGGCATCATCGGCGAGCAGGGAGTTTACCTGAATAAAGGCAGTGCCTGGATTCCGGACTTCGGAATCGACCTGGTGACCTTCGATCTGGAAGTGGAGTTTGCCCAGTCTGCCCGCACCTGGACCGCCGTCAGCCAGGGAGACCGCGGGGAGAGGAGGAATGGTTGGATCAGTCGGCAACCCATGGAAGAGATCTATCTGATCGCCGCCAACTTCACCGAGTACTCACAACAAGCCGATGATGTGGAGGTGCTGGCGTACCTGCGCACACCGGATCCCAACCTGGCTACGAGATACATGGATGCGACGGAGCGCTACCTGCAACTCTATGAACCGCTACTCGGCGACTATCCCTTCAGCAAGTTTGCCCTGATCGAGAACTTCTGGGAGACCGGCTACGGTATGCCGTCCTTTACTCTGCTCGGCGAACAGGTAATCCGCTTCCCGTTCATTCTCGAATCATCCTATCCCCATGAAATCCTGCACAACTGGTGGGGCAATGGTGTCTATCCCGACTACGAATCAGGCAACTGGAGCGAAGGGCTGACCGCCTATCTGGCAGATCACTTGTTCCAGGAAATGGATGGATTAGGGCATGAGTACCGCAAAGAGATGCTGGCCCGCTATAAGAACTATGTAGCCGATGGAACGGATTTTCCGCTGGCTCAGTTTACCTCCCGAAACTCCGCCGCCTCCCAGGCTGTCGGGTACGGCAAGACCCTGATGCTCTGGCACATGTTAAGGATCGAACTGGGAGACGAGTTGTTTCTTGATGGGCTGCGCAAACTCTACCAGGACTATAAATTTCAGCGCGCCTCATTCGCCGATATTGCGGCGCTGTTTTCAGAACTTAGTGGCGTCGACCTGACAGCATTTTTTGAGCAGTGGGTAAATCGTACCGGAGCGCCGAAATTATCGGTGACGGTGGAAGCGACGTACGGCAATCAGGTCAGGATCATGTTTGCCCAGACCCAGTTCGGTGATCCTTACACATTAAAGGTGCCAGTTGCACTCTATTATGAAGGCGAAGCTGAACCACAGATATACGACATTGCACTCTCCCAGAAACTGGAAGGAGTGATGGCGGAAGACTACGAACACCTGCAGGGCGTGCTGGTGGATCCATTCTTCGACGTGTTCCGACAACTCGATCGAGAGGAAACGCCACCCACCATCGGCGAGTTATTCGGCGCCAGCCAGATCGCCTTTGTCCTGCCTGCAACGGATCGACAGCACTGGACGCAGATGGCAGAGTCTTTTGGACAAGGCACCGAATTCGACATCCTATTTGCCGATGAGATTGACTCGCTGCCAATGGACAAGCCGGTGTGGATCCTCGGTCGAGACAATCCTTTTACCGGGGCGGTTGCCGCGGTCGTGGCGTTTTATGGTGTTGAGACTTCTGACACAGGAGTGGCATTGGCGGGCAGTGAGATTGCCTATGCCAATCGCAGTACAGTGGTGATCGGGCGGCATCCTGACAATGCGCAACTGGCGATTGGCTGGATCCATGTCGACGACATGATTGCCATGCCGGGTATGATCGAGAAGCTGCCCCATTACGGCAAGTACTCATACCTCAGCTTTGTCGGCGATGAACCCACCAATGATGTGAAGGGCGTGTGGGCCAGTCCCGATTCTCCCATGCAATGGGTCAAGCCGGAACTCACTGCGGCGGTGCAGTGGGACTCGCTGCCAATTCCTGACTCTATTGCCAAGCTACCGGCGAAATATTTGCCGGAACAGCTTCTGCGTCACAGCACCCGACTCACCGACCCTGCGATGCAGGGTAGGGGTCTTGCAAGTGCTGGTCTCAACGAATCGGCCCTTTATATAGCCGATCAATTCCGCGCTGCCGGATTACAGCCGGTAGGGGCTACCTACCTGCAACGCTGGCGCGATTCGCTGGCAGGTTACGGCAATATCGAGCTGGCCAACGTGGTTGGCATGATTCCCGGCAGCAATCGCGCATTGAGCGCGCAACCCGTCGTACTGGGTGCACATTATGATCACCTGGGCATGGATGCCGCGACCGGGGAGATTTACCCGGGTGCCGACGATAACGCCTCCGGTGTCAGTATTCTGATTGAAGTGGCGGCAAAACTCTCCCGCGCATTTACCCCGCAGAGACCGATTCTGTTTGTCGCCTTTACCGGGGAGGAATCCGGGCTAATCGGTTCACAACATTTCGTAGAGAATCCACCCGGGAATCTCTCCAGCGATGACCTGTTTGCAATGATCAATCTCGATGCGGTGGGGCGATTGGAGGGGCGTACTCTGCAGGTATTCGCCACCGACAGCGCCTACGAGTGGCCATTCATGGCGCAGGGCATTGGCTTTACCATTGGTGTGGAATCCACATTTCCCGCTGCAACCATCGCCAGCAGTGACCATGTGAGTTTTCTCAATGCTGGCATCCCCGCTATCCATTTATTCAGTGGTACCCATACTGATTACCACCGCGCCAGCGATACACCGGACAAGCTCGATGTTGAGGGTATGTCAGATATTGCCCTGTGGGTAGAGGAGGCAGTGATCTACCTGGCCGACAACACTGGTGGTTTGCGAGTTAACCTGGAGGGAGCCGAAGTCGTTGTGCAGAGCGGACAACCCGGCGAGCGCGAGGCAAGTCTCGGTACGGTGCCGGATTTTGCATTCACAGGCGAGGGAGTTCGACTTTCCGGGGTGACACCGAACAGCGCCGCCGCCGAATCGGGTCTGCAAGCGGGCGACGTGCTCCGCACCTACAATGGTGAAACATTGTCTGATCTACAGACCTACTCCAATTTGTTGCGCACATCAGCCCCCGGCGATGTAGTCCTGTTAGAGGTCATTCGTGCCGGACAAGCCATGACGGTTGAGACAGTATTGAAGGCACGCTAACGCAACACGCTGAACAATATACCCGCGACCACAAACAGAATTGATAAATATAACAAGCGTTTATTGACCTTGGATCTGGGGGCTGCCCAGTTGTATCGTTCTTCTTCCACAAACAAACAGTTTTGGGATTTTCTAAAAAAACTCACAGCTATCTCCATAGTTTTCTTTTCAGCATCGATTACACCAGACCATGTTGGCCAAGTGACGACCAGAAAAAGGCAAATTGCGGAGCAACTGTGGCGAAAGATGGCAATCCTCTTCGTTTGTTCAACTGTACCTCGTTCACTCGGGGCAATTCATTTGCTCCGAATGATAGAATCGATTTGATCCTTAGCTGACAAGTAAAGTAGCACCTGTGAGATCTCACTAGGCATCGTGCAATTTCAGGTGTCATTTCCCTGGGTATTAACTCACGATTATTTTGTGGAAAGAGATTGAGGCTTATGTTCCTTACTAAGATCGAGGTCGAAGATATTTAGACTAAGCAATAACCCAAGGGGCCGAGTGGCAGGCTGGTGTAGCTGCAATAAAAGACCAGCGCCGAGCGCAGAAAAGAGACTCGCGTTTTTTGCGAGGCTTGTTTTCGGAGCGAGGGTACCCCGGAGGGGCGCGGTCTGCAGCTGCATCAGCCTGCCACTCGGCACCGTTCGAAGCCACTGCAATCAGATTTCAAGAACTACGGAATGCGCAACTGTGAAAATCTTGCATAGCCAAATCAGAGTCGGAGTAATTACTTCGATGAGATAGAATCTTGCAGCGATTCGGAGTAATTTACTCTGACAGCTCGACATTACGGTATAGAATCATGGGAAAGCGCAAACTACTCGGTAGTCTCCTTGTCTTACTATTGGTCTCATCACAGGCTATGGCACAGAAAATTGTAATTGCACACCGCGGAGCCAGTGGCTATCTGCCAGAACATACCCTGGAGGCGAAGGCCATGGCCTATGCCATGGGGGCAGACTACATCGAGCAAGATGTGGTCATGACCAGCGATGACCATCTGATCGTTCTCCACGACATTACCCTGGATCGGACCACCGATGTCGATGAGCAATTCCCTGCACGGGCCAGAGAAGATGGCCGTTATTACGCAATCGATTTTACGCTGGAAGAAATTAGACAGCTGAATGTCAGCGAAGGCTACGAGATAGAGAATGGCAAGAAAGTACAGAGTTACGCTAATCGTTTTCCGCTGGGGTCCTCGGTGTTTCGCATTCCCACATTCAGGGAAGAAATAGAATTTATCCAGGGACTGAATAAATCGACGGGTAATGACATCGGCATCTACCCGGAAATAAAACAACCCGAGTTTCATCGTGAGGAAGGCAAGGACATCAGCACAGCCGTGGTAAACCTGTTAAAAGACTACGGCTACACAAGCAAGCAGGACAAGGTGTTCCTGCAGACATTCAGCTTTGAGGAACTGGAGATTATCAAGCAGCAGATTCTACCGGCGGCCGGTATCGAGGTGAACCTGATCCAGTTGATCGGTGGCCCGGGATCTTATCCCTGGATGTTTGCGGAAGATGGCATGGACAAGCTCGCCTTCTTTGCCGATGGCATCGGCCCGGAAAAAGGCCTGGTGGTTGCTCGCACATCAACTCCTGGCGATCTGGAGATAACTTCCCTGGTACAGCGCGCCCATGCAGCCGGTATGCAGGTACATCCATACACCTATCGACTCGATCCTGGCCAGGTACCACGTTATGCCGCAAGTTTCGAAGAGCTGTTGGAGCAGCACTACTTCCAGGCCGACGTAGATGGACTGTTCACAGACTTTCCGGATAAGGCAGTGCAATTTCTTCGCACCAGAAACTAGACAAGTCGGTCAAGCCTCGAAATAATTTTTCAGCCGCGCCATCCCTTCATTGATGTCGTCAACATCGATCCCTGAATAGGCAAACCGAACGTAGTGATTCTGTTCGTTCTTCCCTGATCGACCAAAATGCTTACGTGTGCAGAAAGACACGTTGGTCTCAGTCAGGGCCTCATTCATAAGTTGATTAATATCGGTAAAGCCTTTGCGTGCCATGATGGGAGTGACATTGGGGAAGAGGTAAAAAGTACTGTTGGGTGCCTGCATAGAAATACCATCAATCGCATTTAAACCGGCCACGGCGGCATCGCGGCGCTGCCTGAGGGTGGCAAGGATGGAATCCGGTCCTGACGTGTCTCCCTCAATGGCATCCACCATACCTTTCTGGATGAAGTGTGTGGTGCAGGATTCAATATTCGTATTGAATTTATTGATTATGTCGATGGCGGATTGCGGACCAATTGCCGCTCCCAATCGCCAGCCAGTCATGGCAAAGCGCTTGGAGCAGGTATAGAGAATGATCGAGCGCTGCTGCATGCCGGGTAGGCTGACAATGGATTCGGGTTTTCCACTATACTGAATCTCGAAGTAAGCCTCATCACTCAAAACCCATAGATCATACTTAATGGCAAGTTCTGCCAGTTGCTCCATCTCTGCACGGGATGATTCGGCACCATTGGGATTCTGGAAATTATTGTAGATCAGCGCTCGGGTCTTTGAACCAAGACTGTCTCTGATCGCCTCAAGGTCGAGCTCGAAACCAGTCGCGGTTTCGATGTAGCCATAGGGCACGGCTATGCCATCCTGGTACTCGATCTGGGATTCGTAGATTGGGTAACCCGGATTCGGATACAAAACCTCGTCTCCCGGATTCATCACCGTAGCCAGGAATTTTCCGATTACGGGTTTGCCGCCGGGCTGAACAGACACGTTCTCGACACTGTACTCAATCTGTCTTTTAGCGCCGACGTCTCTGGCGATAGCCGCTCTGAGTTCGGGAATACCCGCACCCGGGCAATAGCCAGTGAAGCCATCGGCAATTGCTTTCTCCGTTGCCGCGACGATATTGTCGGGAGTGGGAATATTCATATCGCCCAGGTGGAAAGGATAGATCTTGTTGCCTTTCGCGCCCCAGGCATTGGCGGCTGCCGAGACGGCGAAGGCCGTCTCGGTTCCGAGTTTTTCAATTTGCTTCGCAAGTTTCATAGCCATGCTTAGGTAATGATGCTAATCGGGACTAAAAACGGAGTATAGGAAGTATTAACGCTGCATCCAAACCTTAGATCTAACAAATTCCTTAAATTCCTGGCCCTTTACCAGGGTCATATCAGCTGAAATACAGCCCGACCGCACACTATTCCACTCAGACCACCCGAAGTACCACTGGATTGACCTTCCCTATTCGGGATTCTTCATTCTCAGGCCAAGCTCTACCCTGCCGTCGTCCATGACAGCCTGTAGCAGGCTCATTCCCTTCCAAAAAATTACTTGAACATTTCTAGCTGGGGCGGCGCCCTGCCTGGTGGGTTAGTAGCTTGCTCATCATGTGTCTCTCTCGAGGCCGGATGAGAGAGGATCTGTCGAATGACCGCGGGATCTTCGATGCACGCAATGATCCGCACCGGCCCCTGGCACTTCTCGCAGGTTTCGATGTCTATATTGAATACCCGTTTCAGGCGCTGGGCCCAGGTTATTGCCATGGATGGCATGTATGCCGGTTTTGCAGGAGCAAAAACCGGTCATGGCGGCGTGGCGCTCGGCTGGCGTTCTTTCATCCTGGTCGGTGGCTGTCTGTTTTTTCTTACTGCCCTTGCCCCGCCCTGCTGGGGTGATCCTTGCGCGGTGTTTGCTGTTGGGCGCGAACACACCATGAAATCTTGTCAGGTTGACTCTGGGCTTAGGCA
>JAQBSZ010000032.1 GCA_027623555.1 Pseudomonadota bacterium | reverse complement strand
CAGGCCGGGTCCTCCGCCTGTGTAGGCAGTGACCCAAATGAGGCCATCGACCAAGGAGGCACTCGGGTCGACCATTGTCACGCGGGCATCCGCTCCAACCGAATCAACGTTCCAATGCGGGAAAACAAACGTCTCCATTTCCTCCGTCTTTGGATCCAGCCTCACCACCTGAGCCTGTTCCATTGTGGATCCGTAAATCATTCCGTCGTCTCCAATCGCGATGTTGAGGCCGCCAGTCGCGTATCCCGGTTTTTGTATCGGAAGCTCGTACTCAGTCACTGCGCCCGTCTCGGGATCTAGTTTCCCAATGTACGGAGAGACGAAATCGATATACCAGACATTCCCTTGGGCATCCATCTCAGTGTCATGGGGCGCGGCGTCCGGTCGCGGCAGATCATACGTGGTCATTATCACCTGGGTTGCTTTGCCCGTGGGACGGGGCAATGTCTGTAGAGGGAATTGCCAGGTGTCAGCCGCACTTAGATTGATAGTGCTGATGTATTTCCCTCTGTCGATCTGCACCTGCGTGGGCGGCTGGCTGAGCATTTCGGGAGTTTGTGACTTGAAGTGCGGATGCAGCACCGTGGAGTTAAGCGTGTGGGCGCCCATGCGCTGCACGACGGTCGTCATCTCGGCCGCTTGGTAACGAGATGTCAGCGGTCGCTGCAGCGTGTGACACATGGTGCAATTATTGTCCGCGTCGGCCTTCTCCGCGAAGCTTCCTGGCATACTCATCAGCCATTCACCATTCGAGAGCTGTGCGGACAGCCTGCGGGTCTTCGTCAACTGCAAATCCAGGTGAGCTGGCTCCGCCGTCAGCGCCACCGGCCCCGGGCTGGTCAGATCGTATCCCACCGCCCGCATGCTGATCGCATAGGTGCCGGGTTTCAGTCTGTCCTGAGGGAAGCTGTACTGCCCCTGGGCATCGCTGACCACTGAGACCGTCATGTTCGAGCCATCCCGCTTCGCGCTGACGATCACACCTTCCATCGCGTCTTCCTCTTGCGAGGTGACCGTACCCGTCAACGCAGAAGCCTCTGCGGCTAGCGCAGGGCTGCACGCCGTCAGACCCAAGAGAAATATTCCTATCAGAGCCAGCATAGCCAATTCGGTAATCCTTCTAGTCCTCATTATTCGTCTCCCGAGCGAAATTATTGCAATTGTCGATTAGAGAATTGCTGTAGGCGACTCTCTCCGGCCTCACGGCCTGCAGCTGAGTCGTCACCCTTCGTATCTCTTCTTCTCTTGTTTTGTCTGAACATCTGCTTACCTTTGAAAGTGCTTAATCTTGACCGCTCAGCTAGTGAGCTATAATATCATCTTTTATTCAGTTGTATAATTCTACTTAGAGCAATGATATTCTAAAATTCTGCGTCTGATTAGAGTTATCAAGATCAGCAAAATCCAATAACAAAGAAACACCTATGTCCTCTGCGCTAAGACAGGAAAAGCGCTATGAGAAAAACAATAGCAATATCTGGCTCATTAGTTTCCATGACGATATTTTTTTCAATCCCAACTGTGTCGTCATGCCTTGTGAAATCGTAAGCATCGAAACCAGGACTCAGAATAACGTTATTGGAGAAGTTCTTTGCCCACATTCGAATCCAAACTGTTTTGGATCAATTACTGGAGATAAACATGTTGGGAGTCTGGTTCGAAATAACGCTTTGGAAACGAATTCTCGGAGCGCTAGTATTGGGTGTCATCATCGGTGCCATATGGGGACCCGGTTCAGAAAGTATTGGTTGGATCGGCGACCTATTTCTTCGCTTGATCCGGATGGTGGTAGTGCCTCTGGTATTCGTCACGCTCGTCGCAGGCGTAGTTTCCATGGGAGACCCGAGTAAGCTCGGTTCCTTGGGGATTAAAACTCTGGTGCTATACATGGCCACGACCCTCGCCGCTATTGTCATAGGTTTAACGATGGCAGTAATTCTTCAGCCGGGTGTTGGGGTTGATTTTTCAACAGCAACGCCAACCGCTGTTCAAGAAGCAATGCCATTGTCAGATCGGTTAATGGATATTGTGCCAATAAATCCGGTTGCCGCACTGGCGGACGGAAATATTCTCGCTATCATATTTTTTGCCTTACTAATGGGTGTAAGCCTTTTGACGATTGGGGAAAAGGGTAGGCCAGTAGCTGACTTAATGGACGCTAGTTCCCAAATGATGTTAAAGATTACCCACTGGGTAATGGAGGTCGCACCCTTCGGCGTGCTCGCATTAATTGCAGTGATGGCAGGTACGCAAGGTGTCGCTGCACTGTTTGATGTTCTTTCCTTGGTTTTGGCAGTCGTATTAAGCTGTCTGGCGCATGTGATTATTGTCCATGGTTTGTTAGTAATGAAGACGATGCTGAAATTGTCTCCGATTTCATATTTTCGTGGGGCACGTGACGCTATGTTGGTGGCTTTTTCAACCTCCTCCAGTTCTGCAACTCTGCCTGTGTCAATATCGGTAGCCGAGGAAAATTTAGGAATTTCACCCGTAGTGGCTTCAACGGTGCTCCCTCTGGGTGCAACCATAAATATGGATGGCACTGCCCTCTATGTGGGGATAGTCTCCGTTTTTGCGGCGCAGGCCTTCGGTGTCGAGCTAAGTTTGGTTGATTATGTCTTGATCGCCGGATCAACAACTCTTGTGTCTGTGGGCACTGCTGCAGTGCCTAGCGCGTCGCTGTTTCTAATGCCTGCTGTGATGGGAACTATCGGACTCTCACCAGAACAAATAGCAATTGCAGTCGGTTTTGTTCTGCCTTTCGATCGGCCATTAGATATGCTTCGCACAGCTGTCAATATAGGTGGTGATCTATCGGTGGCGACAACCGTTGCCAATTGGGAAGATGAGTTTGATAAGGAAGTTTTCGATCGACCGCTGAAGTATTAACTAGTTAACGCTTGTGGAATCGAAATGGCGGGGAAATTAAAAGTATCACCCGTGCGCTTTCGGCGCACCTTTTCCATCAAACCGGATTCAAAAAGAAGGAAGCCCCCACCGGGGCAGTAACGTTGATTCCTTCGTTCTATTTCATTGGAGAATAATCTGTTGCAGTCATATAGCGTCTTTCAATTGTGAGTGCGCTGCGAGGGACGTCACCGGCTACTGCCAGCCATTCGGGGTCTTCTCCAAAAGCATCCCATGCGGCGTTAGCCGCGTCCTGGCTCTCGTGCTCCAGTAAATATATTAATGTGTCGTCAGCTTCTTCTTCACTGGTTGGTGACCAGTAGCCAACTACACCCATCCCGTGTTTTCTGAAAATACCTGTTGTATGGTCTCGGAAGCGGGCGTTCAGATTATCCAAATGACCCCCTGTGACTGTATAGATTCGAAGTTCGAATACTTTTCCGCCATCCTGTGCCGAAGAAGTAACCACAATGCCAGCGCCTAGGCCGATAATGAGGGATAACAGGGAAAAGCAGATAGTCTTATTAATTTTCTTCACGTTGTTCTCCAAGGTTGGTTGGAATTCTCTGAATCGATCTTCAGTATAATTAAGGGTCTGAAAAATAGCGACAGCATCAGGATATTAAATTTGCCCCCTGATTAAATGGTATATGGAACCCTTGGCCCATGAACAGTAGAACGCTAGTTCTACTAATCCCGTTTTTATTGGCAGGATTATTTACCGTTGCTCGCGTGCAATATAATTGCAGAGCAAGTAAGGCGATGCCTGCAGGCTATTGGTGATCGGAAAGACCTGGCGCCGGCATTAACGGTGACAAAATAGGCCATTTTGCGGTTACAGTTCGCTTTTGATGGACATTCCTCATAAAAAGTGTAATCTTTCACTGGGCTACTTTATTCAATTGTATAAGTTATTGATCCATCGCTAGCTATCGAAGTGGACAAGATAATTCACTTTTAAGGGGAAGCAGATGTTGAAGCAAAACAAGAGGAGGGCGTGATCGTCAGCGCGAAGCGGGATGACTCGACGATTACGGTCTCGGTGGTCAGCGATGCCCGGGGGCAGTAAAGATTCCCAGAGGTTAGGCTGAAACCCAAGACCTATACGATTAGCATGCGAGCAATGGGGTCAGTATCGGGGTAATGGTATTGGCATGTTCGATCCAGTGACGGAAGAGATCATGGAGTCGCAGATGCGCACGCCATGGACGAGTCCCAATGACGCGGAGTTCGATGACGAGACCGGGGGGCACGGAATACCTGCTCCCGTTTGAAACCAACATTCGCCATGTAAATGAACAGAAGTCAGACAATGCCAACAATCTCTCTAGCTTCTGGGTGATAGGTCAGCTCAATGAGCGTATCACGCATGTCGAGCCGCTGGTGCCATAACGGCGGCGGCAAAGCGGTGAGTGTAGGCGCTTAAGCAGTTTAGGCCGCATTAAGAGTATGCAACAAGAATCTTGAATGATAGTTTAACAATTCAACACCTCAGGAGTATAGCCATGGCAGGTATTACAAGTCGTAAAATGAAAGTGCGGAGGGTTATTTCCTGGGCAGTGCTGGGAATGATGATTTTACTGCCATCAACACTGACAACAGCCCAGAGCGCTGATCAGAATATTACCTTTGCCCGGGATATCTTGCCCATACTGCAAGAAAACTGCCAGGACTGCCATCGTGACTCGGGTATCGGTCCCATGTCTTTGATGAATTATGCTGAAGTCAGGCCTTGGGCACCGCTGATTCAATACAAAGTTGTTAACCGGGAAATGCCACCTTGGCATATCGATCGCACCATTGGCCTGCAGAAGTTTAAAAACGACCGCTCGCTGAGTGATGAAGAAATCGCGATGATTTCTGCATGGGTCAACGCCGGCGCACCGGAGGGTAATACCGCCGACATGCCGGCGCCAATGGAATTCGCCGACGTGACCGCATGGAGCATCGGCGAGCCGGATGTGGTCGTTAACTGGGAATACACAGTACCTGAGAGCGGACCGGACCAATGGGGCGAACTTTATTCTAGGGAGCTGATCGGCAAAATGCAGAACGGCCGTTACATTAAAGCCATTCAAACCCGAACAGTGGACGATGCCTCGCGTCGAGTGGTGCACCATGCCCTGTCCTACGCTACCAAAGACAGAACCCAACCACAGAACGACCAGTTCCTGGTCGAGTATGCCTCGGGTAAAAGCGCAGAAATCTACCCGGGTAACTCGGGCGTTCTGCTCGAACATGACAGCGAAATACGCCTGTCCTACCACGTGCACCCTGTAGGCGTGGAGACTAACGCTAAAATCCAACTGGGTATCGTATTCTACCCTGAGGATGTTGTACCGGAATATCGGCGCTGGTCCAAGATGCTTGGCTACAGTGGAACTCTGCTCGATATTCCCGGTGGTGAGGTTGTTCGCAACGATGGTTATGTGTACTTCCAAACCAACGCCACCATTACCGCATTTCAACCACACATGCATGCTCTGGGGGCATACCAGTGCCTGGAGCTGATTTATCCGTCTGCAGGAGGCACTGCCAAGACAGAACTCATCAGCTGCGCTAACTGGGATTACAACTGGCACACTATCTACAACTACGCTGACGATGTGGCACCGCTGGTTCCAAAAGGCACCGTTGGGCATATCATCAGTTATATGGACAATACCGACAACAACCCGGGTAACCACGATGCCAGGAACTGGACCGGGGACGGCCGCCGCACTATAGATGAAATGGCTTTCTCCTGGATAGGGTGGTACTCGATGACCGATGAACAGTACCTTGCCGAGCTGGAACGCCGCAATGCGCTCAATCCAGGACTTGCCTCATCGAATGATTGACCGATCAGGCGATATAGGATAGCGGGCCATTGGTGTTCAGTTGTTCTGCCGTCTGCCAAGCAGGGTGATCGTTTGCCGTAGGCTGGCTCAGGGCTATTTTATGAATCTAGAATTAGATCAACACAAGAAAAAGTTAATCAGTACAAAAGAAATAAATAGAACAATAGGATCTGGGTACCTTGTAAGCGGAAAAAAAGCACCCTAAGGGCCTTGTTCTAATGCCGGAGAGAATGTCATGTTAACGCGCACGATTAATGGTTTATTTGGATTGTTTGCCCTGGTAGTCCTCATCAGTCCCTTGCAGGTGGTGATGGCGCAACGGGATCACCTGGCTTATCAGCTTCAATACGATACGGGCCAGACTATCCAGCCCATTTTTCAGGGCTGGTCAAAAAATGAAGACGGTACTTTCGATATGCATTTCGGCTACTTGAACCGGAACTATTCGGCAGAGTTGCATGTCCCTTTCGGTGCCGATAACGTAATCGATATGGCCGGGCTGGACAACATCCAGAACCAGCCTACCTATTTTCACACCCGCAACAATCGGGATATTTTTACGGTGACCGTGCCAGCGGATTTCGGTAATCGAGAAATTGTCTGGCGACTGACCACTGAGGGGCAGACCCTGGAAGCCTTCGGTTGGTTGCAGTCAGAGTGGGAAATTACGGGAACGGGAATTGAATATGGGGTGGATCCAAATGAGATGAGGTTCGACGGCGGCCCATTGCGGGTAAACGAGCCGCCCGAATTAAGCGTAACAAGCGCGACTTCGGTCAGCTTGCCTGCCAAACTGACAATGACGGCCTCTGTGACAGACGATGGCCTACCGGAACCTGAGACACAGCCGGAAAGCACTCCTAACGAATGGAACACTACAGCGCTTCTGACAAGACCAGAAGGCGCAATGCCAATTCCTACCAATGTTCCGCATCTGCAGACCGATTTGAGGGGCTGGAAAGTAAGACCCCTGGCCCCGGGGGACAAGCTTACAGTTTCCTATATCGTTTGGCGTGGGCCGGCAAACATTACCACTGAGCCGATGTTTTCCGAAGTGACTAATGGCAACGCCACTACCGAAATTACCTTCACCGAGCCGGGCGAATACCAACTGCAAGTTCGCGCCTTTGACGGTGGCACATCCACTTATCAATTCGTCACAGTAAACGTACATTAAGCTTTTTTGTTCTTCTAAACACACCTGCACCTGATGCGTTGACACCGCGCGTGATTGCAGAAATTATTTTCACAACTACACCCAACCTTTGCAGGAGAGATTACGCGAATGAGAGACCGGTTTGGAAGATGGATCTTTGTGACTACCGCCATCGCGGTCGGTTTGTTATTTGAGGTGTCATCTGCCACTGCTCAGTCGACCGACTACCAAGCGCCGCGCACAGCTGACGGGCAACCGGATTTCGAGGGGTTTTGGACCAATGCGACCCGCACGCCGTTGCAACGACCCGATGGCGTAGTCGGCGAGTTTTACACGATTGAAGAAGTCGCGGCCATTGAAGCACGCGCAGCGGAGCATGAAAGTGCACCGACCGTTGCGGGTACCACGGCAGACGTGCACTATGACAACAGTCAATTCGGACTCAACCGGAGTCAGTCCACGCTTGCGACTGGCCTGCGAACCTCACTCATCTTCGACCCCCCGGACGGAAGAATCCCTCCCATAACAGCCGAAGGCCAACGCATCATCGCGCAGCGTGAAGAGGAAGCCCGCTTGAGAGGTGGTCGATTCGACTCAGCCGAGAATAATCAACTGGACGACCGTTGCATCGTCATGTCGGGATCCGGCCCTCCGATGATGGACGCGGGCTATAACAGCAACTATCAGATCGTGCAGAGTCGGGATTACGTCATGATCCTGACTGAAATGATCCATGATGCTCGCATCATTCCACTGGACGGTCGCGAGCAAGCTGATGACAAGATTCGTCAGTGGATGGGCACTTCACGCGGTCATTGGGAGGGCGATACCCTGGTGGTTGAAACCGCGAACTTCAACGACAAGAAGCCCTTTCCTTGGCTGGTGTTACCTCCGGTCATAACATTTCGGCCCGACATAATAGCGCCGACTTACCTCGGATCCACAGAGAACATGCGTGTGACCGAACGGTTTACCCGGATCGATGATGAAACCATTGATTATGAATTCACCGTTGATGATAGAACAATGTGGACCCGCCCCTGGTCCGCCGAACTTCCGATGAAAAAGACCATCGGCCCGATCTTCGAACACGCCTGCCATGAAGGCAACTACGGTCTGGCTAACACCCTGGTTGGCGCGCGCCTCGAAGAACAATTAGCAGCGGAAGCAGCGGCGGCGCAAAAATCAAATTGAGGCGGGCTTACCGATGCAACCTGGCAGCAGGAATCGTCTTGAACCTGGGCAAAATCGGTGAGAGATAGGGATTACTATGAAACAAAACAATGTAAACAAATCAATAACGACCGTTGGAACGTGTGCCCTGTTTGTTGCCTTGAGTCTTAGTTACACATTGCTCCATGCCGCCGACGATCAACAAGCTGTGGTAAGTTTTACCGAAGCCCAGGCGATCGCGGGTAAGACTGGCTACGATACAAATTGCGCGTCTTGTCATGGTTTCGAGTTGGAAGGATCCAGCCCGGTGCCGAGTCTTAGTGGCAGTATCTTTGTCGAACGCTGGGGTGACACCACGGCAGATCAACTGGCTCTCGATGTGCAGCGCATGCCCCCCACGGCAGAAAATAGCCTGGGTCAAACCGTCTACTCGGAAATTCTGGCATACCTGTTACAACGAAATGGAATCGGCGCGGGTGATAATCCGCTACCTTCGAGCATAGATGCTTTGAGCACCCTGGTGATTCCGGTCGAGCTAATGTCAGAACAAGCTGTCGCGGCAGTCGCGCCAGTAATTTACTTTACCGATGGCCCGCTGGTTAATTCGCCCCGATTGCAGAACCTCAGCCCGGTTACCGATGCCATGCTACTGAATCCGCCGGCCGACGACTGGTTAAACTGGCGACGTACCCGAGACAGCATTGGCCACAGTCCCCTCGATCAGATCACCAAAGACAACGTCAATGACTTGCAGTATACCTGGAGCTGGTCGTTACCCGAGGGTGCCAACATGATGGTGCCACTGGTACACGATGGCGTTCTGTTTGCCTACAGCTTTGGTGATGTGCTTCAGGCATTCGATGCGACCACAGGTGATCTGTTATGGGGATATCAGCGGGCACTGGATGCGGGCACTTCTCATGACTCCAAGAAAGGCGCCGCGATTTACGCAGACAAGATAATTATTCCGACCTCGGATATGCATCTGATTGCCCTCGATATGAAAACCGGGCAAGTAGCCTGGGATCATGATGTCGATATTGGCGATGAAGATGGACACATATTTAAAAGCGCACCGCTAATCGCAAACGGCAAAGCCATTATTGGTCTAACCGGTTACGAGGCTGTGGAAGGAGGGAACTTTATCCTTGCCGTGGACATGGAAACCGGTGAGGAAGTATGGCGCTTCTATACTATCGCCAGGCCGGATCAGCCCGGCGGCGACACCTGGAATGGATTACCTCTGGATGAGCGTACCGGTGGATCAGTCTGGATTCCCGGCAGCTTCGATGCCGAACTGAACCTGGTGTATTTCGGCCCCGCGCCTACTTACGATACAGAACGCCTGCGGCAAGGTCCTGGAGAACGCGGCAAGAACAATGATGCGCTGTATACCAATAGCACCGTAGCCCTGGATGCGGATACCGGAGAACTGGTCTGGCACTATCAACACGCCCGCAACGACCAACTGGATCATGACTGGGCTTATGAAAGGACCATAGTCGAAATACCGGTTAACGGCGTGATGCGCAAGGCAGTGGTTACTGGTGGCAAACTGGCGATATTCGAAGCGATGGATGCGGCTACCGGGGAATATTTATTCACCATCGACCTGGACATGCAGAACGTATTCGCGGAGATCGATTCCAGCACTGGAGATAAGTCGCTTTTTTCCGCGGCGATCCCTGCATTGGATGATGTGTTAACTGAATTTTCTCTTCCAGGTATTTGCCCGGACTGGCTGGGTGCCAGGAATATGCAGTCCACCGCTTTTAATCCTGCCACCAACACCTTGTATGTTCCGCTTTCCGATACCTGCCTGGATGATGACACCGGTGAGCGTTGGCAAAAATATCCCGACAGTAACACCGATGGTAGCTATGGCATCATCAAGGCGGTCAACCTGGAAACCCGGGAAGTGGTTTGGACGCAACGGCAGACTGGCCCGCAAGCGGCGGCCAACTTGACAACGGAAACCGGACTTCTATTTATCGGCTCGGTGGATCGCTGGTTTAAAGCGCTGGACCAGGACAGCGGCGAAGTACTCTGGCAGAGGCGGCTGGACAACGCGCTGAATTCATATCCCGTAACCTATCGTGTCGATGGCAAACAATACGTCGCCGTGGCCACAAATGCCGGTGGCATTCATACTCGCATCATGAGAAATGCAGCAGGCATTAATCTGCCTCGATCGGGAGCGACCCTGTGGGTGTTTGCGTTACCTGATTAATGGAGTCTTGGAAAAAACGCGAAGAGCAAACTTCTAAGTCACACCATTAATTATTCAGTTGCCATCCTCAGTTTCGGTTGCTCGACGCTCTTTCATGCGTTCGGCGCGAAGGATATATAGCATACTGTAGTTGCCTTCATGGCAACCATATTCATACAGCCTACCAGCGATTTTTGTCATTGGCATGGTGGCAACAATCTTGTCTGTAAACGTGGAAGGGTCTTCAAGCGTCCACTGGTACTCAATGGTGTGCTGGTTTGTGCGGGTGAATCGTTCGGTGAGGGTTTTGTCTTTTCCGGTTCCGTAATTGCTGAAGCTGGGGATCAGGTCGGAAAAATTCCTGGTTTCGACTACCAGCGTTTCGCCTTCCCAATAACCTCTGGAATCACCGGACCACAAGCGAATATCATCATCGATAGCGCCACGGCCATCCAGTGACACGATACGGGCGTCATTGACCATTTCCGTCATGATTACAGCGTGGTCCTTGTTTTGGAATATCTGCACGTTGGCGTTGGCGTAACCCCCGGTGAACGGAGGGCCAGCGTTAAAGCCTATCAGGCAGCGCTCAGATAGACCACGATCTTCCGGCCCGTCCTTAGCAATGCCCCCAAAAATTGCGCGCACCGGTCGGTCACCTGGCACGTCGGGGCCCAGGTTATCAAAAGGGTAATCGGCAGCGCCTTTGACTCGTGCAGGCAGACGGCCATCTGGCGGGTAGATTATGAGCGAAGTGCGAACGTTTTCACCAATACTGTCTGGCTCATACCAGAATTGGTTATAGCTTGTGCCACCTTTACTTTCACCTGCTGGTGGGGCTTCCGGATTAACCACGAGTTCGGCCTCTGCAGCTTCCGCCGCTATACGCGTTGCCTCCTGCTGGATACGATCCTGCTCAAGCTCTGCTGAAGTTAAAAACTCCTGTGTTCCAAAGCGCTCTGGTCGCTGCATTGGCGTATTGGAATTAAAATTCCAAACCCCCTGGAGGTCAGGCTGGCCCCATTCTGTTAGTGGCACATCATAATCGTCAATCGTCTGAGCAATTGACGAGCTAATCGGGGCTATCAGGATAGAAATAAATAGTAGTAATCTAATTTTCATGGCGTTTTACCGTAGATTGTCTAGAGCCAGCGAAACGTTAGTATTTTTGACAAAAGTAAGCAATAAAACATCGATAAACACTCCAGAAAATCAAAGGGGTCAGAGTACTTTGATTTTCTATATATTGTCTGCTGCGATGCTTGCTAAATCAAAGTACTCTGACCCCTTTGATTACAAGCCCAACAGTGGTCACCGGCTGCTTATTTGTGCCGCGGATCGTCCTGCGATTCTGCCGAATACGGCGCCTGAAGTAAGCCCTGAGCCACCAGGGTAGCCCGCTGAAAATACGTCCCCAACCAATTCGCCACAAGCATAGAGCCCTGGAATGCTTTCTCCATCGGTGTCAATAACGGACGCATCGTCGTGAACACGCAGTCCTGCGTAAGTAAACGTGATTCCACATGCTACTGGAAATGCTTTGAATGGCGGTTTATCCAGTTTGTTTGCCCAGTTTGATTTGTCGACGCACAGGCCGTTCGTACGCCGCCCATCCAGAACGGTTGGATCAAACGCGTTGGTTGAGTCAGCCGCATTATTAAACTCATGAATCGTGTTTAGCGCTTTGCAAGCGTCAACGCCATCAAGCATTGAAACCAGGTCGTCAATGGTTTCTGCTTGAACGGCGCTCGCGTGCTCAAACCGATACTCATCATAAAGTAGTTCATCCACCTGGCTATCGAACAACTGCCAGGCAAATCCGTTTGGCTGGTTCAGAATTTCCCGCCCGAACTGTGCGTAAGTGTAATTTCTGAAATTCTCACCTTCATCGACAAATCGCTCACCTTTCGCGTTCAACATTATCCCGAGGAAGTAGCAGATCTTTCGATAATGTTTTCGCTCATTAAAAGGCAGGTCAATGTTGCCGAACTCCGGCGTATGCAGATCCATCGGCACCGCGTGACAGGCGTCGAGTTGTCCGCACATGTCGGCGCCTACAGCTGTCGCCATTTCGATGCCTGCCCCAGTATTATGACGGGTACCCCTGACTATTGCATCGCTCCATTTCTCACCCATGTAGCGACGTCGCATGTCGCTGTTCGCCTCAAACCCACCGCAGGCGAGCACTACGGCATCCGCCAGCAGCCTTTTTAGCCCGCTCGGCGTATTGCAGTACACACCGCAAACCCCGATATCGTCAGTTACTAGCTTTGTGCATTCGAATTCATACTTAACCGATCCACCAAGCCGCAGGAATTCCTGCATCTCAGCGTCGACCAGACCGACTCCTTCGCCTTGCGCCTCAAGTACAAGGCCGCCCCAGAATACGTACTTTCCGTTTTTCTGAAATGACTGCCGCGAATAAATCGGATCGAAACCGATGTTGTGTTTACTGAGCCATAAAATCGTGTCGTAGCTGTCTTCGACAAGGATTTTCTGTTTAGTATTCAATGGTTTGCCGGCATTGAATGAACACAGGTCATCTGCAAACTTTTGTGCCGGGTAGGAGCCGAATTCAGTGCGATCCAAACGCTCGGCGAAGGGCGTATGCAATAGGGGAAGCAAATCGTCGCAAGACTGATACGCAAATCGCATCGCCCCCGCGGTGTATCGGGAATTTCCGCCCGCCTCTTCAATGCTCGCCTTTTCAAGAATCAATGCGTCCGCGCCTTGCTCCAGTGCCGCTATACCGGCACAAAGCGCAGCGTTTCCACTGCCGCAAATAATTACTTTCTTTTTGTCAGTTTTCATTGCTATTTTTCTTTCAGTAATCAAAGGCAGTAATCAAAGGCAGAATCAAAGGGGTCCAGAATCAAAGGGGTCAGAGTACTTTGATTTTCTATATCTTGTCTGCTGCGATGTATTTATTAGATTTTCTATCTCCACCTCTTGGGAAAGGGGGTAATGCATAGCCTAGCTTTCGTTCGATCTGTTGTTTGAATTCACCGTCACCCAGCACCCAAGCCTTATTGGTGGCAACCCTGATTTCTTCGAGTGTGCAATCAGGAATGTATTGGTCAAACAACGACTGATATCGAAATCGACGCTCCCTCTCATTGTTTCCTAACGCCAGGTACACAGGATGGGGGGTGATGAGTTTAATTTCCTTTCCCAACACATTGTGCCTGTAACTAGACCATGGGTATTCACCAGGATGCTTCACCATTCCGGCTCTGATAGGGTTGAGTTCGATGTACCGACTTACTGTTAATAAGTATCTCTCTGAACTGACCAAGGAGGCTTTGAATCTACCTTCCCACAGTGTTCCTGTGCGTTGGTAGGTGCTATTGATATACCGGACATAGTATCGACCTAGTCCTTGCACCATCATGCTAATGCTTTCAGAGCACTGCGGAGTACAGAGCAGATGGACATGATTGGTCATCAGCACATAACTGTGAATAGCCACTCCGCAGATTTCACTTCTTTCTCGTAGTTTATCGAGATAGATGATGTAATCACGATCAGTAAAAAAACAAACCTTCCTATCATTTCCGCGCTGGATTAGATGAACGGGAATTCCAGGTAAGAACCTTCTGGGTTGACGAGGCATAAGAGATTCCTTTCTCTGCTAGCAGGCTGCAATCAAATTACCGTACTCTATTGTAGCCGAAGGTGGCTGTGGTTGCTAAATCAAAGTACTCTGACCCCTTTGATTCCTTTGATTACCCAATAGGTAAACTGATATGTCAGCATTTTCTCGAAACAAATGGTGGTTTATTTTGCCACTGAGCATAATTTCCTGCTTGTGGCAAAATTCGGGATTGGCTCAAACTAATCCCTACCAACTTGTCGATGCACCCACACCTCCTCCCCAGCTTAATGCAGGGCGATGGGGAGAGACGATTCAAGTCCGAGTCGATGCCGATGATAATGTATATGTTTACCACCGCTGTTTCAAAGTGGTACTTGGCGATCCCAATGTTGCTCCGGGTCATTCGGACGGGCTTAGTGCCAACTGCTTAGGAAATTGGTCAGCGTATCCACCACTACTCAAATTTTCGAAAGACGGAGAATTCCTGAACGCCTTCGGTGTGGGGCTGGTCGGTCGGCCCCATGGTTTTAATCTGGATCAAAGCGGTAATATGTGGATAACGGATGTTTGGTTCATTGCCGATGAATTAGGGGCAGTTGTGCACAAGCTCAGTCCCCAGGGTGACTTGCTGCTGACGTTGGGAAAGCCTGGCGTTGTGGGGATGGACCGCGAAACATTCAATCGCCCTGCCAGCGTTGCTGTGGCCGACAATGGAGACATCTTTGTCGCTGATGGTGAAGGGCCCAATAACCGTATCGTAAAATTCACGTCTGAAGGACGCTATCTCACTGAATGGGGAAGCACAGGCTCCGGCCCAGGTCAGTTTAGTACCCCCCATGATCTTGCCATCGATTCCCAAGGACGCTTATTTGTCGGTGACCGCAGCAACAATAGGGTACAGATATTTCAACCCGATGGAACTTTTGTTGCCCAGTGGGATCAGTTTGGTCGTCCCAGTGGTATCTATATCAATCGCTCTACGGATACTCTGTACGTTACTGATTCTACGTCAAACAGCACAATAAATCCTGGCGTCAATCGAGGGATTTACATTGGCAGCGCGCGCACCGGCGAAGTCAGGCACTTCATTCCAGATCCCGATTTGGAATTGGCTGAACAGACGAGAATCTCCGGCGCTTCGGGAATTGCATCCAATCAAGATGATTCGGTAATTTACGCCGCTGATGTGGCGCCATGGCGGATACGAAAATATGTAAAGGTGGAATAACCCCTTACATTGCCCTGTCAATAAAGGCTGCTTCAGAAAGGCCAGTGGACTGATTTAAGCCGGCCATTGCTTAGGCAAATATCGCCTTACTTTCTTCAATTAGTTGATCAGTTGTTCAAAATCTTCCCATGCCACCGGCATGCCATGGATTGGTACGATAGTATTTACCTTCAGCCCCAGTCGCTGCACGTGATTGTATAAACTAAGGTTTGCTGGGCTGGGTTCATTGCCTGGTGAATTCGGCTCGAACGCACTGGGGCCATCGAGCAGATCCGCTTCAATGAGTAAGCCTTCTTCCGGTAGATAAGCTACCAGCATGCCTTCAACATGGGCAAGCGGGTGAACGTATGAAATGTGGAGACTGCGATTGCCGTTCATTAGCACATAGTTCTCACGCACCTCTTCATATTGATATCCTTCGGCCAGTTCCGTAGGAGGCCACAGGCTCAACATATCGGGATCAAGAGTTCGCGGTGCATAGTTAGTCACATCACTGGTATAAAACTCATGATTTTTCCAGTGTGTAATGATTGTGGCACCAATGTGCATGTATGTTCGGAGCCCGCCAATATGATCGTGATGCTGATGGGTGTTGACCAGGAATCGAATGGGTTTATCGGGAATCCTAGCTACAATTTCATCGATGACTGTGAGATTGCGTTTTTCGTTCAAGGGTGCTTCAACAACAGCGATGTAATCATCGAATTCCACAACTACACTGTTGTGGGAACTGCCCCCATACAGGTACACCCCGGCAGCCAGTTCAGTTACTTCCACTCGTTCCGAAAAATCTGCACCCATTATGTCTATAGGAACCGGTAACTCTGGGGGACAGACATTGGCTTGAATATTTGACTGATTACCACCAAAGGCATTGTGCCCAGCATTGATGCTCTGGGCCTGGTAGTTGTCATCCCACCCGGTGTGATGATGCCATACTGAGGGGAATCGAATGCCATTACCGATATCAATATAGTCGTCGTTAGCGAATTCATGTTCATAGTTAGTATCGCCTAACACTGGATCGGGCACCCAGGTATGGATGCGTTGCAACAGGTTCTGAGAATTAATCGTGGCATCGACTCGATATTTGCCCATAACGTTAATTGAGACGATGCTCATCTTTTCCGGACTTACAGTAGCACCATCTCTGCCCATTTCTCCCAACTCCCAACGCCATGTCGCTTTGGGATCCGCCCCAGGTAATCGTGCTGCCTTGAGAAATCCGTGTGGAGTAAGCCACATGTCGAGCTGCCAGCGCTCTGTATCTGCAGGTCGAGCCGCCACTTCAGCACCATCCACGCCGTCCTTGTGCCAGGCATAGTTGCCATTGAGCATGAACTCCTGCCGCTGGTTCTGCTGGATCGGCATTCCGTCCCTCCATCCTAGTCCATACTTCCATGCGGCAGGATTGTTACCTGGTTCCCGGTCGAAGCTCTCCATCATCCTGACATTTCGCCAATCGATGACACGCGTATAGTTTTGCAGTGTTTCTCCCCGTGGCCAGTCCACATCGTATCCGTTGAGACGTTGTTGACCCACCATGCCAGTATAAGCTGTCCCAGAAATGGCGACACAGGCGAGCTGTTGTTCGCCTATAGCTTCGGAGGCAGCTGCCAGGATGGGATAAGGATCGATATATCCTGGTGCGATCTCCTGGGCAGTGGAAAAGCTGCTACAAAGGGTAATTGCAGAGAGTAACAGTGGATGCTTCTTCACAAGGAGCGACCTCTAACTATTCATGTTGGTGTCGCGCGAGAGTAATAGAGCCCAACTGATTTTTCAATGTGGAATCACACTACTCTCGCTTTTCTCATTTGCGGCGCCCAATTTCCACACTGTATTATTGTTGTTACAGGTGAGCTGGCCGAACCGTGCAAACATGGCGAGGCCATCCCAATCGAGGCGTCACCACAGATTGAGTTACTTGCAGAGTCTTAGCTTGCTCATATTGGTGATTGTTACCAGAGACAGTGGCAGGGCTAGACTTTAGGAGGCACAGCTTCTATTCTTTATTTACTAAATTGGCTGAGGAACAATCATGAGAGATGGGGCACACAGGAAGACATCAGGACGCAACACCTTCTGGGCGATCAGTATTGCCGTTGTCGTAGGTACGTTGTTCGCGTCGCTGTCCGCGGCGCAGCAGGGACCGAGTGGCCGCTTGAACAAAATCATCGAGCAGTTCGAGAACGGCGAACCGTCCTTGGTAGGCGATCATTGGCAGCTCAATGACCTCGAACACAACCCCTTCCAGGTCGACGAATTCGAGTCATTCCTCAACGAACTCGAGGTCGAAGGTGCGTCGAGACCGCGGTTGGCCCCGATTGTGCGTATTCCTTACGAAGCCGACCAGGACTATCGTCATTACGTCAAACAGATGCTTGACGCTGGGGCGATGGGTATCGTCCTGCCTCAAGTGAAGACCCCGGCCGACGTGACCAAGCTCGTCCGGGCGATGCGGTATCCACCGCAACGCGGTACCGAGTATCCTGAACCGCCGGGCCTGCGGGGCTGGGGACCTAGCGCTGCGATCCGTGTCTGGAATGTTGATGGGCAGGAGTACGCAAGCAAGGCCGACCTGTGGCCGCTAAACCCGAATGGCGAACTTCTAGCAATAGCCATGGTCGAAACCCGAGAAATAATCGACAACATCGACGCGATCCTCCAGGTACCTGGTCTGGGCGGTTTGTTGATCGGCCCTGCCGATCTGAGCATGGCGCTCGGTGTTGGAACGCCGGGGCCGAACTCTAACGCGCCCGAGGTGATAGCGGCGATCGAGAAGGTCGGGGCCGCTTGCAAACGGCACAATGCGCTGTGCGGCATCTACATGCGGTCGGACGTAGAGGCACGACAGGAGCAAGGGTTTATGCTGTTTCCGAGCATAGCCTATTAATCGAAGCGGACGTGAACTGAAGGCTTGACCGTAAGCAGCGTGAAGCCGGCGGTCCTGCTCGTTGTTTTTGCCATCGTCCTGACCGGTCACTGCGCCCGGGCTAGGCGGGTGGGGCAGGGTGGTGACGTGCGGGAGCCTCGCAGAAGTCCGTGAGATCAATGTCAATGTTGAATGGCTTGCCGAGAAGGCAGATCTCCCCTGGACCGCGCTCTCGAATCCCATTTTAGATTGACATTCTTCATAAAAAGTGACACCTTAAGAAGGTTTATTCAAATGTATAAATAATATATTTGAGTTAGAGCAGGAAACTTTCGGAAAGGAAACTTTCGGTAATTAGAAACAGTGGGTGGGCCAGACAACCTACATAGACTGCGAGGCGGCTGACATGAGTGATTCAGAGACACTTTCTAGTGCGCGACAAAGCTTCAGTTTTCAAAACACACAAAACTGGCTAACTAATTTTCCGTTGTTAAGGCAAGCCTTTGTAGCCGCCAGTTTTTTTTATTGTGCGTACTTGATAGCTTTTGAAACTTCGGCTTCTCGCACTTATTGGGGCTATTTGATTTATTCCTATGTAGCGGCGGGCTTATTCTATTTAGTTATTCGCCTAAGAAACAATGTCCCCAGGTCAGAGCTATTCAAGACTGGGTTCTTTGCTAAAGAACTTTGGTTTCATCGCTCTGCTGTTCATGACTACCTAATTATTATCATCAATTTCTTTATTATTCTTGAGGGTGGATTCCATGGTTGGGGTATAGGTCCAGACATTTTTTACAACACTACACAGTTTCTTTTAAGTCAGATGGCAGCTGCGCCCGTTGCTGCGGGGCCAGAGCTTTGGGTCATTGCACTATATACGGTATCCTCCTTTGCCCTTGGTGATTTGTCATATTATATAAGCCATCGAATTTCTCACGAAGTTCCCTTTCTTTGGGAGTTTCATAAAGTTCACCACTCTGCAGAAGTGTTAACCCCGGCAACAGTTTATCGTGCACACCCTGTTGATATGTTTTGGAATGTCGGTTGCAGATCAGTTGGTGTAGGCCTCGCATCCGGTATTTTCCTTTATTTCTATCCAACTATTGAAAGCGTTATAACGATCGCGGGGGTCAATGTAGGGGTTTATATCGCTTATATGACATTTGCAAATTTAAGGCATTCTCATATCTGGATATCTTTTGGTAAAACAATCGAACATTTTATGATAAGCCCCGGCCAACATCATATACATCATAGTAAAGAACCAAAACATTTTGATAAAAACTATGGTTCTTTCTTTGCTTTGTGGGATTGGTGGGGTGGAACTCTTTACATTCCTAAGGGCAAATGGGATGGATTGGATAAGATTTCTTATGGCTTGACCAATCAAAAAGAAGAAGAGGTTTTAGATACTGTTTGGAAGCTATATGTAAGACCATTTAAAGGCTTCTGGGAGATTGTCTCTGGGGCTTCAAATCCTCAAGCAAAAGAAAAAGCATCTTAAGCTGCAAACGACTAGTAAACAAAAAGCTATGCTACCGTGCTAAGCATATTGAATCTATAAAAGACTAACAGAGAACTGAGTGCGATGACTAAACGTTCCGAAATCACTTCACAGACAGAAATCCTGGAAAGCCGTAGACGCTTTTTTAGAAGCATGGCTATTTTACCGGCCGGGCTCGGCTTTGCTTCATTGCCGATTAATTCGGCTTCGGCTCAAACCAGTGTCGCTGATAGTGTCAAGGCGCTTTGTTTCGATGTCTTCGGCACCGTCGTCGATTGGCGTTCTTCCATTATCAGGGAAGGTCAGTTACTGGCCGCCAGGAAAGGCTATGATGTCGATTGGGCAGAATTTGCCGACCGCTGGCGCTCGGGCTACAGTCTTGGGACGGAGCGTGTGCGTAACGGTGAATTACCCTGGACCAAGGTCGATGCCCTGCATCGAATGGCTCTGAATGAGCTGGTAGCGGAATATAAGCTGGAAGGCATGAGCGAGGCAGAGCTGGACCACTTCAACAAGGCCTGGCACAGGCTGTCACCCTGGCCCGACACCGTGGGCGGGCTCAATCGATTGAAGACCAAGTATATCCTCGCGACACTCTCCAATGGCAACATATCGTTGCTGACTAACATGGCCAAGAATGCCGGCATGCCCTGGGACGCGGTGTTGTCCGCAGAACTCTCCAGGCATTACAAGACTGATCCGGAAGCCTACCTGTTCAACGCTGATCTACTGGGCCTGCCTCCAGAACAGATTCTGTTTGTTTCTGCCCATACTGGCGATTCACGAGCTGCCGCACGAACTGGCATGCGCCAGGCGTTTGTGATCAGGCCACTGGAACGTGGTGTAGGCGGAAGAGTAGATATCCCTCCCGATGGTGAATTTGATTACGTGGCGACGGATTTTCTGGATTTAGCCAGGCAACTGGGCGCGTAATCTTGTCAGAAATCGAGTTAGATTCGAAAGACCTGCAATAGATAAAGAAAGAAGCACTAATAAAGAGAAGCATTGATTTTTACACGGTTTTGCTTACCCAATTAATCAGGAGAACTTGGTGAATATTTTGCAGAACTGGCACAAGATTCCTTACCTTGGCGTTGGCATCACAGTAATCACGTTTATAGGGCTCCAAGCAGGAGTTGTGATTGCGGCTGAATCGGTGAATGCACCTGAACCCATAACTTACTCTGGCCACGTAGCCAGAATCATCAATGAGAATTGCGTGGTCTGCCACCGTGAGGGTGGCATTGGACCAATGCAATTGACCAACTTTGAGCAGGTACGCCCCTGGGCTCCTTTGATTCAGTTAAAAGTGGCAAACCGAGAAATGCCTCCTTATGCCTATGACCATGATATAGGTCTGCAGGATCTACAGGCAGATTGGCGCCTGGCTCAGGATGATATTGACACCATAGTAGCCTGGGTCGATCAGGGCTCCGCGTTGGGAGATTTAGAACAATTACCTCCTCCTCCTATACTGCGGGACGTTGACGAGTGGAACTTTGCGGCTCAATTCGGACAACCTGATCTAGTACTTGCGTCCAAGCCAATCGATATTCCTGCCAACGGCAATGATCTGTGGGATAAGCATTTTATTGACGGTGGCCTCACCGAAAACCGTTGCATCAAAGCTCTGCAAGTTAAACCTAGGGGGGATGCCAAGTCCGTAGTTCACCATGCCAACACTTACTTTGCCGAGATAGCCGAAGACGGCAGTGTTGATCGAAAACCGGTTACCGAGTATGCCATGGGTAAGTGGGGCGAAGTCATACCCGAAGGTGTTTGTCGAACAGCTTTTGCGGGTACCAAAATTCAGTGGGATATTCATATGTATCCTGGTGGACTCGGCGGAATTGCACCCAATGCAATAATTGAGGACAACGTAGTAGAGCTGGGTATCTGGCTTCACCCGAAAGGCTACGCAGCCAAAGTTACTCAGGATCTGAAAACTTATCAATTAGACCAGGGCGATCTGTTTATTCCTCCTCACGGCACAGCCATGACCCAGGGATTTCATTCCTTTGATCACCCTGTTCGCATTGACAGCTTTCAGCCCCACGGGCATCTGCGTATGAACGCGGCTTCCTTGGAAATATTCTATCCAGCAACCGGCAAAACTGAAGTGATCAGCATGATATCCAACTGGAGTGCCACCTGGCATCACAGCCACCTTTATGACACAGATATAGCGCCACTATTGCCTGTTGGTGCGATCTTGATTACTAAACAGTGGTATGACAACACAGCGGCGAACCCCAATAATCCAGATCCCCGACAGTGGGTCGGCTGGGGTCAACGCACGTCAGATGAGATGTCACATTCCTGGATTGCAATTAGCCATCTTGATGATGAAACCTATCAAGAAATTCTTGAGCAGCGCGAAAGTGAGAATCCATCCGGTCAAGCTACAGATTAGAGGACTGAGAAGTAAAGTACCTCCAAAACTCAGACACTAGATCAGAGAATGATGTCCATGAGATCAGTTAGACCTATAGTGATCACCGCCGTATTGACGCTACTGGTAAATCTTGTACTAGCAGCATCTGCTGGTGCGCAGCAACCACAAAGATTTTTACGCCCACCTCCGCCTGGAGGCTTACCTGTGATTCCTTTCATGGAAGGGTGGTACGGCAATGAAGATGGAAGTGTTACCGTCTCATTTGGATACCACAATAGAAATGAAAAGTATGTCACTGTTGAAATGGGTGAAAGTAATCGCATCGAGCCAGCGCAATTGGACGGAATGCAGCCGGAAATATATTTTCCTGGCCGGCATACTGGCGTTTTTGCTGTGACTATTCCTGCCTCTATGGATGGAGAAACTATTTGGTGGCATATCAAAACCGGAAACTCAGAAGAGTTTAAAGTGCCTGGCGAACGCGGCTCAACAGCTTATGAGCTTGATAGAAACCCGCGACCTCAGGGCAGTGTGCAGCCCGTTATTTGGTTCGAAGAGGGATATCGTGGATCTGGTCCAGAAGGCGTCCTATCGACTAGTATAAAAACAGTTTCCGTAGGTTCAGAATTGACTATGGAAGTTGGGAGCCAGGACTCGTCAGTGCGAGACCCTTCAAACCCCTTATTTGCCAAGCCACTTAATACGCGCGTTATGTGGTACAAGCATCAAGGCCCCGGTGAAGTAAATTTTACTGAACATGCTTCTGCACCTTTCATGACGACAGAAGATGTATCATTCCAGGGGGAGGCATCCTTGAGATTGATGCCACCCGCGCGCGCCAGAATGGCAATACCTTCTGGAACTGGTTCAGCCAAGGTAATTGCAACCTTTTCTGAACCAGGTGAGTATTTGATTCGAGCCCGAGTGGACAACTGGGCGGCATCCGACAGCGATGGTCTTGATCAGTGCTGCTGGAGTAACGCCTACCAGCGTGTCCATGTCACACAGTGATTCAATATTGCGATTGCAAAATATTATATAAAGGAAATTTTAAAACCGGCTGATTTATTAGTATTTGATCCCTCGCTTCCTCACGTAAAAGATTCCTATTTTATGTCTACGTTTAAGCATCCAGTCTGGTGGCGGCAAATTAATCAATTTTAACCTTGGTATGAAGGAGAGACCGATGGCAGATGCTGCTGTAGCCCAAAAAGGACCTTATCCCGTGGATGTAGAAGCTGGCAAAAAATATTATTGGTGCCGATGTGGCAAAAGTGCGAGCCAGCCTTTTTGTGATGGTTCTCATAAAGGAACGGAATTTAGTCCTGTTCCTTATAAGGCTGAAACGAGTAAAACTGAGTACTTCTGCGGTTGTAAAACAACCGGTGGACAGCCTATGTGTGATGGAAGTCACGCTAAACTGTAAAACGGCAAGATAGCTCTGTGAGATTAAATACATTAGAGGGGCAGAGCTGTTTTCTTCTTTTTTAAGCATTCAACTTAGTGAAACTTTATACTGATGAATTTTGCAGAATCATGGGCAGGAATTAGAAATTTTATTGTGGATCAAAGAGTTGCAGAAAGCAGTGTGATCGATTCATTTTATCTGAAACCGAAAGACGGTAAGCCTTTAGCTAAGTTCAAACCAGGACAATTCTTGACCTACGAATTAGATATTCTAGGTCAATCTCAAACAGTGGTCCGAACCTATACGCTTTCCGATTGCCCTCATCCGGAATACTACCGCGCCAGTATCAAGCGGGAACCTTCACCGAAGGATCTGCCTGATGTTCCATCCGGGTTAGGCTCAAATTATTTTCATGATTTTGTCCACGCTGGGAGTGAACTTAAAGTCAAAGCACCCCGAGGTGATTTTTTTCTCAATACCGAAGCGGACACGCCGGTTGTTCTTTTAAGCGGGGGCGTTGGACAAACCCCTATGATCAGCATGCTGAATTCGATTGTACAGAGCGGTTCCCAACGCGAAACTTGGTTCATTCATGGAGCGCTCAATAGTAAAGTTCATGCCTTTAGAAATCATGTTCGAAAACTCACTATGAAACGGAGTCATCTCCATTCTCACTTTGTTTATAGTGATCCTCTCTCAGAAGATTTCCAAGGAGAAGATTTTGATTCGACAGGATACCTTTCGATGAGTTTATTGGAACGGCTTCTTGGTCATAATGAATTTGAATTTTACGTTTGTGGCCCTCCTCCCTTTATGAAAATCATTTATAATGGCTTGCTGGATTGGGGTGTTCCTGACAGTCGTATTCATTATGAGTTTTTTGGTCCAGCAAGCGTGCTCAAAGAGGGAAATGAATCCGTTCAAAGTCAGGTTGAAAACCAAGGAGCGATTGAAGTGATGTTTGCTGGATCAGGGGTCAAGGCAACGTGGGATCCTTCTTTTTCCTGTCTTTTGGATTTTGCAGAAGCTCAAGGAGTGAACCCTGCTTTTGGCTGTCGGTCTGGTATGTGTCATTCTTGTTTATGTAAAATTAAAGAGGGTGAAATCGAATACAACGATGAACCCCAAGCGCTTTCAGAACCGGATGATATTTTAATCTGTTGTTCCAAGCCTAAAACAAATGTTGTGATTGCTATTTAATAATAAAAGCAAAGCCGAATAATTCATAAAAACGAAGACTAAATAGAAATCGAAATGATTCCAATATGCTCTAAATTCCAGCACTTCAAAGGACTACTATTCCAGCAAGTATGCCCAAAAGTTTCCCACTAGCGCTATGGTTCTGCAAACACTGAAAAGACCTGGCGCCGGAATTAACGGCGGCGAAATAAGCTACTTTTGTGTTTTACAGGTCATTTTTTTTGGATATTCCTCAAATATATCTTGCAAGCTAATATTCAATTGTATAAATTACATTTTGTGAGTGATGAGTACGAGTAATGCATCTCATGTAAATTATAAGGCGACCTTCATCACATGCAACGTTGTAGCATCGCGAGCTATTGGAGCGGTCAAGAAAACTACAAGATCAATCATTTTCAAGGGGTATGCAGATGTTAAAAAAAAGCAAGATAAACAGGCTATTATCGCCCGCGATAGCGCTGGCACTATTGGCTCCCGCGGGATACGCGCCAGTTGCACTGGCACAGCAAGACGCGCCCGAGATCGAACAAATCGTCGTTACCGGTTCCCGTGGCCGGCCACGAACCGTATCCGATTCGCCAGTGCCTATTGATGTATTCAGCACTGCAGATATTGAGGCGGTTTCGTATACCGACACCAACGACATCCTCAGGACGCTGGTGCCCTCATTCAGCGTTAGGCAATCCAACAGCGATGGCGAAGAGTTCATTCGTCCGGCGCAGTTGCGCGGCATGCCTAGCGACAAGACCCTCGTGCTTGTCAACTCGAAGCGGCGTCATCGCTCCCCTCTTGTCGCGCTTGTGGGCTCGGGCGCTCAAGCCGTGGATATGTCCACGATTCCAGCCGCGGCAATCGGCACCATAGAAGTATTGCGGGATGGCGCGGCGGCCCAGTATGGTTCCGACGCTATCGCCGGCGTAATCAATTTCATACTCAAGGACAACCGGGAAGGCGGCAGCCTTTCCGTTGACTTCGGTGAGTTCAGCGAAGGCGACGGTGAGTCCACCACTATTTCTGGCAACATCGGACTGCCGTTGACTGATAACGGATTCATCAGCATTTCGGCTCAATATGAAGATCGTGACGGGACCAATCGTGCGGAACAAGTATGTAGAACCGCTTTCTGCCCGGACTCTACCCACAGGAATTACGACACATTCATCGCTAATGGCGACACCGACCGAATCACTATCGCGCAAGACCCGGCATTTCAAGCGCTGTGGTTTGCTAATGCGGCCAATCCCGGTTGGGATACCAACCAGAGATGGGGCCGGCCGAATCATGAAGCCTTCCGCGTGTTCTTCAATGCAGGCATTGATCTGGACGGCGGCAGCGAGCTGTATGCGTTCGGTAATTATTCCGACGGCGAGAGCGATAAGACTTTCTTCAATCGTTTCCCGTACAACGGCACCCTCGAGGATATACGCGAATCCGACGGAGGCATCTATAATCCATTGGAGATGTGGCCCGGCGGCTTCACCCCAAACCTCTTTGGTGATGTGAAAGATATGTCGCTGGTCGCTGGCCTGCGAGGCGAATGGGGCAACGGTGTGAGCTATGACTTCAGCGCCCGCATGGGAGAAAGCGAAGTCGATTACACGCTCAATCGCACCATTAACCCCTCCATGGGGCGGGCATCTCCCACTCGGTTCAGTCTCGGCGACCTGACCAACGAGGAAACCCAGTTGCAGGCGGACTTCACCTATGAACTCGAATCCGGCGCACTGTTCGCATTTGGCGCAAGTTGGATGGACGAATCCTATGACTTGGGGGCAGGCGACCCAGATTCCAGTCGCGTCGGTCCTTACGCAGTACAAGATCCTTTTGGCTTCTGTAATGACGACGGCAGCGCCACGGCCGCCGGCACGGCCGTGATCGGCAACGGCTCCAGCCTGGATTGCGCCAACAGTTCCGATGCGGTGTATCGGACGGTGGGTGTGGGCTCCAACGGTTTTCCCGGCAGAAACCCAATGTTCGCGGACACCTATGATCGTACATCCTATGCGGCTTATGGCGACCTCAGCGGGAATGTGAGCGACAACCTGTTCCTGCAGGGGGCGTTGCGTTACGAGGACTACGACGACTTTGGCTCGGAACTGGTCTGGAAAGTCGCGGGCAAGCTGGATGTGACCGACACCTTTGGCATTCGCGCCTCGCTAGGCACCTCTTTCCGCGCTCCGACGCCGGGTCAGCAGGGTACCACCAACGTGTCTACTAGACTGCCTTTCGGCGAGCCGATCGAAACCGGTACATTCCCGGCCGGCGGCCCGGTTGGCGCGGCGCTAGGCTTTGATCCGCTCAAGCCCGAGCTGGCGGACAACTACACGATTGGTTTCACCGCAGAACTGGGTGATACCGACCTGACGGTGGATTTCTTCCGAATTGATATTCAAGACCGCACCTATTTACAAAGCTTTAGGCCCGTGTCCACTGATCCGACAGCGGGCGAAGGGTATGATAACTTTCTCGCCCTTCAGTCCGCCGGCGTGAGCTTCGCCGCCCAATTGGGCGGGGTGAGGTCTTTCCAGAGTGCCTTCGATACCATCAATAAGGGAGTGGACATCGTGGTGACCAGACCGATTGATTGGGGCGACGCGGGCGTTACTACCGTGAGCGCTGCATTCAACTACACCGAGGTCAAGTTTGACAGCCCTCTAAGCCAGTACAGCGGCTTCATAAACGCCGAGGACCGGTTTGACTTCGAGAACATCGAGCCAAACATGCGCGGTGTGTTCACAGCACGCCACCAATTCGATCGGCTCTTGCTGATCGGACGGTTGAGCTACTATGGCGAGTCCGAAGACTCCCGGAGCGGCACTGCGGTCCAGACCTTCGATGCAGTCTGGTACACCGATCTCGAAGGCCAGTATCGTTTCAGCGATAATATCAGTCTGTCGCTTGGCGCCAGGAACCTCTTTGACGAATACCCTGATAAAGTTGATCCCGCGCTCGGCGACTACTGCTGTGGCCGTGTGTATTCCGACCTTAACGGATTGGATTGGCAGGGGGCGTATTACTACGGTCGTTTGAGCTTGAATTTCTAGGCACCGAACCCTGGTTTACACCAGATTGAGGATGCAAAGTGCAAAGTGGGGGGCGATCAGTGATCGCCCCCTTTTATTTGGCCGAAAGCAGACACTAAAGACGAAGACCGCATTTGAGGACGTCAGTGAACTCCTGCTGGACATGGTCAGGCAGGGATTTACCTTCAGCGGCTAATTACCCGTTGGTTCGTCAGCGAGAACAAGAATTGGCTGGTTAACTATTGCTCTCTGCCACCGTCTTCTGATTTCGAAACAGGGGGTGAATTTTTCTGTTCTGGCAGTGAAATTGTGCCAGGCATTAAGAGGCACTAATAGAGCGCAGATTGTTAGTTCTGTATTTCTTAGACGCTGAAATCCAGGCGCGGTTACAAAAGTATTTTTTGTTCGAATTTCAATAAGTTGGAAAACATTAAGGCGAGTTAGAGCCGAGGTTGATGGAGTCCTGACCTAGCGGCGCTCGATAATCGCCGCATCCACCAGACGGGAAAAATTCTCCCGAAAGCCGCCGCCGCTGGAAGGCGAGACCTGGGCCATGATCACGATGATAGTATTTTGTGCCGGGTCGATTAAATAACGCGTTCCCGCAGAACCATCCCACCAGACGGTGCCTGCTGAAACTGGAAAGTTATAGGCTGAGGAATCCATCACCAGGTTAAAGCCACCAAGCGTCCATCCCGACCCTAACCAGTACCCGGAAGAGCCAATTGGCATCGCCTGCTCTGGCACCGCATTCTGGAACATCAGCTCAACTGTCGCTTCCTGCAGAACACGATTGTCATTAAACACTCCGCCGTTCAGAATCATCTGCGAGAAATGCATGTAGTCCATGACTGTAGAGAGCATCCCAACCCCGCCTTCTATCAGGCGTGGTCGAGCAGTAAAAGGAAAGCTTTCTATCTGATAGGGAAGTAAGCGGCCGTTCGTGGGTCGATAAACAACAGCTAATCGCTCGGCATCATCTCCCGACGCCCAGAACATCGTGCCATCCATTTGTAGTGGGTCAAGTAGTTGCTCATTGAGAAATTCCTCAAAAGGCTGGCCTGACCAGACCTCGATCAGTTTACCTACTATTGTGGCATGAATACCATAGCGAAATTGAGTACCGGGATCATGAAAAAGTGGGACACTTGCTGCGTTTTTAACCATCTGGTCAAGTGAAATGTTACGGTCTCTAACATTGTTCTCTTGATACAGCCTCGAGCTCCTGCTGCCCAAACCCGACGTATGGGTAAGCAAGTGAGCAATGGTCATGTCTCCCATTCTATCCCTGGTCTGGTTCAGGTCAGTGCTGCCAGCATCGATGAGCACCTTCTGTTCGGAAAACTCGGGAAGATACATTTTTACAGGGTCATCAAACTGAAACTTGCCTTGTTCATACAAAATCATGGCGGCGACACTGGTAATTTGTCTTGTCATCGAATACATCCGAAACAGGGCATCTTCCTGCATCGGTATGGCCTGTTCGATATTCAGATTGCCCAAAGATTCGAAGTAGACGATCTTGCCGTCTCTGGCCACCGCAGCCACAACCCCAGCGATATCACCTTCATTAATATGTTGTTGCAGGCGTTCGGTCGCGGCATCGAGTCTGCTGCCGGACATGCCGACACTTTGAGGTGAGGCGATCCCGAGGTACTGAGCAAATACTACATTGCTACAGAGCAGGCTCAGCATGAATCCGGTAGCTCTTAGAAGTTTTCTTGTCATTTTCAAGTTCCTGTGGCGAGCTGCTGCCCGTCTCCGTAGAGTAGATCAAATATGTACCTATAAAAAGATACGGGTGTCTTCGATAAAATGCTAATTCTCTTGAAAGCTGCAGATAGCACCGCGTGGGCCGCTGCGGTATCCCACTCGCTGGTGAGGGCAAGCCGGGGATAGATATCGGCACTAGCTTCGGGCCATCTGAAACCGCGGCGAAAGCCGCGAATCCAGAGACTTTTAAGGGTTTGGCAGGGCAAACGCCGTAAGAGTAGTTCCCGATGGGATAAGCACGTACTGAAGACCATCGAGCATGAACGTCATAGCGGCCGCTCCCCAGATTCGGGATCCGGTCTGGTAGTGCCACAGGTTTTCCCCGTTTTCTGCGTTGAATGCCATGAAGTTGCCCTCATGATCTCCTGCAAAAACCAGCCCCGATGCAGTGGTCATGACACCTCCGAAAGTTGGCGATGGGTAGGTAAACTCCCATTCTAATTCGCCAGTATGAATGTCGAGTGCGCGCAGTGCTCCATAGCCCTGCTCCTCATCGATAAACACCGTACCACCGTTGTTGGACAGGCCTCGAGTATTGGCAGGCTCCTCGGGAACATACGTGGCGCAAGTTTCCCGGGCTGTGAGTATGAATAAATCGAGATCAGGGTAGAATGAAGGGGGATAAAAATTTGTAGAGCCCCAGGGGTCGGGTAGACAACCCTGGCTGCCATCGTTAAGCACAATGGGCCGGCCATCCGCTCCTATTTCCCTTGCCCAGGTTGTCGCGGTAAAGGGTTTACCCAGTAACAGTTCACCCGTGACGCGATCGAGCACGTAAAAGAAGCCATTGCGATTACCTACCATGGCAACACGACGCGGCTCGCCCTGCCACTGAATATTCGCGAGCACCGGTACATGGTTGGCATCCCAGTCGTTGATATCGTGAGGTGTGAATTGATAGTGCCAGCGCAACTCACCGGAGTTGGCATCCAGAGCAACAATGGAATTACTGTACAGGTTGTCTCCGGGTCGATTCTCAGCGAAGTAATCAGGGTTCGGATTACCCACGCCCCAGTAAATAAGATTGAGATCGGCATCGTAACTGCCATTCATCCAGGCCCCGCCTCCCCCTGTAGCCAGGATGGCAGGATCGTCGGGCCAGGTTTCGCTGCCCGGCTCGCCTGGACCAGGTATGGTATTGAAACGCCAGAGGCGTTCTCCTGACACCGGATCGAACGCGTCGATGAATCCTCTGGTTTGGTATTCACCGCCGGAGATGCCGACGATGACTTTATTATCAAGCACCAGAGGCGCCATCGTAGCCGAGTATCCTACCTGGTAATCCGCCAATTCCCGCTCCCACAACACATCACCTGTGCGGCGATCGAATGACATCAAATGAGCATCCAAAGTCAACATGAACAACTGATTGCCCAACATGCCGAATCCCCGATTTACCGGGGCGCTTGCGCCATAAGTCAGATCATTGGGAAGGTTGCGACGATATTGCCAGAACGCGCGGCCAGTCCTGGCATCGATAGCCCAGGCATAGTTGTTGGAGCCGGTGACATAGAGTACACCATTATCCACCAGCGGTGTGGTCTCAAATCCACGACCTCGGGTGGTGGTTCCGGTCTGAAAGGTCCATACCGGGCGCAGCTGATCGACATTATCGGGCGTAATCTGGCTCAGTGGACTATGCCGGGTGCCGCTGTAGTCCCCAGAATAGGTTAGCCAGCGAGAAGGGTCGCTGAATCCGTCGAGTATGTCCTCAAAGCTCGGTCCGTCTAGGTCTTGAGCATTCGCAATGCTTGACCAACTGAGGGACAGGCTGGAGACAAGTGTGCCAACAAAGACTAAAACTCTAATCGATGGTTTTTTCATTTTTTAATTCATCTCTTGATTCGATGATCAGCGGTCATGGTTTGACTGCAGATAGGTCAATATGTCGTTAAGCTCAGATTCACTCAACATGTTCACTTCAAACGCGGGCATCAGTGATTGCCCATCTCGAGTCAGATCTGTTAGTTCAGTTTTTGTGAATCCTCTTAATATCTGATTGCTGTCCATTACCTGCAGTGAAAACGCATCTTCGCTCTTAATTGTTCCCTGTACCCGCTCATTCTCAGCAGTGAGAAAAGCGACTGGTTTGTAGCGGCGGGCAATACTGGCACTGGGGTTTCTGACAGAGACGAACAAGGCATCCAAGGGGCGTCGGCGGGTAATGTTGGAGAGGTCTGGTCCGAGACTACCGCCGGTTCCGTCCACACGGTGGCAACGAGAGCAATTGTCATTGAACAATCCGGCACCGCGTTCGGTGTTTCCAGCGATCCTATCAGTGGTTCCCTCTACTGCAACACTGCGCAAATAGGACACCAACATCCAGACTTCTGCATCAGGGAAACCATGGGGTGGCATAATACTCCCTGCTATGCCTTCACGGATAGTTCGAAACACCGACTCCTCGGTAGATCCGCTGCGGGTCCAGATCAACGTCAGGTCGGGTGCATCAATCGTCTCAAGTCCTTTGGCATCAGCACCATGGCAGGTTGCGCATTGCGCTCTGAAGATAGTGCCGCCGGCCAGTGCAGCCCGTGGATCTGACTGCAGAGGATTAACCGCCTGAGCGTAGGCTGACCCTGCACTGGCTAACCAGACTAGCGCCAGGACGGGAATACTTTGATAGATGGCGAAATGGCGAGATCTGTTCACGATCGGTTTTTTCTCCTTCTCCTATTATCTCGTTATATTGCCCTATGCGGCGGAGCGCACCATGCGTGAAGCAGAAGCTTCCAGCATTGGGTGTTAAAGAAGTAAGAAGGGCGCGCAGGGATTAAATTCTATTTCGTCTGTCCCTTTTATACTCGATAAGTCGACGCCTTCTTCGTTGAGGCATCCAGAGATAAACTCCGTTGGCTTACTCCCCCTTTATACTAATTCTCTTTAGTATCAACGGTACCGGTGGCTGACATGGGAGTGCCATCGCTGTTTAAACCCATGGATTCGTAGCGTCTCGTGCCCGCCAGAATGCCTACCAGGCCGTAATTGCCCTCATGACAAGCAAATTCATACAGCGGATCGGCGGTACTTTGCATCGGGAGTTTTGCAGACCAGGTCTGATCCCAGGACAGTGGATCTTCAACGGTAAAATCGTATTCCAAGGTATCCGCATCGATTCGGGTGAAGTGTTCGGTTATCTGAGCCTGATGAGACATGCCCAGCCTGGTTTCATAGTCGTGATAGTAATTCTGGGTATGGACAACCAGGGTCTCACCTTCCCAATAGGCGATGGAATCCCCCTCCCACTTCAGCTGTCTGGTGTGGTGCTCGCTATCCAGTCTGATTATCCGCGCCGTGTGGACCATTTCATTCAAGATGACGATATGGTCCTCGGTTTGAATGAGCTGTATATTGTTATTGTAGCCGCTGGGGACCATTGGCGGGCCGGCATTATATCCCACCAGGCAACGGACATCTGCCGGGAAAGCTTCTGGGCCGGCATACTCAAAAACCATCTGATCAAATTCTGCTCTGCGCTCCTGACCGACGGCATTGACCGGCGGAATTCTGCCATTGGGCGGATCGTAGATCAGAGAAGTACGGCGATCGGCGATGGTTTGATCACCTCGCTCATACCAGAAGTTGTTGTAGGACCCTACACCCGGTGCATAACCCGCGCCGCCTACCGAGTCGTCAATCAGGTCACGGTTCTGGCGACGATTCTCAAACTCTTCCCAGTCCTTCGCTTGTTCAGGAGTGAGTACCTCCAGGTCTTCTAATTCCTTGGGTCGATTCAAGGGCGTGATTGTTCGGAACGTGTATGTACCCTGCAAATCAGGGTGGCCATACTCAGTACGAGGAAACTCATCGGACTGGGCAAGTAGCAGGGGAGCAATCAATACGCTGACTGCTCCTACTATTAATAGTTTAGTGAGTGCTCTGTGGTTCATTTGAACCTCCAAGGCTAAGTGATTTTCTGATTCAGGCAAATTTGGATGTAACTTACTAGCAACGGTAACGCTTCTTTATACAATTGAATACTGAACTTACACTGGATGCTGGTAATGTTCAAGGAGCAATTAGTCATTAAAATAATCCCTCTGAGCCCCTATTAACACGAAATGTTTTTCAGAGGGGCATAGACCTGGATGGAGATAGCATTCATTCAGTCCGCCGCTCTTGGGACACCTGCTCCATATATAGTCGTTCGTATCGTTCCACCGTCTTGAGAAATCCATCTGGATCGACAAATGTGTCGGGGCTATATTCCTGCCCAGCCCGGTATTTATCGTGCAGACCATATTGCGAGGCATGAGCAGCAACCCATACGTCAACCTGCATGGCCTTCTGTTTCAGATATGTCGAGGCGAAGTCATCAGCTACACCAGGGTAAGTCGGATCGACTACCAGTTGCTTGCCAGGATTAATGGAACCCATGTTGGCAATAACCACGGCATAGTCCCGACCATTCTCATTGACTTCCATTGAATAGCTGGAACTGCCTTCCGTATGTCCGGGATGATCGTGTACCGTCAGCCGGATATTGCCCAGGTCGATCAGATCCCCTTGCTTGATAATCTTGTCGACCTGCACCGGTTTGAATGACTCAGAACCACCAAATTGTGCGTCGCTGAATCCACCGTCTTCTAACACCCGAGCGTCTTTGGCAGTGGCCCACATCTCTGCACCGGTGATGCTCTTTATCTCGGCCAGTGCCTCGGTGTGGTCCCAGTGTGCCTGCATGGTCAGCAGAATTTGTATGTCTTCAAGGCGAAAGCCAAGCGACTGCATGTTCTGGCGAATCAGGGCAGTCGAGCCATCTAATCCGGTATTTATCAGGATATGCCCCGCTTCCGAAGTAATGAGGAAAACGCCGAGGTCGTAGGTTCCTACTGAGTAGAGATTGCCAATCACACGGTGTCCCGGAAATGGCCGGCTATAGTCTTCGTTCTGGGCAAGTAGTAGGGGAGCAAGCAATACACTGACTGCTACTACTAATAGTTTGGAGAGTGCTCTGCGGTTCATTTGAACCTCCAAGGCTTAGTGAATTTCTGATACGGGGATATTTAGACTTGACCTATTAACAACTAATAGGTCATTTTATACAATTAAATAAAAAAGCAGTGTACACTTTGACGCTACTGATTTAAATGCTCCTACACTATCTATAAATGGATAAAAACCATGAGATTAACCAGGAATGTACTCAGTTTAGCTCTCCTGTGCATTAGCACTGCGTCGATCGCTCAATCAAGTGATGAGCTGGTTTACAACGGGGAAATTGGTCGGATCATCAATGAAAACTGCGTCGTTTGTCATCAAGAGGGTGGCATTGGCCCAATGCAATTCGAATCATACGAGCAGGTTCTTCCATGGGCGCCATTGATTCAATTGAAGGTGGCGTCGCGCGAAATGCCTCCTTATGCCTATGACCATGGCATTGGTGTCCAAGACCTTTTAGGCGACTGGCGCTTGAATCAAGAAGAAATAGACAAGATAGTGGCTTGGGTTGATGCTGGAGCCCCATTGGGTGATCTTGAAAAAGAACCCCCTCGACCGGAAATGAAGGGCCCCAACGATTGGAACTTCGCGGCGCAATTGGGTCAGCCTGATCTTATAGTGCTCTCGGAATCTATGGATGTCCCTGCAAATGGCAATGATCTTATCAGTACCCATTATGTTCCAAGTGGTATGGTCGCTGACCGCTGTATTAAAGCTGTCCAAATGAAGCCTCGAGGCGATGCTCGCGCCGTGGTGCATCACGCTAACGCTTATGCAGACATTGTCAATAGTGATGGAGAGCGAGAGCGTTACGGGATGATTACTGAGTACGCTATGGGGAAGTGGGGAGAAATGGTTCCCGATGGCGTTTGCCGCACTTTTCCTGCTGAATCGGAGGTTCGGTGGAGTATACATGCGTTTCCTGGTGGAATAGGCGCAACGGCTGAAGGAGAGATGATTGAAGATAATGTAGTAGAGCTCGGCCTCTGGTTTCATGAAGAAGGATATGAATCAGCAGATAATCTCTACAAGCAAGATTTGGTTCGGTACAACCTTGGATTTGAGGGAGAACGCGACGCCAGTAACTTGATTCTGAATATGATCGTACCTCCCAATGGATACGGCATGACTCAAGGTTTTCATTCCTTCGATCATCCGATTCGTATTGACAGTTACCAGCCACATGGTCACCTGCGTTTGAGCGCTGCGTCAATTGAAATCTTTTATCCTGAGACTGGACGTACGGAAGCGATAAGCCAGATTTCAAACTGGAGCGCTATTTGGCATCATAATCATATTTATGGCCCTGAGAGTGCGCCTCTAATACCCGCTGGAGCTGTCTTAGTTCTAAAGCAGTGGTATGACAATACAGCCGACAATCCAAACAACCCAGACCCTGATCAGGTGGTATACGGCGGCGAGAGAACAACGGATGAAATGTCTCATGCGTGGCTCGCGTTGACTCACCTCGATGAGGATGGCTATGAGCAATTACTAGCAGATCGAAAAGAAAAAGAAGAACGCTCTTTAGCTGAGAACGACTAGTTTCAGCGAACAGGACCGGCTCAGTAATAATCTTGCAAACCTGTATTCAATTGTATAAAATTGGCTTTATAGTTGAAAAAAAGTGAGTGAGGCCGCTTCAGCAGTTCATAACGGAAGCATTTAATCTACCTATTCACGATGTGAGGAATATTATGAATGCTACTCCCGTTCGTTTTCGGCTCTTCGTAGCCGTGCTGGCATTCGCGCTTGGTGCGTCTTTGTCCTTTAATCTTCTCGCGGCTGACGGCACCGAACGCAAGGTCGATTTTGCTCGCGAAGTGCGTCCGATCCTCGCGGAGAAATGTTTCAGTTGTCACGGGCCGGATGGGGGGACGCGGCAACGCGGGCTTCGATTTGACGTGCAAGAAGGGCCCTTCGGCGATCGAGGTGAATTCGGTGGTCCAGTCATCATTGCGGGGAATGCGGCTCAGAGCCCGCTGATTCACCGGATTACGGACAGCAATCCCGGGATCCGGATGCCCTGGGAGTGGGCTTCGGGGGGTGGCGTGATACCGGATATAGACAACGACGCCGCGCTAACCGATGCCGAGGTGGAGACGCTGCGTCTGTGGATCGATCAAGGCGCCGAGTGGCAGTTGCACTGGTCGTTCATTGCGCCGAAACGCTCAGCGCCGCCAACCGTCAATGACAGCGAATGGCTACACAACTCGATCGACAACTTCGTCCTTTCCCGACTCGACCGGGCGGGCATGTCGCCCTCTCCCGAGGCCGATCTCCCTACGTTGATTCGCCGCGTCACGCTCGATCTGACCGGGTTACCACCGACACCGGCCCAGATTACCGCGGTCCTCAGTGACGATTCGCCCGACGCCTACGAGAACCACGTCGATCGGCTGTTGCAATCATCGAGATACGGTGAACGGATGGCTGCGGAGTGGTTGGACGGCGCCCGCTATGCTGATTCCAGCGGATATCTTGGGGACTCCGAGCGGTCGATGTGGCGGTGGCGCGACTGGGTGGTCGGCGCCTACAACGACAATATGCCGTTCGATCGGTTCACCATCGAGCAGATCGCCGGCGACCTGCTTCCGGATGCCACGCTCGACCAACGAATCGCCACCGGCTTCAACCGGAACCATGCCCAGAACGCCGAAGGCGGCATCATCAAAGCGGAGTTCCTGGTGGAGAATGCAGTCGATCGCGTTGCGACGACAGGCACAGTGTGGCTGGGCTTGACCCTCGGTTGCGCGCGGTGCCACGACCACAAGTTCGACCCTATTACGCGGCGTGAGTTTTACCAGATGAACGGGTACTTCAACAACATTTCTGAGCGCGGTAAAGCGTTCAAGTATGGTAATTCGCCACCCGTGGTCACGGCCCCGACCACTGAACAGTTCGCCGAGTTGGCCGAGCTCGATGTCGAGATCAGCGCAGCGCGGCAAGCGTTCGCGAACCTCGATACTGAAGCGACCGATGCGCAGAAGCAGTGGGAAGACTCGCTACTTGAAGCCGGGTCAGTCGACTGGATCTTGCGCGACAAACTTCTGGCCCATTACCCGCTCGACGGCGACATCGCGGGTGTCTTTACCGGTGAGCCGCTAATTCACCGAGTCGTGTCCAACGTGCAACAACCAACTTACGTCAGAACCAATGAATCTGAGGCCGTCACCTTCCCGGTGCAAGTCACGTTAAAAGACGGCCAACCGCACTTTGTGGGCGGTCCGCTCGGAGAGGCGTTCAGCTTCGACGGCCAGCGTTTCATTGACGCCGGTGACATCGCGAATTTCAACTACGACGACCCGTGGACAATGTCCGCCTGGATCAATCCTACGGCGGCTGACGGCGTGATTGTGTCGCGAGCGCGGATCGGCGACGACGGTGAACAAGGATGGGGGCTGTACCTCGAGGACGGGAAGGTTCAGGTCAACCTGTCCTATCGCTTCCTGGAAGACGGGTTGCGTGTGGAAACCCGGGATGCGCTGCCGCTCGACGAATGGCAGCACGTGCTTGTGACCTATGACGGTAACAGAGTACCAGCCGGATTCCAGATCTATGTCAACGGCCAGCCGCAAGCGCTCACGACCTTGCTTGACGGGATCAATAACGATATGCGGGTGGGTGAGCCGCTGCGCATTGGAGCCAGCGGTGCCGTTCAGATCGCGGGCTCGAGACCTCGTTTTCAAGGCCAGATCGACGACGTCAGAATCTACATGTCTGCCTTGACCCCTGTCCAAGCGGCTGTCGTGGCGACCGAAGAATCGCTGAGTGAGATTGCGAGGTTCACGGCGGCCAATCGTACTGCCGGGCAATCCGAAAAACTGCGGCTCGCCTTTCTCGACCAGTACGCCGCTCAACCAATCCAGGCGGCCTTCCGTCAGGTCACCGACCTTGAGCGCCAGCGCGCAGGACTCTGGGACAGCTTCCCGACCGTCATGGTGATGGATGAGATGGAGCCGCGGCGCCAAACCTTTGATCTGTTACGCGGGGCGTACGACGCTCACGGCGAGCCGGTGAGCCCCGGCGTACCGGCGGCGTTGCCTCCTCTTCCTGTGAATCAAGAGAACAATCGCCTGGCGTTTGCCCGCTGGCTTGTCGACCCCGAACATCCGCTGACCTCCCGGGTCACCGTGAACCGCTTCTGGCAGATATATTTCGGGGCTGGCCTGGTCAAATCCACCGAGAACTTCGGGACGCAAGGGGAGTTCCCGAGCCATCCTGAACTGCTGGATTGGCTGGCGATGACCTTCATCGATTCCGGTTGGGACGTCAAAGCGATGCAGCGGTTGATCGTGACGAGCGCCACCTACCGACAATTGTCGGTGGCCTCACCGGCACTGCAAGAGCAAGACCCCGAGAATCGCCTGCTGGCTCGTGGACCACGGGTCCGGCTGCCGGCACAGATGATCCGAGATCAGGCGCTCTCACTCGGCGGGCTGCTTGTCGACAGGGTCGGAGGGCCTCCGGTCTATCCGTATCAGCCGGAGGGCCTGTGGGCCCAGGCTGGCGAGAGCTACCCGCAGTCTGAAGGAGACGACCTGTACCGCCGCAGCCTTTACACATACTGGAGGCGAACGCTGGGGCCACCTGAGATGCTGACGTTTGATCATTCGACACGCGAGGTGACAAACGTGCGCGCGGAACGAACCAATACGCCCCTGCAAGCCCTGACCTTGATGAACGATGTCACTTATGTCGAGGCGGCGCGCGGGCTGGCGCAACGCATGATGACCGAAGGGGGCTCGACGCTGGAACAGCGGCTCTCTTACGCCTACCGCCTGGCCACATCGCAGCCACCCCAACCCGAAGCGGAAGCGGCTCTGGTAGATAACTTCCACCAGAACCTGGACCACTACCGGGCCGACCGCCAGGCGGCTCTGGATCTCGTCAGCATGGGGGAAAGCCCGCGCGACGAGACCTTGGATATTACAGAGTTGGCCTCCTACACAATGATGGCAAACGTGATCCTGAACCTCGACAGAACCATCAACAAGGAATAGATGAGGAATAGATGATGAAGCCAGACTCTGACCTTCAGAAACGACTATCCCGGCGCAAGTTTCTCCAGCGCTCGGGCGCCGGGCTCGGTGCCACCGCCCTGGCGACACAGTTCAATGGCCATCTCCTGGCCCAGTCGCCAGCTACCGGTCAGGAATCGATCGGTGGGCTCCCTGGATTGCCGCATTTCACGCCCAAGGCCAAACGAGTCATCCATCTATTCATGGTGGGCGGGCCGTCGCAGCATGAGCTGTTTGACTACAAACCGAACCTCGTGGACCTTGCCGGGACCGATCTGCCGCCGTCAGTCAGGGGCGACGGTCGGATTTCCAACATGACGGCTTCGCAAGAAGGTTTCCCCATCGTTCCGTCCCGGTACAAGTTCGCGCAGCATGGCGAGTCAGGGGCGTGGCTCAGCGAGCTGATGCCGCATACCGCCAAGGTGGCCGACGACATCTGCTTCATCAAGTCGCTACACGGCGACCAGATCAATCACGACCCTGCCATCACCTTCTTCCAGACGGGCCACCAGCTGGCGGGCCGGCCCAGCATCGGCGCCTGGGCCTCTTACGGGCTCGGGAGCATGAATAGCGACCTGCCGGCCTATGTCTCCATGGTCACGAACCGTAGTGGCAACGATGTGCCCAACCGGCTGTGGGGCAACGGGTTTCTACCCAGCGAGTATCAGGGCATCAAGTTTCTCTCCACGGGAGATCCGGTTCTGTATCTATCGAATCCTCCTGGCGTTGACGTCAGCACCCGGCGGCGCTTTCTGGATGTTCTGGGAACGATCAATCGGCAGGATTTCGAGGCGTTCGGCGACGCGGAGACTAGCGCCCGTATCAGCCAGTATGAATTGGCCGCTCGCATGCAGGCCTCAGTGCCTGAGCTGACCGACATGTCGGATGAACCGGACAGCACCTTCGAGCGGTACGGGCCCGATTCTAGAACGCCCGGTACATTCGCGGCCAACTGTCTACTCGCCCGGCGACTGGCGGAACGCGATGTACGCTTTATCGAGATCTTCCACCGGGGGTGGGACCACCACCTAAAACTCCCGGAGGGCATCGAGGTTCAGTCCAAGGACGTTGACCAGCCGCAAGCGGCGTTGATCCAGGATCTGAAGGAACGTGGGATGCTGGACGATACGCTGGTCTTGTGGGGTGGTGAGTTCGGACGCACTGTATTTTCCCAGGGCAAGATCACCCCGGAGACCTTCGGGCGTGATCACCATCCCCATGCTTTCACAGTCTGGATGGCGGGTGGCGGCATCAAAGCGGGCACTACCTACGGCGAGACCGATGACTTCGCCTACAACATCGTCAAAGACCCAGTGCACATCCATGACCTGCACGCCACGATGCTGCACCTGATGGGCATCGACCACATGAAGTTGACAACCCCGTTTCAGGGCCGCAACTTCCGCCTGACGGATATCGGTGGGAATATCATACCGGGCATTTTGGCCTGAGCCAAGACGGGGATCGATCAGGTCCGAGTCGTGCGTCTTATTCTCAGGAGATACTTAGCCTTAGAACACTATCAAGTGGAATCAAGAGAGTCTTAAATGATAATAACAAAACGCCTGATTACACCATTCATTTTAGCCATGGGTGCACTTGTCTGTGCGCCATTGGCACTGAGCCAGAGCGGTACCAGCGTGGACCAGGGGGACTGGCCGAATATCCATGGTGGTAGCGCGGCTCAGCGCTACTCGCCGCTGGACCAGATAAACGCAGACAACGTTGGAGAAGTTGAGATAGCCTGGCGTTTTTCCTCGGCGCATTTTGGGCCCATTCTCGATTTCAACAACCCGTCAACGCCGATTGAAATTGACGGGGTTTTATACGCGAATGTAGCCAGCACTCGAAACGTCGTGGCACTGGACGCCACGAGCGGTCAAGTACTATGGCTGTGGAGACCACAGGAAGGTGATCGATTCGATGAAGCCCCGCGCAAGGGGGCCGGCCGCGGAGTAGCCTTCTGGCGCGATGGTGATACGGCGCGAGTTATCGACGTTACCCCTGGTTACCAACTTGTTTCACTGGATGCTAAAACCGGTATTCCGGACCCGAGCTTTGGCGATAACGGTATTGTAGATTTATTTGTTGGCCTCAGAAATGCCGATGATCCCAGATATCCATACCCCGATATCGGCATTTCCAATCCACCCCTGGTTATGAATGACGTCATTATTGTCGGGGCAGCACACAGGACAGGTGGGCGGCCACGGTCTAAGTTCAACACCAAGGGCGATATACGCGGCTATGATGCACGCACCGGCGAGCATCTTTGGACCTTTCATACCATTCCGGAACGGGGAGAAGTCGGGTTTGAGTCCTGGCTCACAGGCAACGATATTACCGGCAATTCCGGTGTCTGGGCGCCCATCTCCGGCGACCCTGAACTGGGTCATGTCTATCTGGGGATAGAAGATCCCACCGGCGACTACTATGGCGGCGACCGGCACGGTGCCAATCTGTTTTCCAGCGGAATAGTTGCACTGGATGTCCAAACTGGTGAGCGCCAATGGCACTTTCAGTTTATCCACCATGACGTCTGGGACTGGGATGTACCCTCTGCCCCGATACTTGTTGATTTGCCCAACGGCCGCAAAGTAGTGATGTCGGTGACTAAACAAGCCTGGGTCTATGCCTTCGACAGACTAACTGGCGAGCCCATCTGGCCTATTGTAGAACGCCCTGTTCCTGCGGGAGATGTGCCAGGCGAATGGTACTCTCCTACTCAACCCTTTCCGACTCATCCAGCGCCTTTCGATCGACAAGGCTTCAGCGAAGCTGACTTGATCGATTGGACACCGGAACTTCATGCGTTGGCGCTGGAAGCTGTCAAAGACTTTCGATTAAGCCCGCAGTTTTTTACACCTCCATCCCTGGCGAATGCACCTGATGGAACGCGAGGTCTACTTAATTTGCCTTCTTCCGAAGGTGGCGCCAACTGGGAGAGCTCTGCCCTTGATCCGGAGACCGGAATTCTCTACGTACCTTCAAGGACACAATTGAAGATGCTGTCATTGGAAAATAATCCGGATTCAGACATAGATTTTAGTCAGAGTCTTGGTATACGCGTACCACGAGTCCAGGGGCTCGATATCGTCAAGCCACCTTATGGTCGTATTACAGCGATCGATATGAATTCCGGTGACCATCTCTGGATGATTGCTAATGCCGATACACCGGATTTCATAACCAATCATCCGCTGTTGGAAGGCGTCGAGCTTCCGCGCACTGGCGTAGCGACACGATCAGGTATCTTAGTGACTAAAGCACTGCTGTTCGCCGGTGAGAGAACCGGTGTCATAGGTGCAGGTCCGATGTTTCGAGCCCACGACAAACAAACGGGCGAGATCATTGCTGAATGGGAATTGCCGGATAATCAAACAGGACTGCCATTCACTTACGAACACGACGGCAAGCAATACCTGGCTATGTTCGTCGGTGGCGGGAGCAAGCCCGCCGAGCTGGTGGCTTACGCGCTGCCGTAGATAATACCGGGAGTTATGCGATAGTTAGTAGCGCCGTGTAAGGGGTGTTAACTATTCGCCGAAGTTAGTTTTAGGGCCGCGAAACTCGTTTTATCCTTTTATCCGGTTTACTTAAATCGTGGCCTCTTTATATCGCTTTTTCAGAAGCATTAATTGAGGAAATTGTGCAAACTCCAAATACAAATAAAATTGCAGGGAAAATGGTTTCGGTCTTATTGGCTGCAATTCTGCTGACCTGTTCAGGCCTTGCAGTCGCGCAGGATATTCCACTATTCAATACAGAACCAGACGAGTGGTACACACTGGGTGGTGACTATGCCCATACTCGTTTTACTCCAGCCGATGAGATTACTGCAGACAATTTCGCCGATCTTGAAGTCGTCTGGGAATGGGACGGGGCCAGCTTCAACTCAATCAGCAGTAATGGCCGATCAACGCCATCTCTTATCGACGGCAAACTAATTACGGTTGCCGGTGACAAGCGTTATGTTATCGCCATCGATCCGAAGACCGGTGAAACACTTTGGACATATCGTGAGCCTGATACTGGCCGTTCCAAAAACTCCATGCGATCCGAGTATGGCAAAGGAGTCGGCTTTGGAGAAGTTGATGGCCGTGGAGTCATCTACATTATTTCTCCTGCATTTTTTCTTACAGCTCTTGATGTACAAACCGGAGTTCCTCTAGAAGGATTTGGTCGCCCTGTTCCAATAAATGGCTTTCCCAAAACTGGTGTCGTGGATTTGCTTGCTGACCTTGGTCATCCTTATGATCCTTATGATGGTATTCCATTGGAAATTGGCTATATCACATCATCTTCCCCGCCTATCGTAGTTAATGACACCGTTATCGTTGGTAACTCTGCCGAGCACGGCTACCATCAAAAACGTATTGAAAATGTACCTGGCGACATTCTTGCCTACGATGCTCGAACTGGTGCGTTTAAGTGGAGGTTCAACGTAATTCCCAAGCCGGGGGAGTATGGCCATGAAACCTGGGAGAACGATGCCTGGCAATGGACCGGCGACGTATCTTCCTGGGCGCCACTTTCGGCCGACCCGGTAAACAACCTGGTCTATATTCCAACTAATAGCGCCACTTTGGATTACTACGGTGGCTTCCGTCCGGGTGATAACCTTTACGGTGCATCTTTGATTGCGCTGGATGTGGAAACTGGTGAACGTGCATGGCACTTTCAGATGGTGAAACATGAAATCTGGAACTACGATAATCCAACTGCTCCGGTACTTCTGGATTTGAATATGCCTGGACGCGGCGTGGTGCCAGCAGTGATGCAGGTATCCAAGCAAGCTTGGGTGTATGCCTTTAACCGAGTGACAGGCGAACCATTGTGGCCGATTGTTGACCGTCCGGTTCCTCCTTCGATTGTTCCCGGCGAAGTTCTGTCTCCTACGCAGCCTCATGTAACCAAGCCTGCGGCATTTGACATGCAGGGTATTACTGAAGACGATTTGATTGATTTCACGCCTGCCCTGCGAGCGGAGGCCCTGGAAGTGATGGAAGATTACGTAATGGGTCCATTGTTTACTCCGCCAATTCATGCTGATAATCCAATGGGTAAATATGCTGCGATGAATTGTCCGGGTGGTGGGGGTGGTGCAAATATCGATGCACCGCCAGTAGCCGATCCTGCTACTGGTATGCTCTACGTTTCTTCCACAACACGCTGTTTTACATTGCGCTTGGTTGCTGGCGAAGAATCTGAGCTTCTGTTCCCGAGCTTGACCGGTACTACTATTGCCCGTTATGCCAATGGTGCCCTTAGAGGTCCTCAAGCCAGACCACCTAGACTGGCTTCAGGGCTTCCAATCTGGAAGCCACCCTATAGCCGCATTACTGCTATTGATATGAATAGTGGTGAGCATGTGTGGATGATTCCTACAGGCGAAACTCCAGATCGAATTAAGAACAACCCTGCTCTTGAAGGGGTTGATATTGGTAATACTGGTGCGGGTGTTTTGGTACCAATGCTCGCAACTAAAACTATGTTGATCTACTCAGGTCAGGCAAGTGACGGTACACCAATACTCTACGCTATCGATAAAACTACTGGAGACACTATTGGTGAGATAGAAGCTCCAGCAAGAAGCTTCTACGGCATAAGTTCCTGGGTATACGATGGGCACCAGTACCTAATATTACAGACAGGCGGCAAGCTAACCGCGATGGCATTGCCAGCTGCGCGAGGCGAGGGTGGAAAAGCTCACTGATAGCCATAAAGGATCAAAGGGGTCAGAGTACTTTGATCATGCGATATCACAAGACTAATCAAAGGGCTCAGTGGGAATCAAAGTACTCTGACCCCTTTGATTCTTGCAAAAAAATCAGTCTGATCGTCGTTTTTTATTGTCCGTTGGCTCCGACGTTCGCTGCCGAACCGCCGAGAAACAACCGACTCCCGTCACTAAGTACAAAATCCCTGCCTACCGCTTTAGTTGTCCCGTCTTTGGCTTGATAGCCATGGATGGTAAGCACGGTTCCTATCGGCACACTATTTATTGTCACGCCATTACGTATCAGCGTATTCGGGGTGCCACCCTCGAACTGCCAGCGGACGACCTCGCCATCAGGACCTTCCACGTCAACGTGGAACCACGAGTGCGGGTTGATCATTTCCCAGCGGGCAAGTGTACCTACGAGAGTTAATGGTTTATCAATGTCAAATTCTGCTGAAAAAGCGTGATGGGCCAACACAGGAACGGCCCAGAGAGCGAATGCGATGCCTGTGATCGAAAGAGTTATCCGGGTTTGCATTTGAAAGACCTCATTAGTTTGTTTTTTGCGCCGCCGCTGCTTCCGCCGCCTCTTGTTCTTCGAGGCGCGCTCCAACCAGGGTGTTTGTCAGACCGTAATTTCCTTCATGACAGGCGTGTTCGAAGAGCGGACCGACAGTCTTTTTCATTTGAAGTTCGGCGGACCAGGGGCGGGTCCACATTGTTTTATCATCAACAGTGAATTGATAAACAATCGTTTCATCGTCGACTCGGGTAAACCGTTCGATCACACGCATGTTCTCAGTGGATCCATAGTAAGTCGGTCTTATTTCCGCGTCGGGCTGAAAAGGGAAGGGCTTCTTGCCATTGAAGTTCGTGGTTTCGATCACCAGGGTATCGCTCTCCCAATGAGCGCGTGATGTGCCCATCCACTGACGAATCTTGTCATCAGCTTGCTCGCGACCGTCCAACGGAATGATCCGTACATCATGGATCATTTCAGTCAGGATCATGACGTAATCCCGATTCTGAACAATCTGGTAGTTACTGTTGTAGCCCGCATCCATCATTGGCGGGCCGGATCCTCCCATGGCGATGCAACGGTCGTCCAGTTCATTGGTTTCGGCTGAGGCAAAGCGACCCCCTTTCAATAGGGCTTCCGCTTCACGCTGCGCTACGATGCGTTGGCCTTCGGCTGTCATGGCAGGAATTCTTCCGTCCGGGGGGTCGAAGATGAGCGAGGTTCGCAGGCTAGTCGCAAGCGTGGACTGGCTTAGGGTGAGTCCGAATTGACTGTAGTCATAGTGCACATCTGCCGTCGTACCCGCAACGGTCGGTGCACTTTCATGCTCCGCTGCGCGTGCTTCAA
>JAQBSZ010000031.1 GCA_027623555.1 Pseudomonadota bacterium | reverse complement strand
TGCACGATCTTGACAGGTCGACACATGCCGGTGATAGTGCGCCTTGATAGCGACATCGGCGGTAAGCCAGAGTGATCATATGTGATCAGAGGCTCCCTTGCTTAGATATAAAAACAGGGGTATATTGCCGCGAAATTTTGGCACCGGGAGCTGGCAGGATCTCCGTCCAACTCCAGGGCCATAAATGCCAGGAAATTTGTTAACAATTTTTATTGAAGATTCATAGCGTGGCTAACGATAAGGGTAATAAGGACCCGATAAACGGTCAGATACTAGCCATTGAGGCAGGGTCGGCGACGCGGCCCCAAACGACAGAGAGATGCACCATGAAAGAGCGAAAATGGGATGACTCCTTCGAGGACAGTAAAGACTTTGTTGAGGCGACAGTACTTTTGCCAGAAGAGGAAGAGGAAGAGGAAGAAGAGCTAGGCGTCAAACCTTCTTCCGATAAATCTCGCGTAACTGAGTTGCGCCGGCGCATCGAAGAGCGCCTGGACTGCAAGCGAATCGACCTCGAATTCGACTACGACGACGAATTGGACGAACTGGACGAGCTGGGCGAGCTGGACGAACTGGAAGAGCTGGAAGAGCTGGACGAATACACCGAAAGTCTGCAATAAGCTCTTCAGAGCTATTGTAACTCGCCGCTGAAGTGCCTCAAGTCCCCTGTCTCTCGGGTAAATATCCCTGCAGAGCAACAGATTTACGCTCTCCGCCATTCTGCAAAATTCCCGCATTTACCTCTATCCACTGAAATCGATAGTTAGTATGATCTGGCGCTTGTCCTTCAGGCGGTAGAGATATGACGTATTGTGTGGCAATAGCTGTAGACGAAGGTATGATCTTCTGTTCTGACTCCCTGACCAATGCTGGCGTGGACCAGGTTGCAACCTACAGCAAGATGTTTCGCTTCGGAAATGATGGTGATAAGCGGTTTGTTATTCTAACTGCCGGTAATCTCGCCACCACGCAGGCGACCATTGCCAAGATCAAGAAAGACATCAAGCTGAACTCCCCGGAGAATCTTCTTAACATGAGAAGCATCGAAGATGCCGCCGATTACGTTGGCGACATCAGTCGTGTGCAGCAAGAGAAGCACACGGTCGAAGGGAGATCATTCGAGGCCAGTTTTATTATCGGCGGCCAGATTCCTGACAATAAGCATGAGATCATCCTGGTGTACCCCGAAGGCAACCACATCACTACCTCGAAAGACACCCCCTATCTGCAGATCGGCGAAAGCAAATACGGCAAGCCTATCCTGGACCGAATTCTTACTCCTGGTCTCGACCTGGATACGTGCGGGATGTGTGCACTGGTATCTATGGATTCCACGATGCGTAGTAACCTGAGCGTTGGGCCACCCATCGAACTGCTAATCTATGAAACCGACAGCTATATCCTGGAGAAGCCACATCGATTCGAGGCCGACAGCGATTTCCTACGCGATGTAAAACGCAGCTGGGATGCGCGTCTGAAAGAGGCCTTTCGTCAGATGCCACCGCTAACCTGGGCCGCTAACTGGGACAGATCAGTCCGTGAACGAAACGGAGCTTCCTGAGGGTTAGATCAGAAAGCACGAAGGGGTAAGCATCCTCCAGGCCCATGCTCCGGTTCAAAGAATTCAATACCAGCGATAATTCTGACCACTTCAGCAGCATTTCATCGATATTGTTCTTTTGCGTCAATCCTTGCGGCATCTGATACCTTCCTGCCGTCTCCAGTGTATCCACCATGTGTAAATAGTGTGACCAGACTTCCGCCCAATCTTCCGTTGGATGCGCCTGCGCATAGTGGCTGATCAGTTCCGGATTCTTTACCATAGTATTCTTGTTAGTATAATAATACTCCAGTGCCGAACCATAGTCGGCTCGCTCATCACCAAATAACTCTCGAAACTGATTAATCGCCTCACTGTTACTCACTAGCCTGGTGAAATAGTAGTGGCCACTCTCATGCCTGAAGTGGCCCAACAGAGTCCGGTACAACTCTCCAGTATATTGGCGTGATATCTCCCGACTGACCCGATCAGCTTCCGCTATATTAATGGTGATCAGACCGTTGTCATGACCCGTGTTGACATGATCTTCGAATACCTCGGGATTGGTGCGCTTGTCTTCAATAAATTCAAAGGCGAGTCCGAAAGCATCCATATCTCTGCCGATTATCGGCAGGCCAAGCGATAACAGCGAATAGATTAATCGTCGTTTGGCGTATTCCAGGCTTTTCCACCAGCGGCGTCGATGGGAAGCCACCAGGTTGGGCACGGTTTGATTTAATTTGCAGGAGATACAGTAATCGGCGGCTGGATCGCTGACGATCCAGTTACACACATCATAATCTGCGGAATTCTTGCACAACCTGTACTCGGGGCTTACCGCAGACAAGGCATATATCTCGAGAGTCTGCGAGTCGAACCCCACCTGCTGGTTACAGGCTAGACAGCGAGTATTCTCAAAGAATAGAGTTTGACCACAGCTACAGTTGAAGTTTTTCATTGGCTACTTGTAGGGGAGAAACCAGGTCTCCGCAATTTTTTGATGAATCGCAGCCATCTCTATCTGTAATTTGTCGATGTAGCGTAACAATCCGCGCTTTAACAACCTGTTGACATTGGCGCGCTGCACCATTTGCCGGGTTTTATTTACCTGCCTGGCAACACCCGTATTATTTGGTAATCTTGCCAGCACCTTTGAAAGCGTCGTTAAATTGTGCGCAGTGGCTCGGGGGAATTCGTTGTTTTGCAGGAGAAACTTGACCACATCCACCGCACTGATTCGGTTGCGAACATGTTGTCGGTACATCTGGTAAGCACTCTGTGAACGGAGAATGTTCATCCAGAGAATATTCTCATACGGCTCAACCCTTACCGGTTGCGCTTCAGTACTGCTCAACGACGGCAGCATGTTTCCCGAACCCACATCGACTATTCGGGTCGTCATGTCGGCTCGTTCCAGGCCGCGCCCCAGACGCACGAAGCTGTACGCCTCGTCTCGACTCATGGTGCCTGCCAGCATTCCCCAGATTTGCTGGCAGGCAGCAATAACCTCATCCAGCATCTTATGTCGTTCACCTCGAGTTAGGGTCTTGGCAGCTCTGTCTCGAACGTAGAAGTAGAGGTTATTGATTTCTTCAAACGCCTCCGTGGGCATGATCTCTCTAGTGGTGCGCGCGTTCTCGCGCGCGAGTGACAGAATATCCAGGATCGACATGCCGTTGTTCTCGAATAGCAGGAACTGGATGACGTTGCGCTCTGTGGGTTGTTTATAGCGCCCATCGAAAGCAATTTCCGATCCGGTAATCTGCACCAGTGTGCGCCAACCCAGCTTCGTTCCTGGTGGCAAGTCCAGCATTAAAGTTGAAAACACCTCCAACAGACGTGCCATATTCTCAACCCGTTCAAGGTAACGGGCTTGCCAGTAAACGCGTTCTGCTACTCTGGATAACAACATATTTGTTACGAACCTAATCGTCTCCTATGATCCAGGTGTCTTTACTTCCTCCGCCTTGCGAGGAATTCACCACGTATGATCCTTTCACCATGGCAACCCGGGTGAGACCACCGGCTGTCACATATGAATCTTTCGCCTGTAGTACGAAAGGTCGCAAATCTACGTGGCGCGGCTCAACCTTGTGGTCACCCAACACCGGCACCGTGGAGAGCGCGATCAGTGGCTGCGCCATGTAATTGCGCGGATTCGCCTTGATGCGCGCGGCGAAATCAGCGAGTTGTTTCTTGCTTGCTTGCGGACCGATCAACATGCCATAACCGCCTGACTCGTTTGCCGGCTTCACGACTAACTTGTCCAGGTTCTGCAAGACGTGCTGCCTTTGCTTCGGGTCAACACAGAGATAGCTCTGCACGTTAGGAATAATCGGATCTTCATCGAGGTAGTACTTGATAATCTGTGGAACGTAAGTGTAGATAACTTTGTCGTCGGCAACACCGGCGCCAGGGGCGTTGGCAAGTGCCACATTTCCCTTCAGCCAGGCGTTAAAGAGCCCACTGACACCCAGTACAGATCCCTTATGAAAAACAGACGGATCGAGAAACAAATCATCGATACGCCGGTAGATGACATCCACCTGCGACAAACCGGCAACCGTGCGCATGTATACCTTTTCTCTCTCCACCACAAGGTCTCCGCCTTCCACCAGTTCCGCGCCCATGCGCTGGGCCAGATACGAGTGTTCGAAATAAGCCGAATTGAATATCCCCGGGGTCAGGACTACTACTTCGGGAGATTTCAGTCTCCTGGGTGAGATTGAATTCAGCGTTTCCAGGAGTTGGGCGGGATATTCTGTAACCGGTCGCACATCGTAGGAATCTTCGAATAACTCTGGAAATACGCGCTTGGTAACACGCCTGTTCTCGAGCATATAGGAGACACCGGATGGCACTCGCAGGTTATCTTCCAGCACATAGAATTTACCGTCCTTATCCTTGACAAGATCGGTACCGCAAATATGCGCCCAGACTTTGTACTTCGGCTGAACGCCGAGGCACTGCTCGCGAAAATTTCCAGAATTCAGGATCAGCTCTTTGGGGAGCAGCTTGTCCTTGAATACCTGCTGCTTGTTATAAATGTCATTGATGAACAGGTTTAGCGCGCGCAGACGCTGCTTGAGACCCTTACTGGTGCGGTTCCATTCTTTCTCGGCGATTACGCGGGGGATAATGTCAAACGGCCACTCTCGATCTATATTGCCGGCATCACTGTAAACAGTGAAAGAGATGCCCATAGTTTTGATAGCGAGTGCAGCCGCTGTTTTCTTCTCCTGCAGTTTTTCATGGGTTAAAGAGTGCAGATAACTGGCCAGTCTGCGTGCAGGTTTACGCGCATAGCCAGGACTACTGATTATTTCGTCAAAAAAATTTCCCGGGTTATAGGTCTTCCAATTTACCCGCATCGATCTGAATCTCTCTCAAGCATAGCGCTACGTTAATGCATTCTGTCCCAACTCGCAATTCAATCGTCTAGAAAGGTTGCGTTTTCGCATCAATTCACACTAATTAGTAAACCAAACCATGATACTGTTTTGTCAAGCAATTTAAATACAGGAAATTACCGTACATGTAACAAATTAAGTCAAGAAAGGCATCTACAAATTTCATTCAGGTTGTATAGAAAGCAACTAACTGCGCTGCAATCAGAGAGGTTCACCTGGCACGTTACATTCTAGATTGGCCAGAATATGAGTAACAACGGCAGAGCGACTGCAACAATTATTATTTCCAGTGGAAGCCCCATGCGCCAGTAGTCTCCAAATTTATATCCACCTGGTCCCATTATAAGCGCATTGTTTTGATGTCCGATCGGAGTAAGAAAAGCACAGGACGCGCCAACTGCCACCGCCATCAGAAAAGCATCGGGATTAAGATCCAGAGAGAGGGCTATATTGTAGGCAATTGGCGCCATCAGGATGGCAGTCGCCGCATTGTTAAGAACATCCGACACGGTCATCGTTATGATCAGAATCAAGGCGACAATCAGTACCGGTGACAGACCACCTGCCAAGCCAAGAATTGCATTTACGAGCAGCGTTGTTGTCCCGGTAGTTTCCAGTGCAGCTCCAAGGGGGATCATCGCTCCCAACAAAATCACCACTGGCCAATCCACTCCATCGTAGAATTCTCGGACCGGTACGATATTCAATATTGCCATGACCACTGTCGCCGCTCCGAGAGCTAACTGAATTGAGATTACCCCAAAAGCGGCCAACGAAATTGCAATGACAAACGTCAGTAAGGCCGGCATAGATTTATTGGAGCGCTTCAGGTCCAGATTTCGCTCTGCAAGTGGGTAGCAATTCAGTTTGAGAATGGCATCCTGAATATCAATTTCATCACCATGTAAAAGTAACACGTCTCCCACATTGAACTTAAATTCGCGCAAACGGCTGCGATGGGGAGTACCGGATCTCGAGGCTGCCAGAAGATTAATATTAAACTTTCTATTAAAGAGGATATCAGCGGGAGTTTGCCCAACTACTAAAGATCCAGGAGTGACAACTACTTCCGTAATTCTTGAGTCTTTGGAATGAAGAATATCTTTCTGTGCGTTCTCCGCCGAAATCATCTGCATCTTATTGGCAGTGGCAAATTTATCGACTCCATCATGAGATCCCTGGATCATCAGCAGATCATTCACAGCGATGACCTGACGGCGATGACGCCAGATATCCGGAATCTTTTCGCGCTTGTGCACCATGCCCAATAACTCCAGATCCTGTTTCTGCAGAGCATCTTTCAGCTCGCCCAGTGGCTTCCCTTTGAAGGACGACTCCTTAGTTAGCTTAAGCTCGAACAGGTATTCTTCAACATCGAACAGTTCAAGACCTGCACTTTTCTTGCGAACTTTTACCAACTTCCACCCCACCAGGAGCATAAACAGGATTCCGCAGATAGCAATTCCCCCACCTACCGGAGCAAAATCGAACATAGTAAAAGATTCGCCTGTCACTTCACGTCGATAGTTGGCGATTAGAATATTAGGCGGCGTGCCGATCTGGGTTACCAAACCACCAAGGATGGAGCCGAATGAAAGCGGCATTAACACTTCTGCCGGTGGTCGGCCGGCTTTGCTCGTGGATTGGATTGCTATCGGCATCAGAAGTGCCAGCGCACCGACATTATTCATAAACATGGAAAGAAATGCGGCCAGGAAGGTCAACGTGGCGATATGCAAATAGGGGCGCGTGGAGACTGGTTCAATTAGCTCTGTAAGGAAACCCACGGCACCGGATTTGGTGAGCCCGAAGCTGACTATCAGCACTAACACGACGGTTATGGTGGCCGGATTGCCAAAACCTGAGAACAACTCCGCCTGCGGTACCAGTCCGAATACCCCGGCAGTAAACAGGGCACCGAGCGTTACTATGTCGTAGCGCCAGCGACCCCACACTAACAATCCAAGCAGGGCAGCCAGGATCAGAAGCAGAACTGCCTGTTGAAAAGTCATGGAACCTATCACCCGGCGATGAGTTTAAAATCAATCTCACCAACAGACTCGATCTGAGCCTGGATATGATCACCAGCGATTACACTTGCCACACCCGCAGGCGTACCCGTGAATATCAAGTCACCTGCTTTCAGTTCGTAGTAGCGGGATAACTCACTAATGATTTCCGCGACCGACCAGATCATGTCCGACAGGTCGGCATCCTGCCGCATTTCCCTATTTACAGACAAGGCAATACGCCCGGAGACAGGATGGCAATCCGCCACTACCTGCTTGATTGCCGAAATGGGTGCCGACTGATCGAAGCCCTTGGCGGTGTCCCAGGGTTTGCCCTTCTTCTTGGCCTCGGCCTGTAAGTCTCGGCGCGTAAAATCGATTCCGACCGCGTAGCCGAAAACACAGGCCAGCGCGGCTGCTATTCCGATATCCATGCCACCGCCCCCTAAGGCAACCACCAGCTCAACTTCGTGATGAAGCTCCTTCGTTGCCGAGGGATAACGCACAGCCTGGTTATTTGTGACAATGGCATTAGCAGGTTTACTGAAGAACACCGGAGGATTCTTTTTCGGATCTCCACCCATCTCTTTCACATGGTCGCCATAATTCTGACCGACACAGTAAATGCGATTAACTGGAAACGTATCATCCGATCCCTGTACGGGAACTTCTGGATTGGGTTCAGGAGAAAATACCAGTGCCATTGGCTCGTTCCTTCAGGTTGTTTAGTTTGAATTGCACCGCAAACGGGCAGCCAGATCCGGGCTTCCCATTTGTAGCAGATCTGGAAACAAGGTTAGTCCACTGCGGCTCTGAATCTGCTGCAAAGTACTACGATGATCACAATAGTTAGCCGTGCCAGACACTGCATGATCGAACAGGAAAGCGGCATAATGCGAACGGGTCGCTACTACCTTGAAGAAGGCAGACGCCTGCTCACTGTACCCATTGGCCTGGATACTCAGCGGCGCAGAAATTTCATAGATTGGCCCGCTAACCACGAACAATTCGCCTTCAGTCGCTGCCAGTTCATTGATAGCCTGTTCCAACCTGGCCCAGCTACCTGTACGCAGATCGGCAGGCAGTGGTGCCATATTCGTGAGGTTATTCAACTCCTCCCAGTAGGGCGTGTCGGCGAAACTTGTCAAGGGCACCAGTCGCCCCCGCTCTTCTGAGGAAAAGACTATCTCGTTAATCCGATAGGAACGGTCCGGCTGATCAGTGAGATCTGGTTGTGTGAAGCCGGGCCTGTCCACACCCTCTTCTATAATCGCAGTGCCGGGCAGAAGCTCGTCCTGCTGCCACCAACGCCTGAGCAGAGATGCAACGCCCACAGAGTCTTCAAGAATTCGATACGCCACCCAATCCGCCAATCCCGTTTCGGCATTGATCGAGGCCGCATACAGATGTCGAACGACAATTTCATTTGCTGGAGAAGATCCGCTGGGACAAGCGGTCATGCAATGCGCGATGTGTATCGTCTGACCGTGGCTGCCGAACGTAGACAGCAACAGTGTCAGGGCACTAACCCATCGGATAAGGAATCTGCTCATGTACTTCATCACAACTTTTTAGTAATGCCTCATCCAGCCTGACATCCAGGGCCGCGAATGCCGCTTCCAACTGCCCGGCTGTGCGAGCTCCGATAATGGTGGAGGCTACGAAATCGAAATGCATGCTCCAGGCTGTCGCCAGAGTGACTGGTGACATGCCCGCCTGCCTGGCTATCTCCAGGTATTTTTGTGTCGATGCCAGGGTGCCTTCATTAACGAAGCGTTGAGCCATAGCTTGCTGGCGCGGATTGGGATCGCTGTGGTATTCACCGAAGCGAGTTCCGGCTGGAAATTTTCCGCTATTGTACTTACCGCTGAGTACGCCTCCCCCAATTGGAGAGTAGGGTAGAAGTGACACTTGCTCCCTTTTGCAGACATTAGCCAGTTCGTCGAAGAAACGCCGGTTAAGCAGAGAGAAATTGTTTTGAATCGATTCGAAGCGAGCCCACCCTTCGTAGTCTGAGATGGTATTGGCCTTGGTAAGCCCGTAGGCATTTTCGTTCGATGTACCCAGATACCTGACCTTGCCTGCCTCCACCATCCGATCGAGAGCTTCCATCGATTCATCAATAGGCACCACTGTGTCTGGCCAATGCACCTGGTAGAGATCGATATAATCCACTCCCAGGCGGCGCAGACTCCCCTCCACTGCCTGTTCAACATGATGCCTGTCTATGGCGGTAAGGCCGCTGCGAATCGGCGGTACAAACCAGCCCGAGGCAGCACCAGCTATCTTGGTGGCGATAATTAACGAGTCACGCGGCTTGGTCTTGATCCACTCGCCGAAGATTTCTTCAGTCAATCCTGCCAATTCGACCGTGGGTGGAACGGGATAGACTTCGGCGGAATCGAAAAAATTAATCCCACGACCATAAGCTGTTTCGAGAATCTTGAAAGATTCCTTGCGATCACTCCAGGTACCAAAACTCATGGTACCCATGCAGATTGGCGAGACGCGCAATCCAGTTCTGCCAATGTAGCGATACTCCATCCTGCTTCCTTCTTCTATTCTTTAAGCTATGCCAGAGGTGAAAAATCGTGTTCGTGATCGCTATCCCCTTCACGATATCGAAATAATTCCGCACCGAGCGAGCCGTGGCAAGTTTCAACTGAAGCGATTTTTTTTATTCTCTCGGTTTATTTTCGCTTCAACAAAGTCGGCACATCATGACAGCATGATTGCGCAGCGTCTAGCTACCAAAAAGGGGTTCAAAAATAAAGGACTAGAGTTCCGGTGGGAAATCGATTCTACCAATGTCATGCTGCCACTGTTCCATGCCGCCCTGCATGTGGGCGACATTTTCCAGTCCCATACTCTGCAGGGACTGCGCGGCCAGCGCCGAGCGCCAGCCCTTGTTGCAATAGAGAATAACTGCTTCTACCTGGTCAAATTCAGTGCGGTAATAAGGACTGTCCGGATCGATCCAGAATTCAAGCATACCCCGGGGCACGTGTAGCGATTGCGGGATTTTTCCATCGCGTTTAACTTCGCGGATATCACGCAGATCAACCAGTAACACACCTTTCTGCTGCAGGCGCTGATCAACTTCCACCGGCGTGAGTGTCTGAATCTGGCGTTCGGCCTCTTCCACCAGCGCCTTGACTCCTTTCTTAACTTCCATCAATTTTTCCCTTGCGATTAATTGCCAACCGTTGCGCTCTCAAGGCGTTCCTGCGCCCGGTGTCCTGACAGAATATTGGTCATCCCATAGTTCCCTTCGTGGCAGGCGTATTCGAATATTGGGTCGGGGCTGTGATCGAAAATTATCTGCCGCGTGTAGGGACCTGCAAAAGTTCCCGGGTCATGACTGGTAATCTCGTACTGTAATTCATTGGCGCCGATACGGGTCAAGCGCTCGACATTAATCTTGGCCGAGGCGTCCGGTCCGTAGCCGCTCTGGTCAGAATAATTCGTGGTTTCGATAACCAGCGTATCTCCTTCCCAGTAACCACGAGAATCTCCGTGCCAGAGCTTGATAACGTCGGCTACGTGAGGCTTCTCCTGCAGTGGAATAATGCGGGCATCGTGTGCCATTTCCTGAACAATGACTACATGGTCCATTGCCTGCACGATTTGCCAATAACTGTTATACCCCGAACCCAGGTAGGGAGCGCCAAAACTCAGGCAACGCTCACCCAGCGGTCGGTCCAGCCAGGAGTCAGCCGGATGATCACGGCGCCGCTGCGCCATCGCATTGCCCCAGGCGACAGATTGCTCGGTGCGCGGCGGATACTTACCATCGGGGGGGTCGATTATCTGCGAGGTACGCTTGTGTACGCTGCGATTGGCGAGCCAGGACTGATCATAGTTGCCGGTTGTAGGGTCGTAGGACTCGGTCGCACCGGAAACGGCAGCGCTCAGCACACCATCACCGAACAGGGCATCGCCATCTTCATTGGCAATCTCAGTAACGCGGCGCTGCAGAAACTCAATGTCTTCAGCCGTTAGGAACTCCCTGTCAGAAAACTGCTCGGGTCGTTCGATTGGCGTAATCGTATTGTTGGCCCAGACGCCCTGCAGGTCGGGATGGCCATCGATGGTACGAGACAGCTGCCAGGCAGCCTCCTGAGCCTGGACAGACGCCGAGGAGAGACTGGTAAAGACAGCTAAGCCAATGATTAAACAGCATTTATTCGCATTGAAGTTCATGGTGAAGCTCCAAGAGTAAACTGGAAAAGTGTACAAAAACTTAAACCAGATGCGCCTCATTAGCAAGCTGTCTGCTCGATCAGACCTTGGTTCAGTCCACCTTCTGACAGCTGATTCTCCAAAACGGAAATACCACGCTATCATCGTCTGCGCTGACCCATTCTCCGACCCAGTCAAAACCCTGCTGGGTAATATTGGAGAAGGTGAGCCGGGAAAAGCCGTCGAGGTCTGTACCGGGCGCCTTCTGTGGCTGCCTGAGCACCATCGCACCACCCTCCATCCCGCCGGCCCAGGTTCCGGTGCTGTAGGCAGGCATGGAATAGAACGTCACCAGCCACTGACCCGCGGCAGTATCAAAAAGGCGTAAGTTGCCGTTGGTGGCAGCGCCAGAGCGGCCGGTGTCCCTGATGGCATAGCCATTAATATAATAGTAGGCATCCCAGGTGCGCTGGCCGGGATCCCACTCGCCCGTGGCGTTGTTCAGGCGCTCCTCGCTGCAGTCATTCTCGCCGACCATGAAATCGAACTGTGCCAGCTCTGGCGGCGCATCAGGGTTGGGCCTGCCATAGGGAAACTCAGCACTCGGTTCATAGAGCATTGCTCCGGGCCGGGTATCAGCAGACTGGCAGGAAAGCAGGACTACTGGCAGGCTGAAGAAAAGTAAGGGCTTCATGATACACCTCGAGTATTATGGATTGCAGATTTCAGTGGTGAGCACATGGATACTGCAGAGTTTTATTCTAAACTAGGTTCATTTACAGACTTTTTAGACGTAACTGATCAGGACTATTTCTGGACACTGCCCGATGACTGGCTGCTAGTGGTTGCCGACGTCAGCAATTCTACCGAGGCTGTCAGCAAAGGCGAGCTTAAAGCCGTCAATATTGTCGGCGTTTCTGTTATCACGGCTATTCGAAACATCGTCGCACCGCTGGAGATACCCTATATCTTCGGTGGTGACGGTGCCAGCCTGTGCATTCCCGGCAAATTCAGAGAACCAACCGTAAGTGCCCTGCTCGCCACCCGTGCCATGGCGAAGCAACAGTTCGACCTGGACCTGCGAGTTGGCATTGTCAGCCTGGAAGAAATAGCCCGTAATAATCTTGAGGTCCGCATCGCCAAGCAACGCATCTCATCGCACTATTGCCAGGCGGCCTTTAGCGGTGGCGGTATAGAGTATGCGGAATCCCTACTGAAGTCTGCTTCCGAAGTGCTACCTGGCATTGACTCGCAGCTGGCCAATCACACTGCAAACTATGCGGGGCTGGAATGTCGCTGGAACCAGGTAGACAGCATGTATGGTGAAACGATTGCCGTGATAATACGGGCTACCACGGCCACACAGGCAGGGGATGCACTGGTCTACCAGCAGGTACTTAACACTATCGACTCGATCTACGGAGAAGCAGAAAAGTGTAGACCGGTACACAGCAGCCGCCTTAAGACGACCTACAATAGACACGGCTTAAATTACGAAGCGAGGATTCACAGTGCTCGAGTGAACAGACCTGCATCGGCAAAATACTACTGGGAAGTAGTGTTTAGAAATTTGCTAGGTTGGTTGCTGATGACGTTTAGAATCCGGGCGAGTGGCGTGCGCTGGGGGAACTATAAGCAGGACCTTGTCACGCACACTGATTTTCGCAAATTTGATGGGACACTGCGTCAGGTTATTTCTGGCACCCGATCGCAAAGAGAGCAGCTCGCAGGCTATCTAGAGGCGCTGCATCAAGAGGGTCAATGCAGATTCGGAATTCATGTTTCCAATGCGGCACTGATCACCTGTATGATTGATAGCCGCGACGGAGAACATTACCACTTTGTCGATGGCGCCGGGGGTGGCTATACACTGGCGGCCGAGGCAATGAAGCGACAATTGGAAATGGATTCAAGCTAGGCACACGCTGCACAGGAGGAAAGCATCATGAATGAAAGCGACTTCAACCTGGTTATGCGCGCCAAACGCCAGATCGAACGTGAAGCAGCGCTGCGCTCGTTTCTCTGGGTTGGCCTGATGTTCTGTGCGGTTTTGCGAATGCTGGGAATCGAGATGCCCTATCTGTATCTGCTGCTCTTCGTTATCCTGTTCGTCTCGCTGGTGTTAAATTCTGAAGTCATCGCCAGTTTTGGGATGGTGTCCAAAAAAGATCTGGTCCACCTCATCGAGAAACACATCCACAACGATCCGACCGAGTTGGCAAAATACGCCGCGAGCAAACAGGGATCAGAATAGCAATGAAGTCGGAGTCTGTAGCATCCCAGTTGCTGAGGGCGATGAGGCTACTTGTCCGTACCGGCCGCCAGGAACTGCGGTATTATTTGCTCACAACCTGCGGTCCTGATTGTTCGCAAACAACACCGCAGCCCCTGGCTTGTGTGAGTGAAGTCCGATGGGTTGTATACCGATCAAGCCGGAAATTGAAGATCGAACCTCAATTCAATTTCTAACGACGTGATGACCTGATCATGGCGCCGCCACCAGACACTACAGCACCGAATACATTTCCCGCCGAGTCCACAGCCACGCCTTCAGGATTGGAACCCTCCGGATAGGCGGCCACAGTGCCATCAATAAAGTAATCAACAATTCCATCCAGCAAACTGCCAACTCTGATACCGGCTTCCCAGCCAGGATTGCGGGTGTTGTCAAACTCCGATTCTGAATCGGCGACATAAATCGTGTCATCGTCGGTGATGTAAATGCCACTGGGTCGACTGAAGGACTTGAACTCCCCAATGTAATTGCTATCCAGATCGAAAATCTGCAGTCGGTTATTGCCACGATCGCCAACCACCAGCCGGTTCCGGGAATCGATATCAACTGCATGGGGTGTCTTGAATTGTCCGGCACCAGATCCCCAGCCACCCCAGTACTTTATGAGGTTGCCGTAGCGATCGAATTTAACGATGCGTGCCACCGTGTTCGATGTCGCGCCTTCATTCTGGCCGCTATGACCGTCGCCGACGTAGATATTGCCATCGGCATCGGTAACCACATCGCAGGGCGTCTCCAGCAATGCGTCGGTACCATTGCCAGCCACTCCGGGTTGGCCCAGGGTCAACAACACCTCCCCTTCCGGGCTTAACTTGTACACCACATGACCCTTGCCTGCCGTGGCAGGATTTGCCGGATCCGGTCCCTGCCCATCTGTAACCCAGACATTGCCATCCCGGTCGACGTGCAGCCCATGGGGGAATAACATCAATCCACCGCCAATCGAAGCCACTACGTTGCCTTCGACATCAATTTTCACGATCGGGTCCAGGTTTGATCCGGCACAGCTGTTTGACCCGCAACGGTCGATTGCCCAAAGGTGTCGCCCGTCCGGATCCATATCCACGCCAGCCGTCGAACCCCATTCGCGGCCATTCGGAAGCCTGGCCCAACCGTCTACCGAGCTATAGGGATTGGGTCTATTATTTATCGGTTCCAGTTGTGCATACAAAGAGCTGCAAGCCAGGAGAGTAACGAGAGTTAAAGTTGTTGAGCTGAGCAAATGTCGGTTAAGGCGCATGGACTTCTCCTTTATCTTTTTCGGGCAATCAGACTTGCCGGGTAGTGAAAAATTGTTGAGGACGACAAATAAGAGGAATTAAGGGCATAGAGAGTATAGAAGGTGTGAAGGGAATAAAAGGTATAAAGAGCATAGAGGGTAAAGCAGTGCACCGGACGATGCAATGGGCTGGAAAGATCAGGGCTCCCTAGCCAAGAGTTGCAGGATCTGCTGCTTTATCTCAATCTCATCGCCCGGTTTAAAACTTCGATAGGATTGAACGATCTTACCCTGTCTGTCCAGCAGGTAAGATACTGGCAAGCTCCTCACCTTGTAGGGGATGCCAATATCCCCTTCTGGATCGGCCAGCACCGGATAGGAGACCGGGTGGTCCTCCAGAAAGAAAATACCATTGTCAGTGTCTTCATCGACATTGATGGCAATAAACTCAAACTCTGCATTGCCCAGTTCCTGATACATCCTGTCATAGGCGGGCAGTGACACCAGACAGGGAGGACACCAGGATGCCCAGAAGTCGATGAATACAACCTTGCCGCGATAATCGGAGAGTCGCAGCGTGGCGTCTCCGCGTATTGAAGTTCCTGCAAAATCTGGCGCCAACTCCTGGGCGATAAGTACAGCAGAGAACAAACTCAGCAGCACAACTGGAATAGTTTTTCTATAGTGCATTTCTAGAGCGCATAAGTAAGCGATAAGGCATAAGAATAACTCGTGGTGAATTGTAAAACACCGTCCAGTTCTCTGGCCAGCGGAAGCCGGCCAGACAAGGTGGCGCTCAGCTTGTCGGTAACCTGGTACTGCACGGCAGGAACGAAATCCAGCCATTCACCCCCGGTGTTAGGAATCTCAAATTCATTACGCTCATCAGCGGTGGTAGTGCGATAGCGTAAGCCGGCCGAATACCCGAATTTAGTGCCGATGCTCTGGCTGAAACCCAGCGAAAAATTGAATTCATCCCCAAAGGCATAGCCGCGATCATTCTCATCGTCATTGAGAGTATAGTTTACCGACGCGTTGAATTGCATCGTTGCCGCCTGGTTGAACGCATAGCTGTAACTGGCCCAGGCTATCTTGCCAAGCGAGCCACTGCTGGGGTGCATGTCTTCGGAAAGGGTAATCCCGCCGACATTGGCATCGTCTTCACCCATCGGAATGCGCGCTCCCAGCCCCAAGCCAACCTCGTGCCTGGAAAACGGGGTGATGTATACCGGAGTGTAACGCACCAGCACAACGGCATCTCCCAGCCCGGATGCGCTCTGCTTGCCCAGAAAACTCGATCCGATGTCGCGCTCATGATCGATATAGGAATTCAATCCTGACAGTGTCCAGTTATCCGCCAATCCATAACTCATCGAAAGTGTCTGGGACAGTGATGAGCGCTGCCGATCAGTCTCGTCTGGAATATCTTTGCTGCCGCGCACCAGGTCAGAGATTTCATGTTGTTCGGTGGTGAAGTTAAAAAAGAAATCTCCGGGTTGCGTGGATGAGGTATCGATCGCACTTAATAGCGGCACCCCGGCACAACTACAGGTCGCCGCGTTGGAGATTAACGGAGTTAAGGCAATGATCAACAGGCTTATGACTGGTATCGAGTAGCGTTTCATGGATAAATCTCCGCGCCGGGAAAGAATGCGGCCCACGCGAACCAATAGGCAACAAAGGAATTGGTTTTCTGCAATTGGGTACCCGCTCTTGGTCCGGAGGTTGCGACTCCGAACAGATCCCATTGGCTGCCTTCGTTATCAACCATCACAATAGGGCTTTGATTCTCAATCGGCGAGAAATCCAGGACTGTACAGTCTTCCAGTTGACGATTAAACACGGCACCAAAATTGTTAGAAGAACTGCCAACAGACACAACATCCATGTTGCCAACCCGGTCATTGATTACACTTACGTCGCTGGCAAAATTTGTGATCGGGTAAACCTTGGAGTTCTCACCCACAGTGATGCCTAGCACACGCTCCTTGCGATGCAGGCGGTTATCGCTGAGATCAGTTACGTTATAGAGCACACTGTTATCTGAGCGGTAGAATCCGTAGGGATAAAATTCGTAGGGAAAACTGAATTCCGTTTCCTCTATCATCAGCACCAGGGTCTGTGGATACATTGCCAACCAATTGCCCCAGGTGGTTTCCAGGACCTGGTATTTTTCGGGGATGCGGGTGGCTTGCGGTCCGTTAATAGCCTGCTCGAGCATCTGCGACCACAGGCTTCCGGTCTCGCGGTCGTAGAGAACCAGGTTGGAATTATAGAGCAGCCCAGACACTCCGAAGGTTGTATTCGCTGAATCGGCGAATGACTTCCACAGCAGTGCCGATCCAGTCAGTGGGCAATAGCTGATGGTGAAGTCTTTCGAGACGCCTTCGATGTCGAAGCGGTCGTTGACGATTTCATGGTAGTCCATGAGTCGATGCGGATAGGCTCTGACCTGCTCACCAATCTTGACGCCAATTACCAGATCTTCCGCCTGCATGCCTGCAAGCTTGAAGTCTGAAGTAAACAAGGGGTGATTGATTGCAGGTATGCCATCGGGGCCGGGTCCACCGTCGACAATGTCGGCCGGGGGAACGACGAAGCCATTCACTACCTGGGCACTGTCCGGTCCGTTACTGAGATCAGGTTCGGGTCGAGTGCAATTCTGAACAGTTGATCCAGCCCCAAGCTCACCGGCATCTGTCAGTACCAACCTGGGTGGATCGGCACTGAGCAAACTGAAACTAGCCCAGTAATTAACTCCCGCAACCGCTATAGAAGGAATGGACAGCAGGTTGCCAACGAAAGAACTTGCACCTGCAGCACTGGCATTCGACAGCTCGACTGCACTGGTTACCAATACCTCCAGGGGGCTGGTGCCATCCTGAATCGTCAATTGCACCTGGTAACTCTGGGCACCCAGGGTAACCACAGGCAAGTCAATGACATTGCCATTCAGTACTGCTTGTTGCGCGTGCGCCTGACCGATGATTGCCAGCAAACACGCTGGCATCAGCAGTGCATGTTGCATCAGGATTAGTAGCCATGCACGATTCATTCAGCCTCTTCCCCCTTTCGAAGCAGCCGCCTTATTGATGGATTGCTACATTCGTAAAAAATGCAGTCCAGGCAAACCAGAAGGCGATGTAGGAATTGGTTTTCTGCAGCTGGGTGCCAGCCCTGGGTCCGGAAACAGCGCTGCCAAATATATCCCATTCATTGCCTTCGTTATCTGTCATCACGATCGGAAGCTGGCCCTGGATAGCAGAAAATTCCAGCGTAGTACAGTCTTCTAACTGGCGATTAAAGATGGCGGCGAAATTTTGGAGAGAACTGCCTGCCGCAACGACGTTCATATCGCCCACCGTATCGTTGATGATTGTGACATCCGCACCAAAGGCGCTGACAGGGTAAACTTTTGAACTGGTTCCGACATTGATACCCAGCACCCGCTCCTTGCGATGCAGTCTACCGTCGCCAGAGTTGTTTACATTGAACAGCAGGGAATTATTGGTCTTGTAGCTGCCATAGGGATAGAACCCGTAGGGAAAACTGAAGCCGGTATCTGTAGTCAGCAATGAAGTTTGCGGATACATGGCTTTCCAGGTTCCCCAGGTAGTTTCAATTACTTGCAAGCGGTCGGGAACAGTTAGACGCTCAACGTTAGTAATTCCCTGCTCCAGCATTTGCGACCAATAAGAAGTGGTCTCCCTGTCATACATAATTAGATTTGAGTTATACAGCAGCCCGGAGACACCGAAGCTTGGATCGACTGAGGTCATCTTGCCCTTCCAGAGCATGGCCGACCCGGTTAGCGGACAGTAGTTGATGGTGACGGGTTCCAGTTGTCCGTCGATTATAAACTGATCGTTCACGACTTCATGTAAATCCAGCACGGTATGGGAATAGGCTCTTACCTCATCTCCAATCTTGACGCCTACTACCAGGGTGGAATCGGAAATCGCTTGTGAACCAAAGTTCTGGGTAAACACCGGGTTCCCTATCGCCGGAATTCCGTCGATACCCGGCCCACCATCCTGGACCTGTGAAGGAGGAACTGCCCATCCTGCGATGATTTGCGGGTTGTCAGTCCCGTGAGAGGGATCCGGATCCGGGCGCACGCAGGATTGCGGAGGATCGGTTCCGACCACACCGGCATCGATGAACACAAAGGTCGGGGGTTCTGTAGTTAAAAGGGAGAAATTAGCCCAGTACGCGATTCCGTCGACATCGATAGAGGGGATTGCCAGCGTGGTTCCATCGAAGATACTGGCCCCGGTGGTGTCAGCTCCGCTTAGCAACACGCCGCTGGTTACCTCTACTTCGATCGGGCTGCTTGCTTCGACAAGTGTCAGTTCCACCTGGTAGGCATCGGTTCCTACTGCAACCACCGGCAGATTAATCACATTGCCGATGAGGCTGGCCTGCTGAGCGACAGCACTGTGTGATAAGAATAAAAAAACCAGCAAACTGACAGCCCTGAAAATTCTCTGTCTCAGCTTCGCTTTTGATTGCATCGGTACTGCTCCCTCGACTGACAAACTGCCACCAAGAATAGTCACCGGATTCCCGTTAACATTCAAGAATAGTCACCGGATTCCCGTTAACATTGAACCAGCAGACCGGTGAAGCCAGGTTTTGCTTTCAGAGCCGAATCACGGGAGCGTCGAGGAGGTTGCGCTTTTAGCAGAAGCAGCGATGCCGTAAACCTGCCGCATGCCCAGGCCCATGGCGAGAAAGATTACTGCCAAACCCAGCAGCAGCAGTTGACTGAATCCAAACAGACCTCCGGCGGGTAAGGCCAGGGTCAGGCCAGCCATACCGCTCAGCACTCGCACCAGGCCTCCGTTTATCCCCGAGCCCAGATCTCCGATGCCGATCAGGTATCCTTGCAGTGCAGCAGAGACCAGCGCTACCCCAATGAGCGCCGTCGAAAACGCCTGCAGATTTTCAAGCACGCTGCCCTGTAACAGCAGCGCCGGATTAAAGACGAAGAAGAATGGCACAAAATAGATAATTGCCCCGAGGCGCATCGCTTCGAAGCCGGCACGCATGGGTGACACATGAGCAACCGAGGCGGCGGCAAATGCCGCCAGCGCTACTGGTGGTGTGATAAAACTCAACATTCCCCAGTACATGACAAACATATGACTCGCCAGTGGGTCCAGCCCGGAATTGGTTAACGCCGGGACTAGTACGATGGCGAGAAATATATAGGCGGCAGTGACCGTCATACCAATCCCGAGAATGAAACTGGTAAGAGCACCCATCACCAGAAGAACGACTACGTTCTCTCCAGCCAGGTAGACCAGGTCATTGGCAATGGTGCCGGCAATACCGGTAACGGCGAGACCACCAATGATGAGTCCAATAGCAGCGAGTATTCCCGCCAGTTCCGCCAGTAATCTACCCAAAGTGGCAATGAATTGCAGGAAACTTTCCATAGAGAGTCTGTGGCGAGTGAACTGATTAATCACTAACAACAGAGCCGTAGCATAGAAAGGAGCAACGGCTTCTCTTTGCAGAACCACGAGCATCCAGATCAAGACCACAAACACCGCGATGAAATACCATCCCTCCTTGAATACCGTACTCAAGCGGGGCAGTTCCTCCCGCGGCAGACCTGCCAGCTTTTTACGCGCCGCATAGGCATCGATCTGCATAAACAGCCCGAAGAAATACAACACAGAAGGCACGATGGCTGCCACTGCCACTGTGACATAACTGATATTGAGAAAGCTGGCCATAACAAAGGCCGTGGCTCCCATCACTGGCGGCATAAAAACGCCACCGGTGGAAGCACAGGCCTCGACACCGGCGGCATATTCCCTGCTGAATCCGGTCCGAATCATGGCAGGGATTGAAAGTGGCCCGGTGGTTAGCACATTACTGATCGGTCCACCGCTCATCGATCCCATCAAGCCGCTGGAGAAGATCGATACTTTGGCTGGCCCACCTCGCATATGCCCCAACAAGGCGAACGCCAGGTTAATAAAGAAGGGCCCACCACCGGTACATTGCAGTGTGATTCCAAATACCAGGAAACCGAACACCAGGGTGGCAAACACCTGCATGGGGATACCAAACAGACTCTCCTCACCCAGAATGTGAAAAATCGCCGCTTCAGTAACAGGAATGCGCAGTGCCGCTATAACGTTTGGAAGCAAATCGGCAAAGGTAGGATAAAGCGAGAAGATCGCCACGATAATAAAAACTGGCCAGCCGCCGGCGCGGCGCCCGGCTTCCATGACAACTGCCCAGGTTACCATTGCCAACCACACGCCAATTGGCGGGGCAGTGTATTCCCAGGCCTCCAGGACGATACGTTCGGCAAAAAACGCGAAATAGGAAAAAATGATCGCAATCACTACCATGATGGCGATGTCGTACCACGGTACATGGGTGGGACTATGCTTGCTGGCTGGAAAGGTAATGAATACCATACATAACATAACACCTGTTATTAGGTACATATAGCGGCTATCGAGCATTACGTAGCCGACAAATAAGCCAAGATTGAATATCTGGTTTATGGCGAGAAAGATAGAGACGGCAGTCATTACTGCCATAATTCTTCGCCATCGGTCGGGCAACTCTCGATAACGAAGCATCTGAGGTGTTTCGCCCGCACCGAGTGGCTTATTTTGGATTGGAACAACTTGCTCGGTCATGGGGATTTAATTACAGCCCTTCACCCAGCGTAATCAGTCCTTCCGCTGCCAGTGCCTGTTCCCTGGCCAGCAGCCAGGCGTCCTGGAAGGCCTGGTACCGCTCGGGAGCCGTCGGCAAAAACACTTCCCAGGCCTTCTGCAACACCGTCTGGCGTTTAAGGTTTCGCTGATTCTGAGCCTCGGCCGCCTCTGTCCAGGCACCTATCTCACGGTAGTACTTGATGGCTCCGGGGTGAAACGGAATAAAAGCCTGTTCGAATTTTTGTCTGTCCATGCGCCACCCGGTAGCGCCAGGTGCATTATTTTTATATTCATCGAAATGCTTATGCATCACCTTGACTGTGCTGTAAGCGAGTGTCTCGTCGGAGCTATCCAGACCAACCAGTAACGGATAGGCGGATGAAAATACTTCGATACCCTCTTTGGGAATCGTCGGTCCTTCGAGAGCTATGTGGGGAACGTACCAGGGTAACCTGGCTCGCACTCGAGCAACTGCTTCGGCGTCATCGTGGGGTAACTCAGGAAACGTCAAGCCCCGCGGCGATGCTTCGAGGCGCAAAAATGGCGGTGAATTGCAGGCCCCGCCGACCACATCTGCCCGATTATTTAACACGGCTTCGGCAGAGGCGTTGTAACTACCTACTTCAACCGCAGTTACGTCATCCCAACCGAGGTTGGCATAAGAAAGCAGTGCCGCCATGGCGTTATTCAAGGAGGGAGATCCCTGGATAAAAGTCACTCGCTTTCCCTTGATGTCAGCCACGCTATTGATATTGGCATCGCTGGCTGTTACGAGGGTATAGGAGCAGCTGTCCGAATAGTTGGACATCAATGCCCGGATCGGTTGCGGTCCCCAGATTTTCGAAGCAAAGTTGAGAATACCTTCCTGCGCGTAGACTGCCTCGGAACCACCTGCTGAGAAATGCACCCGCCCGGCGCGCAGGGTTGCCAACCGGGAGACATCATTGCGTCCGGGAATCACGCGTAAATTGGTCTGGTACTGGCGCTGCAAGATATTGCCTATCGCCACAGCCTGGCTGTAGCCACCAGTCCCGGTGCCATAGGCAGACCAGGCAATCGTCTTCGGGAACTGAATGTCCTGGGCACTGCTGGCGGTGCCACTGAAGCTTGTAACAAGCAAGGCAAGAATGCATGAATTCTTGACCAGGCGCGTGTTCGAAGTGAGCGTTTCAGTTAACCAATTCGGCATAGACTTTACTCTGACTTATTGTTCTTGCCGAAGAATAGCGCAGCTATGCGGTCTTTGCTATGCCGCGAACGGCGTTGCAAGCCATAAAAAAAGGCACGCTAATTGTTAATTTAGCATGCCTTCGGGACTGGGTTGGACCCTGCTTGTCAGGGCTTAACGCGTAACAGTTACATTAACGTTCTGGTAAGAAAATATCGAGCCATCACTGGCGATACCACGCAGGACATATTCGCCGGGTTGATCGAAGGTCACTTCTGCCGCCCACCGATTATCTTCGGGTACTTCAGGAATAACATAGGGAGGTGACCAGGGAGAGTTCGCGTACGCTCGAGAATCTGTATAAGTCTTGAATTGTGTCGGCTCAAACGTCGCTGCGCTGGCCGGGCCGCGATACACAGTCCAGGAAAATCGCAATCCAGGCCCGCTCATCACAACAATTGATGAGGGTGTTCGGTAGACCTGCTCCGGATTCGCCCCGATCCCGCCGCGCCGTTCCGGCAAATTATCCGGATCATGGGCTGTTACCGCCAGATTGAGAGGCTGACCTACTCTAACCGTGCGAAAACTCTCCCCTTCCAGGCGTATATCAGGAGGAATATTGGTGCGTAGCCTGTCATCCAGACTGCCAAAGGAGCCACCGACTTCGGTGGAAATCACCTGGGGATCGATGCGGTAATCCGGTTTCAGTGACCCGTAGGCGCGTGCCGTATGGTTCTTGGTCTTTAACGTCCAGACCATCTCATCTGTGCCGAAATCTGCTGGTACATCGATCATGAACAGAAATGGGTTGCGGCGCGGGTAGAAATGAGTGGGTTGCCCCTGGTCCGCCACGGAAAAATCGTAGGCTTCCAGGGTCAGGTCATCCAGGCCGGCTTCTTCGGTAATCGAGAAGTAGTTATCCGGTCCAATCGGAATATCAAACTCCTCCTGCCAGTTTGAGTTCATGTAGCCAAAAAACAATTTGAAGCTGCCGTCGTCATTGGGCCACCAACCCTCATAGGCTGGTGAGACCCTTTCACCGGAGAGCTGCATGAAGCGGCCCTGACCATTAGCCACTTGTCCCGCTAGAAGAAGCGCCAGCATTAATACCAGCGCTACCAGTAAATCTCTTTGTATCTGTTTACTGCCAACCTTCATTGCTATTCGCTGCCTCCACTGCTCGTCGATGCGAGGGTTTCAGGTGCCCAACACAGCGGGCAGCCAACATCGTAGTCGTTCCGATCCTTCATCGCGGCCCGGCGTAGAGCCATCTCTTCCTGGAACTGTTCTTCGGTCAAGGTCACGGAATAACCCAGGTCGATGAACATGTTCGATACGGAGCGGCGGCCACCGCCAGCCCAGTTTCGCGGATCGGCTAGATTTGGATTTGCGGCAGTCGTGTCGAGATAGCCTATAGTGTGCAATATGGTACCTTTAGGCAACAGTGGCGCCTTGTCATCCTTATAGATGTATTGCTTCACCCAGTTGTGGTCATAGCCAACGCAGTTCAGGGTGAACTGGTTGTGACCCCAGATAGCCTCGAGACACATTCTCACCCCAGGGGCATGCAGGTGTGGTTCGAACGCCATGATCTTGGTGTGTTCGGCCAATACCACATAGTTGTGAACTTCCTGATTGGCCTTGTTTGGCACGATATCCATATCGACACCGTTTCCAGTGCGTGGGCCTCTACGCGTATAGGCTGGCTCGTAGCCACGTGGGAAGAAGGTAATACCAAACTCGAGATTGCCTTTAGTCTCACGCCCATTGGCATGCAGGTGCGCCGCATTCAGATGCAGGGCAGAATTGGCCTGCAGGAGACGCCCTGCCTTGTCAGAAAATGTATCAGCGTTGCGGCCCACTTCGTGGATCGGCCAGCTTACGGTTGTATCCGGCAGAATGTAGCTGCCATCTTCACTGAGCACACCGCTTTGGTAAGTCATGTGGTGCCAGATGTAACGACCACCGACGGTATTGGTGCCGATATCGGCGGGAATATCGTTGATCTCCCGTACTTCGATTGACTTCACATAACGATCTTCGGTCAGTCCGGTTGGTACGATGCCGATATCTCCCCACCAGTCGGGCGCGACTGCCGGGCGGGTCATTTCCCTAGAGGCGAGCACCAGGTCTGGCTCGCCCAGGGTCCAGTCATTGGAATCAGAGAACACTAAAGGAGAAGGTTCATTGTCGGGGTTACCACGGGGTGCGCCATTGCGTGCCCAGGCCTGAATCATGGCCAGTTGAACGTCAGACAGCGAATAGTCACTCTCGAAACCGTCAATACCAATGTCTTTCTCCACGAAAAAGGGAGGCATCGCCCCCATGCGATCGCGGATGGCGGTGCGATACATGATCACCGGCGCCCAGGGCTGCACTTCTGCATAGCTCATGAAAGACATGGGCCCACCTCCACCAGGACGATGGCACTGCTGACAGTTCTCCTGCAGGATCGGCGCGATATGATCCGCATAGGTCACACTCGCCGGATCGATGCCGTAGTCCGCCGCATCGTAATAGTGAGGCTGATGGTTGGCGACGCTGGCATCGTGGGCCTGTGCCAGTACGATACCAGGCAGAATAAGTGTGGGAATGGCTAAGAGGGCGAGAAATTTTCTGGCTGTCATTGCAGGGTTCCTCATGGTGGTTTTCTATTGAAAACTTCTGGAATGCATAGGCCCCAGTCTAATTGAAATCAAAGGCTTACAGGGCTATCAGTAACAATTAATTGCAATCTTCGGTGGCGGTTGCACCTGTGGGAAGAGAATAGAATTTCCAGGGCCAAATGTCCACGTCTGCCAGGGGACACTCACAGGCACTGGCATCTCCACTTTGGTTAAGTTGTCAAGTTATGAGTGTCCCCCTCAGAGGGCTCTAGGGGTTCGGCAGGGCAAATGCGGTGAGCGTAGTTCCCGATGGGATTAGCACGTATTGCAGGTCATCCAGCATGAATGTCATGGCTGCCGTACCCCAGATGCGGGATCCGGTCTGGTAATGCCACAGATTTTCACCGGTTTGGACATTGAAAGCCATGAAATTACCCTCGTGATCTCCTGCAAAAACCAGCCCTGAGGCGGTGGTCATGACACCGCCGAACGTGGGTGAAGGATAGGTAAACTCCCATTGCAGATCGCCGCTGTGTATATCGAGCGCCCGCAGCGCTCCATAGCCCTGCTCGGCATCGATAAACACCGTACCGCCGAAGTTGGACTGCCCGCGAGTGTTAGCCGGTTCCTCGGGAACATAGGTAGCGCAGGTTTCCCGTGCGGTCAGTATGAACAGGTCGAGATCAGGATAAAACGAAGGGGGGTAGAAATTGGTCGAGCCCCAGGGATCCGGTAAACAACCCTGGCTGCCATCGTTCAGTACGATGGGGCGCCCGTCCGCACCTATCTCCCGTGCCCAGGTGGTTGCAGTAAAGGGTTTGCCCAGCAACAACTCACCGGTGACGCGATCCAGCACGTAGAAGAATCCATTGCGGTTACCAACCATGGCGACACGCCGTGGCTCGCCCTGCCATTCGATATTCGCCAGCACCGGTATCTGGTTAGCATCCCAATCGTTGATGTCGTGAGGGGTGAACTGATAGTGCCAGCGCAGCTCGCCGGAATTGGCATCCAGAGCGACGATAGAATTGCTGTACAGGTTATCTCCAGGGCGATTCTCGGCATAGTAGTCAGGATTCGGATTACCCACACCCCAGTAAATGAGATTGAGGTCGGGATCAAAGCTGCCATTCATCCAGGTCCCGCCGCCTCCTGCAGCCAATATGGCAGGATCATCAGGCCAGGTTTCACTACCAGGCTCGCCAGGACCAGGAATGGTATTGAAGCGCCAGATACGTTCACCGGACACCGGATCGAAGGCGTCGATGAATCCGCGGGTTTGGTACTCACCACCGGAAATACCGACGATGACTTTGTTATCCAGTACCAGCGGAGCCATCGTTGCCGCGTATCCCACCTGGTAATCCGCCAGCTCCCGCTCCCACAACACATCGCCAGTGCGGCGATCGAAAGCCATGAGATGCGCATCCAGGGTCACCATGAACAACTGATTGCCCAGCATGCCAAAGCCCCGATTTACCGGGGCACTGGCGCCATAGGTCAGATCATTGGGAAGATTGCGGCGATATTGCCAGAACGCGCGACCGGTCCTGGCGTCGATGGCCCAGGCATAGTTGTTGGATCCGGTGACATAGAGCACGCCGTTATCCACCAGCGGTGTGGTTTCGAAGCCACGACCACGGGTGGTGGTTCCGGTCTGAAAAGTCCACACCGGTCGCAACTGGTCGACATTGTCGGGCGTAATCTGGGTCAGTGGACTATGCCGGGTACCGCTGTAGTCGCCGGAATAAGTCAGCCAGCGCGTGGGGTCGCTAAATCCATCGAGTATGTCCTCATAGCTAGGCCCATCTGAGTCTTGTGAATACGCGATACTCGGCCAGGCGAGCGCCAGGCTCGAGACAATAGTGGCAGTTACTACAAATACGCTAATCGATGCTTGCTTCATGGTGATCTCATCTCTTGATTCGATGATTGTTTTGCTGATTTATGCGCTGATCTATTCACTGATTTATTCACTAGTCAGCGGTCTCGGTTCGACTGCAGATAGCTCAATAAGTCGTTTATTTCGGAATTGCTCAACAGGCTTTCTGGAAATGCCGGCATCAGTGATTGTCCATCACGTGTCAGTTCGCGGAGCTGGTTTTTAGCAAATCCCCGCAGTGTCTGATTACTGTCCATTATCTGAATTGAAAACGCATCTTCACTCTTGATCGTTCCCTGAACCTGCTCGTTCTCAGCTGTCAGAAAAGCAACCGGCTTGTAACTGCGCGCAATATTGGCGCTGGGATTCCTGACAGAAGTTAACAATGCATCCAGGGAACGTCGGCGAGTGATGTTTGACAGCTCCGGCCCGAGACTACCGCCGGATCCGTCGACCCGATGGCAGCGCGCGCAATTGTTGAGGAATAATTCCTCTCCCCGACTCTCGTTACCGGCAATCCTGTTCTCAGTACCTGCAACGGCAACACTGCGCAGATAAGATACCAACATCCAGACCTGGGCATCGGGAAAACCATGGGGCGGCATAATGCTCCCTGGTATTCCGTCTCGTATGATCTGAAACACAGTCCCATCGGTGGTTTCACTGCGGGTCCACAGCAAGGTCAGATCCGGGGCGTCGATTGTCTCAATACCCTTGGCATCAGCACCGTGGCAGGTTGCACACTGCGCTCTGAAAATAGAACCACCGGCACCAGCGGCGCGCGGGTCTGCCTCCAGCGGATTGACGGCCTGCGCATAAGCCGTGCCCGTACTGGCCAGGCCGATAAACAACAAGGCGGGGAAAAATCGGCAGATTGCCGAATGCAGAGATCTGTTCACGGTTCTATTCACGGTTGTGTATATGCTCTTGCTTCTATTTATTAGCTACCTTTTATTAGCTACTGTTCTCTACGCAGTTCATCAACCATCTGAAGTCCAGGTAACGACAGGCAGAATAACACCAACTCATCTTGCAGGCGATATTCGGTCGTATTGCCGAAGGTCGGCCAATATTGACTTTGTCCGTTAATAGTTTAATGCTACGAGCTCAACTGGTTTAGTTGCCATTAACTCATTGTTAATTACTCAACTCCGGGATAATCCCGAATGACTAAATCACTATCGGAGGGAGCATGAGTCACAATCCGCAACAATCAAGAAGAAAAGAAGTCGTCACTTCAGTGTGTGCTGCATTGGTTCTGGGCGTACTGGTATTCGGCTCGCAGACGAATATCATCTCTGCGCAATCCAGTAATTTCCAGGGAGGCGCGCCACAAGTAAGCCAGACCCCTGACATGTCCAACATCCGTATCCTGTTCCCGGCCGGTGTGCGTTCATCCTGGCACACCCATACGTGGGGGCAGCTGCTGATGATCGAGGAAGGTGTCGGACTGCACCAGATTCGCGGCCGCGCCATTGAGGAATTTCATGCCGGCGAACCGTTCTGGACGCCCGCCAATATTGAACATTGGCACGGCGCCCATCCACAAATCGATGCGCACCAGCTAACCATCTACGAAGGCAGTGTGGATTGGCTGGATCCGGTAACTGATGAGCAATATCACGGCGTTCGTACTCGCCCAGTTATGCGCTCCATGCGTTAGTTCGGCTTGTCTGGCAAGCAGATGAAGGTGGTTCGACACTCGATCCACCTTTTTTCTTGCCTGATTTTTGAACCGGAGCAGCGGGCCAGCTCCTTTCCAGTAACGACGCTCGACAATCGCCTGCCATGTTACGCGATATGCTGACTGACTCTCTTTTCACTCGTAGGGTGCTCGGGTATTTCTTCGGCGCCTTGTTCGTTGCGATTGCCTTCCCCACCCTGCTCGAAATTATTTTCGCCAACGAAGATGAGATCTCCTATAGCGCCAGGGCTGGGTTGTCCACCTGTAGTGAGTTTTTTAACGACAATGAAGCTGCACTGAACAATTGCACTACGCCTTTCGCGCTGATGATTGGTAATACCGGCACCAATCTCCAGGAGCGTGTCGAAGTGCGACTCTCACCAGTGCCCGCATATGTTGGCCTGAGCAAGTCCAGCCAGGATATTGTGGCGACCGCCAGACAAGCTGCGAATCCTGCTATCGTGGAGAATCATACCGACGATTCGCTGCACTTCATTATCACAGATCTTGCTGCCAACAAACTCGTGGAGATTCTCCTGGTCACAAGAGGCGCCGACAATAGTAAAGCGCTTGAGAACATCACGGTGACTATTACGGCCAATGGCACCGTTATCGAAAGCAATCCGCGATTGACTGTGCTGGCACGCTTCGCCCGCAATGTCATTGGTATATTTTAAGCACGCAGAGCTGTCTATGCAGCTTCGACGATCTTTCTATGTGCCATCCAGATTATGTGACGAACAGAAATGTTCGGAACATGATCCTGCTTTGGTAGATCGAATTACTTAACTGGCTTCTATGATTTTTCTAAGGGCTACCAGATGTTGGTTACTCCAACCCTGCTCATAACCTTCGTGTTCACTGGCCGCCGACTCGCCTAATTTCTCGAAGCCATGATGGAACAGTTCAACGAATGTTCCTGAGTTATCAGCACTTAGCCTGAAGGTGATAAAGGTAGACGTTGGCCAGGCCATGTCCTCATCGAACCAGTTATCTTCAATTGACAGTTCCCGGCCCGATTCCCAGACAATTATGTTGCCACCAAACGGTCGCACCCGATCATCGAACTCAACACTCATTGAAATTTTGCCATCTGCACCGGGAGTATAGGATTCCAGTCTATGGCCAATTCCAAACCATGCCTTGAGCCTGTCAATTGATTGAAACTGCTCCCAGACTTTGTCTGGCGGCGCGGCAATTTGTGTACAGCGACGCACGCAGAGATTACTGACGTTCAGCCCCATAGCATCCACCTATAAGTTCTCGACCTGACGAGTAAGGAACAAAACTCCCAGAATAGTGCAACGGTTTACTCGCAAAGACAATCAATCATATACTGCGGCGGGTAAGCTATGCTGTTCTGATCACGGGGGCTCAGAATTAAAATGAATATTTATGCTATGAATTCGCTGGCAGTGCTGGTGAGTTGTGGGCTGCTTTCCGCCTGCGGTCAGGACGAACCGGCCGCACCGACGCTGAGCTTCGAAGAAGCCCTGCAACTGCAGCTGATTGAGGCTGAGCCAGGCGACATCATCCAGATACCTGCCGGCATTCACGCAATGACTCGTAGTTTATCCCTTAATGTGCCAGGTATCACTATTAGAGGCGAAGGAATCGACACGTCAATCCTTTCCTTCAGGAATCAGCTCCAGGGAGCCGAGGGTCTGTTGGTGAGCGCCGACGATTTCGTGCTCGAAGATCTCGCCATAGAAGATACTGTCGGTGATGCCCTGAAGATCAACGAGAGCACCAATATCACCATTCGCAATGTGCGCACCGAATGGACCAGCGGGGCACTCACCAACAACGGTGCTTACGGCATCTACCCGGTGCAGTCCAGCAACATACTGATCGATGGTGCGGTGGCAATTGGCGCCTCAGATGCCGGTATCTATGTTGGGCAGTCTACCCAGATTATCGTGCGCAACTCGCGCGCCGAATACAATGTGGCAGGCATAGAGATTGAAAATTCGACCTTTGCCGATGTACACAATAATGTCGCGGTGAACAACACCGGCGGAATCCTGGTATTCGACTTGCCAAACCTGCCTGTGCAGGGCGGCCGCAATACTCGGGTGTTCGACAATCAAATTGGCAATAACAATACGGCCAACTTTGCGCCGCAAGGCAATATCGTCGGAACCGTGCCTGCCGGCACCGGGCTAATGGTATTGGCCAATGACAACATCGAGATTTTCGGCAACACGTTTGAAAACAACGCCACCACCCATGTGATTATCGTCAGTTATTTTATTACTGAACGCCCTTTCGATGACCCGCAGTATGATCCGTTTCCGGAATCCATCTTCATCCATGACAATCAGTTCAGCGGTGGCGGCAGCAGTCCCGATTCCGAGCCATTAAAAGCATTACAGGCAGCCACGGGACAAGCCATTCCCGATGTAGTCTGGGACGGTATTCTTGTGCCGGGAACCCTGCCACAGCAGGTTCTGTGCCTGGCGGATAATGGGGATGCGAGCTTTGTTAACCTGGATGCCGGCAATGGCTTCGCCACACCCACATTCGACAAGAGCGTACATGCTTGCAGCCTGCCGAAACTCTCGGTGATTACATTGAGTTCAGCCGTCAAATGATCAGCATCTGCTTGCGCTGGATTGCCGTGGGCGCTGCATTGTCTTGCCTGCTAGCCGCCTGCTCCGACCCCGCGCCGGTGTTTCACCCGGACCAGAACCCTCAACGCCTGTCGGCATGGAATCTGTTCAGTCTGTCAGACAGCGAGCTGATCCCAAGCCAGGCCAGCCTGGTGTTCCTGCCGGCGAACCAGCTGTTTACCGACTATGCCCAAAAATTGCGCACACTATGGATTCCCGCTGGCAGCCAGGCGCAACTTGTTGACGGTGAAATCGACTTTCCCGTCGGTACTGTGCTCAGCAAGACGTTTTACTATCCAACTGACGCAGAAGGCAATCTGTTACAACGCGATGAAACCGCTGAACAAAGCATCAATCTGCAGCACAGTAAGCTCATCGAAACACGCTTACTAGTTCGCAGAGAGACAGGCTGGGATGCCTTCCCCTATGTCTGGAACGAAGACGCCACCGAAGCGTTTCTGCGCGTTGCTGGTACCAGCACAGCGATTAGTTTGAAGAGTGACACCGGGGATCTCGATTTTGTCTATTTCGTTCCTAACGAGAATCAGTGCGCGGGCTGTCATGTGACCAGCCATCCCGATGGTGGACTGCATCCGCTCGGTGCTATTGCTAGCCAGTTAAATTGGAAGAACCCCAAATTCTATACTGATGATTTGGAAATTCAGACTGAAATGTTCGTCGCCCGAGGCTGGCTCAATCGCGCTCCAATAAAGCTGGAACCAGTCTCATGGGGAGATAGCGAAGCTGATATTGAAGAACGAGCGTTGTCCTATTTGAATATTCACTGTGGTCATTGTCATAATCCGGAAGGCGCTGCAGATACCTCTTCACTAATTCTGGATGGTTCGCATTCACAGCTCATAAACATGGGAGTCTGCAAGACCCCGGTCGCGGCCGGCGGCGGATCGGGAGACAGGCTCTACAGCATCGTTCCCGGCGCTCCCGAACAATCGATTCTGCTCTATCGGATGCAGTCGGTTGAACCCGATGAGATGATGCCGGAACTCGGGCGCTCTCTGGTACACAGCGAAGGCATTGCACTGATCAGCGACTGGATCAGCCAGTTGCCCGGAAGCTGCCTGTAACAATTTCTATCCACCGTTGGTCTAAGTGGAAATACTCTGGAGCTTTTTGTATGAAATTGAACACCACTACCCTCCTTGCCGTGCTTGCCGCTGGATCACTCAACACACTCGCTTTCGCCCAGGACAAGATCAGCTTTACCGGAACCATCGAAGCCCTCGCCTGCGCGGCAGCCTGTGGTATCTGTTGTCCGACCCATAGCGTGGTCGACAGCAGGGGACTGCTGCGCATGGAGGTTGGCAATGCCTTCGTCGATCTGGATAAATTCAGTGACGACGGGCAGACCCATCAGGTAAGCGGTTATTTCTATGACACTACCGGCCAATGCGGCATTGGCGAATGCACACTATTTACCATTGAAGACGTTGATCAGCAAAAGATCACCGCTCCCACCTATGACGCCGTCAATGAAAAGCTCAGCATTGCAGCCATTGTTATCAATACCCCTGACCTAACCAGTTATTCCGCAACACTGTCGGCTCCCTTCAATGTCGACAGCGCCGTGGAAATTTCCGAAGAAAACAAGATTCCACAGTCAGCAGATTGTTCCTCCGCAAATGCAATCTGCACCGATGGCACGGCCTGCATCGCGTATTTCGGTATCGCCGGTCCCCAGGGTCCTGAATTCAAGACCTGCGAGATTCCCTGCTCGCACCCCGGCGCTGTCTGCCCCCTTGGCTTTAGCTGCCAGACGATCGCCGATGGCCCCGGTCAGGTTTGCGTTGTAGACTGAGAGCCTGTATTCACGGCTAACCGGATATTAACTTGGCGCGCTACTGCTTTTGCTTACTACTTTTCTGTCTCACCAGTGCCTGCTCGGATCAGACTGCAGAGCGGCGCACCTACGTACTCACTACTGGAACAACCGGTGGCACTTTCTATCCAGTTGGGGTCGCCCTCTCCACATTGGTTTCTGCCCTGGATGACTCTGACTTCTCCCTGACCGCCATCAGCTCCGCCGGGTCCATGGAAAACATCAAGTTGATGCGCGATAACCAGGCCCAGTTCGGTCTGATCCTCGCCATCTTTGCGGCCTGGGCTTATGACGGAGAGGGTCCCATTCGCAATCCACAGCGCCACATTCGCGGCATCAGCGCGATGTGGCCAAATGTTGAACACTTCGTCCTGCGCTCAGATCTGGTTACCAGCGGCACGATTGCCGACCTGGCTAACCTGGATGGCGCGCGCTATTCAATTGGCATGCGCAACTCAGGTGCCGAGCAGACGGGTTTCTATATTTTCGATGCACTCGGCATCGACTATACGAACGACCTGTCAATCGCCTACATGGGCTACGGGCCATCGGCCGATGCAATGCAGGATGGCAATATCGTCGGCATGAACGTTCCAGCCGGACCACCGGTGACGGCCATCACCCGGGCCTATGCCCTGTTAGGTGAGCGCATGACGATCCTGAATTTTTCCGAAGCGGAATTAAATGCCATCAACTACCAGTTTCCACTGTGGGACTTCTATGAATTAGCGCCGGGCACCTATCCCATGCAGGAGAAACTGGTCACCACAGCCTACAGCCCTAACGTGTTCGTCGTGCGCGACGATGTCTCGGAAGAGATTGTCTACAACATGACAAAATTGTTATGGGAAAACCTGGCAACCCTGCAGGAGATACACAGTGCCACCAAGGAGATGGCAATTGAAGATGCGCTCAAAGGCATTCCTGTTCCCCTGCATCCTGGTGCACTACGCTATTATCAGGAACGGGGCGTGGAAATCCCGGAACACCTGTTAGGAGGCTAGTTCTCTTCTTCCCCTGGCAGTGCTAATACCCTTCGCCAGAGCCGCCGCGAAGCTAGAATTTGCAGCAGCAGAATCAGATTCGTCAATACGATAGCCAACAGTGGTAACCAGTTCTGGTTATTCGTTAATAACCCGAGAATACCCATCAGCGTCAGCGCAGCAACGATACCGATCAGGGGGATGAAATCCTTGAGCCTGGCCGGTTCGATATTGTTAAAGAACTGCGCGTTATCCGGGTCCTGGCGCGCCCGCCGCAAGCTGTTATGGGACATCCAGTTGGCAGAGATGAAAATAGATGCAAGCACAAACAACCAGAGCGGATTGAACTGCGCGTCGACCAGGCTGACCATCAAGAATTCTTGTACGCCAATTATAAAAGGGAAGACGGAGTCCCGTATGAGGGGTTGCCAGATCACTCCCATTACCATCGTTGAGTACAACACCCAAATTTGAATAATGCCCAGGAAGCAAACCGTCACCATTCCCCAGGACACCACGGCAGCGATTCCACCGCCGAAGAGATAGTCACTGGCAACAACTTTTCCCCACAGCAGCTCCAAGGCCAGAGCCTGAATGATGCTGATCAGTGTAAGTAGCACCATCGGAAACTGAACTTTGATCCGAGCTTTAATCTTACTCATGTGCTGGTCCTGCTGCGGAATGCGGCTTCATCTAATGACAAAATCGAAATAAGTATCGGGAAATGTCTCGTCCTCCAGTGTGAAATGCCACCATTCGGTGCGCAAACCGCGAAAGCCTTGCTTCACCATTACCCGGTGAAGCAACATCCGATTTGCCCTTTGCTGTGCCGTGACGGCCTGGCTGGACGGCCAGGACTTCACATCGAAATAGTCCCATGAGGTTCCCATATCGAGTTCCTCTGCTGTGTCTAAATCCACCAGTGTGAGATCGACAGTCGAACCCCGCGAATGACCGGAGCGCTCGGCAATATAACCATCACGAAACAGGTTCGCCTTCGCGACCTTGGGATAGTAGCGGGACTTCATCTTTTCATCGCCCAGGTCACGCCCCCATCGAACGAAATGATCGACCGCCCGCTGGGGCCGATAGGCATCGAATACTTTCAAGCCCAGCCGAAATTCACTCAGTTCAGTCTGTACGGCGGCAAGAGCAACGACCGCCTTCCGTTCCAGGTAGATTTTTTCGGCAAGATAGCCATCGATGGGGCTTCCGACAAAATTGTCAGCGCTGGAATATCGAACATCCAGGGTAATCGAGGGAATCGCGTCGCGAAGTTCCATGAACTGCTCTGGTATGTCATCCTCGGCTGCTGCGACTATATGGGGTGATACAAGGAATCCAGCGAACAAGAGTATGCAGACTATGCTGCCAGATATTCCGCAACCCCGATTGATTTCACTTGAATTGTTAAGCGTCACGCAAACCTCGCTGCTGGCAGCTGCTTCCAACTCGAGGCAGTTTAATCCATTCGATGCCCGAATACATGGTGCAGATTATCGATTCGGACTAGAATGTGCGCCCTTTGAAAACCCTGGCTTGTTGCGGCTGATAAACTGAAACTAGAGTCAGGGGTGCACCATTATTAATGGCTAACGACTACTAGCTCACAACGGCTAGCTCACAACGATGAACCCATTTTAGTAAGGAGATTTACTATGAAAACAATTGGCATGCTCGGCGGTATGAGTTGGGAATCCACGGCGACCTACTACCGGGCTATCAACGAGGGCGTCAAGCAGGCCCTGGGAGGATTGCACTCCGCGCGGATCTGTATGATCAGTGTGGATTTCGATGAGATCGAAAAATTGCAACAGCTAGACGACTGGGACGCCAGTGCTGTGCTCCTGGCTGAGGCGGCACGCAAGGTGGAGGCTGGTGGGGCAGATTTTCTGATCATCTGCACGAATACCATGCACCGGGTCGCGCCACAGATTGAGCAGGCAATCTCCATACCGCTGCTGCATATTGCCGATGCAACAGCCGAGAAACTGGTCCGGGACGGCATCAAACGCGTCGGCTTACTCGGCACCCGCTTCACCATGGAACAGGATTTTTACAAGTCCCGATTGACGGATAAGTACGGCATCGAAGTACTCATACCCGAGACAGCAGCGCGGGATCTTGTGCATGAAGTAATCTATTCGGAGCTTTGCCTGGGCAAGATCGAAGATCAGTCCCGCGCGGAGTTTCTGAAAATTATCGATGAGTTATCTGCCCAGGGCGCCGCCGCTGTGATTCTCGGCTGCACCGAGATTGCCCTGTTAGTTCAACAGCAGCAGACCACTGTTCCGCTGTATGACACAACCGAAATTCACGCCATGCAGACCGTTGCCTACGCCTTGGGTGAATAATCCTTGCGGCTGATCAGACCTCCAGCATCGCCTTCGGCAGAGCACATGAAGATAGGTTATTATTCTGAGCCTGTAATCCGACTGATCGTCTGCGGCACATGAACACTGACAAGGAAAAAAACAAGCCTCCCCAAATTCCTCCCCAGATGCAACGCTGGGCGGACGTTTTCATCATCTTTTTGTTGTTCCTCATGCTGGCCTCTTTCTTCGACGTCGGCGAGAGCGGTAGCGAAGATATTCCCTACTCCGACTTCAAACAACGCCTGAGAGAGAATGAAATCGCCAGCGTGAATATCCGTGGCGACCGGATCACCGGCGAGTATCGTTTTCAGTTTGACGACTTTACTGAATTCACCACCACCTTCCCTCCGATGGATGATTACGATCTGTTTCCCCTGTTTGAAGAAAACGCCGTTATCGTGCGCGTGAGTTCAGCCGAACAATCCACCTGGACATTGATACTGATAAACCTGCTGCCCTGGTTACTGCTCATCGGCATCTTTATGATGAGTAGCCGCATGTTGCGAGCCGGGGGTAAGGGATTCCCCGGCGGTGGAGTATTCAGTTTTACAAAATCCAAAGCGCGTATGACCCGTGGCGAGGAAATCGAGGTAGGTTACGATGATATCGCCGGCCTGAAAAATGCCAAAGATGACCTGGGTGAAGTCATTGATTTTCTGCGCAATCCCGAAAAATATCGCTCGATTGGCGCCAAGATACCCAAGGGTATTCTTTTGATCGGCCCACCCGGTACCGGCAAGACATTGCTGGCACGCGCCACAGCAGCAGAGGCAGGCGTGCCATTTTTCAGCATTACCGGTTCGGAATTTGTAGAAATGTTCGTCGGCGTTGGCGCATCGCGAGTACGGGATATGTACAAGCAAGCGCGGGAAGTAGCTCCCGCGCTAATTTTTATCGATGAAATAGATTCGGTGGGTCGGGCGCGGAGCGGCGCGGCTGGGCTTGGTAACGACGAACGAGAACAGACACTGAACCAGATACTCGCTGAGATGGATGGATTTACCGGTGATGAAGCAATCGTCGTTATTGCGGCGACGAACCGGCCAGATATACTGGACACCGCACTGACCCGCCCTGGCCGATTCGATCGGAAAGTAGTACTGGATCTGCCACAACGTCAGGCAAGACTGGACATACTCAAGGTACACGTAAGAAAAGTGTCCATGGCAGAAGATGTGGATCTGGAGAGAATAGCCGCAGGAACCGTAGGATTTTCCGGGGCTGACCTTGCTAACCTGATCAACGAAGCAGCCTTGCTGGCGGCCAGAGAAGGCAGGGACCGAGTGGATAACAGCTACCTGGAACGGGCACGAGACAAGGTAATTCTGGGCGAGAAGCGCGATTCCCTGTTAAACGCGGACGAACGGAAACGGACGGCTTATCATGAAGCTGGGCATGCCCTGACAGCCTTTCACATGCCCAATGCCGATGCACTGCGTAAAGTCAGCATCATCCCCAGAGGCCTGGCCCTGGGATTCACCGAGCAAACCCCTAAAGAAGACAAGCTGAATTACGGGCAGCACTATCTTGAAGACCGCATCTCGATCATGCTCGGTGGACGTTGTGCTGAGAGGATTGTCTTCGATGAAGTCAGTTCAGGCGCGGCGAATGATCTCCAACAGGCCACCATCCTGGCCAGGCACATGGTCGCTGAGTGGGGCATGAGTGAATCGCTTGGACCGCTGAATTTCCACAGCGAAGACCAGTCGTTTCCTGGTCACGAATTGCTTGGTTACAAGGACTACAGTGAACACACAGCCGAAGTTATTGACGAGGAAGTTTCCAAACTGGTATTGCAAAACGAGAAGCGTACTATGGTCGTGCTTCAGGAACATCGCAGTCAATTGGACTTGATTGCCGACGCACTGCTTGACAAAGAATCCCTGACAGACACAGACGTGAACGAGCTGCTGTCCAACACATGATCTCGCGTCGCACCACTCTCAAAGCGCTCGGATTTACTTCCCTGACCTCGGGACTGATCCTGGGATTTCCGGCTGTTACCAGCGCACAAGCTCCCCAGAAACCATTGCAAATCCCTACGCAGGCATTCGGTGAACTGGAAGGAAATAGTCGCCGTTTTCAACTCACTCTGCAGCGGGGCTCCAGTAGTTTTCTGCCTGGACTGCAAACGGAAACTATTGGCATCAACGGCAGCTATCTTGGCCCGACCCTGCGCTTTCACCGTAACGAAGAGGTATCGCTGTCGGTAACTAATCAACTGGGAGAACCCTCCACCTTACATTGGCACGGATTCCATTTACCAGCCATCCAGGATGGCGGCCCGCACCAGACCATCGAAAACAGTGCGACCTGGAACCCAAGCTTTACCGTCGTACAGTTCGCAGGAACCTTCTGGTATCACTCACACATGCTGGACACTGCCGGAGAACAGGTTTACCGGGGACTGGCTGGCATGATTATCGTCGACGATGAGCAACAACAGCTGCCCCTGCCTGACATGTATGGCGTCGATGATATTCCATTGATTATCCAGGACCGGCGCTTCAACGCAGACGGCTCCTTTAATTATCTGAGCAGCTTTGAAGATACGGTGATGGGTGTACATGGCGACACGATATTGGTTAACGGTACAGTCAATGCCCAACTGCAAATAACTCGCCGCCTGGTGCGGTTTCGAATCTTGAATGGCTCGAACGCCAGGACTTACACACTGGCCTTCGATGACAATCGCGAGTTCTTCCAGATCGCCAGCGATGGCGGGCTATTGGACAGTCCGGTTGGCTTGATCAGACTGGAACTGGCACCGGCGGAACGCGCGGAGATCCTGGTAGCGTTGGCACCTGGGGAACAGCTTAGACTCATCAACGTCGGGCGAGACCCCACCTTCCCCGAGTTCCCTGGCGGCATGAGTAGCATGATGCGAGCGCTCAATGCCCAGAGCTTTGACCTGCTTACCCTGTCAGCGGCGGCATCGTTGGAAGGCGAGAACGCTATTCCCGGGCAACTCACTTCGATCTATCGCTTACCCGCTGCCGCGGCTACCAATACCCGCCGGTTCGTGCTGGCCATGGGCGCAGGCATGCGCAGTGGCAGTGATCGGGGCCCCGGTACCGGCATGCGTAATGGCCTGGGTGGCGGTTACGGCGGCGGCAATTTCTCCATCAATGGACGTCGCATGGTGGAAGATTTCATCAATGAGAGAATCGTGATGAACACCACGGAGATCTGGGAAATTCAAAACACTTCGCCCATGATGCACCCCTTTCATGTCCACAATGGTCAATTCCAGCTACTGGATCGTAATGGCAGCCCGCCCCCGGCCAATGAAATGGGCTGGAAGGACACGGTTAGAATAGAGTCCGGAGAATTGGTGCGCATTATCATGCGCTTTACCGATTTTACTGACGAGGAGCATCCCTACATGTATCACTGCCATATACTCGAGCACGAGGATCGCGGCATGATGGGGCAATTCCTGGTGGTATAGCGTTTCCTAACGGAGTAAATTAGCGCAGTACTGACAAGAGTTGGACCTGCCCGGCAAACCACAGCATCACTACTGAATCCATGGAGGCGCAATCATGCCCAAACAATCAATGTCCCGGCGCCGTTTTCTGCAATCCACCGGCGCGGCCGCCATCTGGCTACCTACTTCCGTGAGAGGGTATTCCTCGAGCGAAATGCAGGCCCTGTTTGTCGATGGCGTCATGCAGCAGGACGTGTCCAAATGGGAACTCGACACACCGGCGTTGTGCGTTGATATTGACCTGCTGGAATCCAACATCGCCACCATGCAGTCCACCACGGCTGCCAACGGTATCGCCAGCCGACCCCATGCCAAGACGCACAAGACTCCAATCATCGCACAGATGCAACTGGACAGTGGCTCGGTGGGCATCTGTACCGCCAAGGTCAGTGAAGCAGAAGCGATGTTTCAACACGGCATCGAGCAGATTCTCATGACGACTACTAACGTGACTGCAACCAAGATTCGACGAGCCATGAACCTGCGTGAATCCTGTAGCGGATTCATCCAGGCCACTGACTCCCCAGAGAACGCCCGCCTGTTATCTGCAGCGGCGGTCGCAAAGGGCCTGGTAGCCGATGTCGTGATCGATGTCGATCCCGGTGGTCACCGTACCGGAATTACCCCCGGGCAACCGGCACTGCGACTGGCGCAATTGGTGGATTCATTGCCTGGTCTGAGGCTGCGGGGCTTGCTGTGTTATGACGGTGGCTCCCAGCATGTCAAAGGCTTCGCCGCGCGCAAGCAGCAGACTCTTGAGCGGCTGATGGGAGCTACCGAGACCTATGATTTGTTCCAGGGCTCGGGACTCAGTACCGAGATCTTCAGTGGCGGGGGTACTGGCACCTATAACATCGACCATGACACCCGCGGTCTCACCGACATACAGGTGGGCAGCTACGTGTTCATGGATGCCCAATATATCGATATCGGCGGTGAATCCAATGCCGAGGCTTATACCGACTTTCAGCCTTCCCTCACCATTATGACCACGGTGTTGAATGCCCAATACCAGGGCCGGGCGACTACGGACGCCGGTGCCAAAGCCTGTACGATCAACCGGCCCTGGCCGGTAGTTAAGGGTGAGTCCGGTATGAGTTACACCTCCGGTTCAGACGAGTTCGGATCCCTGGTTTACGAAGCGGGAGCCTCGCGTACTTACAAGGTCGGCGACAAACTCGAACTGATCGTGTCCCATTGCGACCCGGTGGTGAATCTGTATAACCAGATGTATGCCATTCGTAACGACAGGGTAGAGGCGATCTGGCAGATTGCGGCCAGAGGTATGTCTGCCTGATCGCTTTCTGCAACTCTCACCTCAGCGCTCTGGTTGAATGCCTGTAGAGGCTCCCTGATGTTATTGCTCGGGAACTGGATAGTACTCATCGTGTTCTGGCTTTATATCTTCAGGCTAACAAGAGTCATTGGGTATAAACTGCCCGGCTGCTTCGCCGCACTCTGGATAATTGGATATTTCGGCCTGCCAGCCCTGGGATTGTATGGCGGGCTACATTTCATAACGTTCGAGTCAATCCTGGCGGTTATTCTGATCCTGCTGTACCTGTATAAAACTCAATTCAACACAGAAAATCCGCTAACATTGCCTGAAGAAGAACCTTAAGGCATCGCCAGGCTGTCACTCACGGTAAATTCATGAAAGTAATGCTTGCCACTGCAGATACGGACCTTCACAGAATCGCGCCTGTCATGCTGCAACTGCGCCCCCAATATGAAACGCTAGAGAAACTGCTGCAGCAGATTAAGTTGCAACAGCAGCAGGGCTATCAACTGGCCTATGTTGAAGACACTGACGAAGTGCTTTGTGTCGCTGGCTTCGTTGTGGGATTCAAACTGGCCTGGCAGAAACATCTCTATGTTGATGATCTGGTCACCAGCGCAACCCATCGTTCCACTGGAGCGGGCAAATGCATCATCGACTGGCTTCGCGAATATGCCAAGCAACATGCCTGCCAGCAGCTGCACCTGGATTCCTCTGTTCAACGGTTTGCGGCGCACAAGTTCTATCTTCGCGAAGGCTTCACAATCAAGAGCCATCACTTTGTGATCGATGAACTATAGACTGGAACAGGCAGCAGACCGGGACGCAGTCTACGCTGTGAACGTAGCCGCATTCCCTGGCAAGGAAGAAGCCGAGCTGGTAGACAAACTTCGTGAAACTGCCGAACCGCTTATATCCCTGGTCGCCGAGGATAACGGCAAGATCATCGGGCACATCCTCTTCTCTCCGGTGACACTGGCTAGCGATTCTACGTTGCAGCTGATGGGCCTCGCCCCGATGGCCGTACTGCCGCAACACCAGAAGCAGGGCATCGGCAGCCGCCTGGTTGCACTGGGCCTGGAACATTGCCAACTACTCGGTGCAGGCGCCGTGGCCGTGTTAGGGCATCCGGCGTTTTATCCCCGGTTTGGATTCACCTCAGCCACTGGTTTCGGTATCAAATCAGAGTACGATGTGCCGCCAGAAGTATTCATGATCAAGGAGCTACTGCCGGGATACCTGTCAGGTAACAACGGCACGATCAGCTATCATCAAGCCTTTTCCGAGCTCTAGCAGGAGTCGGGTTGAGGTTTATTCAGAGCTGGCTTAAAGTCCTATGAAAAATGCATTAGAGAGTGCAGCATGACTCTTCGAACCTGCATAGGCAGGAATTTCGATGAGCAAGAAGCAATCGAGACACATAATAACAAAAAGGGGAAGCTACATTGATTTTCAAGAGCAAACAGCCTGACGTTCACCTTCCAGGGACTGACCTCACCTCGGTAGTGCTGCGCCGGGTCGATGAACTCGGCGACAAACCAGCACTCATAGATGGCCCCAGTGGGCGCACTGTTACCTACTTGCAGCTACGTGAGCAGGTGAACAGGATGAGCGCTGGTTTGCAGCAGCGCGGATTCAGGAAGGGCGATGTGTTTGCCGTGTTTATTCCCAACATGCCCGAGTATGCCACTATCTTTCTGGGAGTAGCCGCCGCCGGTGGCATCAACACCACCGTAAATTCACTGTACTCAACGGCCGACCTGGTTCACCAGTTCAAGGATTCCGGGGCGAAATTTCTGGTGACCATTGCAGGCTTCCTGGATCGGGCTCTGCCGGCCGCGGTGGAATGTGGCATCGAAGAAGTGTTTGTTATTGGAGCAACAGAAGGAGAAAGTGAAGCGGAAGGTACAACTCCCTTCACTGAGCTTTTAGATAACGATGGCAATGCTCCAAATGTCGAGATAGATCCGCGGCACGACCTGGTGGCGTTACCGTATTCCAGTGGCACCACGGGATTGTCCAAGGGAGTCATGCTGACTCACGAGAACCTCATCGCCAACATGGTGCTGTCCAGTGAAATGAATGTAACACTGGAAACGGATCGGCTGATCGGCGTACTCCCCTTCTTTCATATCTACGGCATGGTACTGATATTAAATCTGGCCTTGTATAAGGGGATCACACTGGTAACGATGCCACGCTTCGACCTGGAACAATTTCTGCAAATTGTGCAGGACTACAAGATTACCAACCTTAACCTGGTACCTCCCCTGGTATTGGCCCTGGCCAAGCATCCACTGGTGGATAACTACGACCTGTCCAGCGTGAGAATCATCAGTTCAGGTGCCGCGCCTCTTGGCCAGGAATTGGAACAGGCCTGCGCCAGTCGGCTCGGCTGTGAAATCTACCAGGGTTATGGCCTTACCGAAGTCGCCGGCGCCTGTCATGTCAACACCTCACCGGTGCCTGCGGAAAAACAGGGCGCCGTGGGTCAGGTCTTACCGAACACTTTCTCCCGAATCATCGATACAGAGACTGGTGCCGAACTGGGCCCCAATGAACGGGGCGAAGTGCTGGTCAAGGGCCCGCACGTCATGGTTGGGTATCTCAATAATGAAGAGGCCACCAGGACGTGTATCGATGAAGAGGGTTGGTTTCATACCGGTGATATCGGTTATGCCGATGAGGACGGCTTCTTCTACATCGTCGATCGGGTAAAGGAACTCATCAAGTACAAGGGTTACCAGGTAGCGCCGGCGGAACTGGAGGCCTTGCTGGTGAGTCACGCCTCGATAGCCGACGCCGCTGTCATTCCCAGCCCAGATGAAGAAGCCGGCGAAGTTCCAAAAGCCTTCGTCGTTCTCAAGGAAGACATCTCTGCCGAAGACATTATGAGGTTCGTTGCTGAAAACGTTGCACCGCACAAGAAGATTCGCCGCCTGGAAATCGTCGACGAAATTCCCAAATCTGCCTCGGGTAAAATTCTGCGTCGAGTCCTGGTTGAGAAAGAACGGGAGCGTATTGCCAACGCGAATCAGTAAGCGCAGATTGCGACTGGCAACTCGCACGGTGTAAGTCGCACATCCACGTAACAAACAAGGGGTATAACAATGTGCATGGGAACAGCATTCGCAAACATTAACTGGCTGTCGGTGATAACGGCAGCCGTTTCGAGTTTCCTGGTAGGTGGTATCTGGTACGGACCGCTGTTCGGACGCGCCTGGATGGCTGCGTTTAACTTGAGCGAGGAAGACCTCAAGAGTCGCAACATGCCCCTGGTATTTGGCGGGGCATTGTTGCTGGCCCTGGTGGCCGCGATTAATCTGGAGATGTTTATAGGTGCCGAAGCCGACATCGCCTTCGGAACGGCGGCGGGTTTCGCCGCAGGGTTTGGTTGGGTGGCTACTTTTCTGGGTATTCTGTATCTCTTCGAATTCCGGTCAATGAAGGCCTACCTGATCAATGCAGGGTATTGCATCATTGCTTTAACGATTATGGGATTGATACTGGGTGCCTGGTAACAAGACTATGGCCTCTCTGGCTTACAGCCAATTTCGCTCTCAAGGCGTACGCAGGACGATCGACCATTCAAGCCAGTGCAACGCTGCGAGCGCACTCGATGAAAACCCCCGTCCGGCGGGGCCTGTCGCTGAGTGGCCGACTACTTGTTCAGAGACTCCCTAAGTGCCTGGTAATAACAAGGTAGGCTTCATTTCCCTGGGTTGCCCCAAGGCACTGGTCGATTCCGAACGTATCCTCACGCAACTGCGTATGGATGGTTACGACATCGTCCCGGACTACGCTGGCGCCGATGTTGTCGTGGTAAATACCTGTGGCTTCATTGACCTTGCCAGGCAGGAATCTCTGGATGCCATCGGCGAAGCGCTGCATGAGAACGGCCGGGTTATCGTAACTGGCTGTCTCGGTGCGCAGGCCGAGTCGATCACCAGCGTCCATCCAAAAGTGCTGGCGGTAAGTGGTCCACATGCCTATGAACAGGTAGTTGGCCAGGTACACGAGTACTTGCCTCCACCACCGAAGACTCACGACCCGTTTTCCGACCTGGTACCACCCCAGGGAATCAAACTCACTCCCCGGCACTATGCCTACCTGAAAATCTCCGAAGGCTGCAACCACCGCTGCAGCTTTTGCATCATTCCATCAATGCGCGGTGACCTCGTCAGCAGACCCATAGCAGACGTGTTAGAAGAAGCCGAACGCCTGGTAAATGCGGGCGTGAAGGAGTTACTGGTTATTTCTCAGGACACCAGTGCCTATGGGGTGGATACAAAATACCAAACCGGCTTCTGGCAAGGGCGACCACTAAAGGCAAATATGCAGGGGCTTTGCGAGGCACTGGCGGAATTCGGAATCTGGGTGCGCCTGCACTACGTTTATCCCTATCCACACGTCGACAACATCATCCCCCTCATGGCAGAGAACAAGATAGTTCCGTACCTGGATATTCCTTTCCAGCACGCCAGCCTGCCAATACTCAAGGCGATGAAACGTCCGGCAGCGACTGAAAAATCACTGCAGAGAATCCAGAATTGGCGTACACAATGCCCGGACCTCACCATTCGCAGTACCTTTATCGTCGGTTTTCCCGGCGAAACCGAAGACGATTTTCAACAACTCCTGGATTTTCTTGAACAAGCACAGCTGGATCGGGTGGGCTGTTTTCAGTATTCCCCGGTTGTTGGAGCGAAAGCGAACGAACTTGCCAATCATGTGGCGGATGAAATCAAGCAGGAGCGCTGGAACCGCTTTATGGAAACTCAGCAGGCCATTAGCACCAGCCGGCTGGCGAACAAGATTGGCAAAACCATCGAGGTGCTGGTCGATAGCGTCGATGACCAGGGCGCTACCGCCCGGTCTCATGCTGATGCGCCGGAGATTGATGGCGTGGTGTATATTGCAAAAGATGAAGAACTCGAGCCAGGGAATCTGCTGAAGGTTACGGTAACTGATTCCGATGCCTACGACCTGTATGCAAAAAGGGGACGGAGGTATCCCCAGAAAATATCGAATTAACTCAGTGGATTAACTTGTTTTACGTTTATGTTTGCGGATTGAAAGCAA
>JAQBSZ010000069.1 GCA_027623555.1 Pseudomonadota bacterium | reverse complement strand
GATATCTCGATGACTTAGGTTGAATTTATGGTACAGCCATACGGCATATTGAATTATCTCGGGAGGAAACCTGTGTCGCTTGTATAGAGATTTTGCCAGTTTCATGGGCCAATTATCACTCAGGGTAAGTTAACTTGTCGATACCAGAAAAAATCTACAAGGAGGCCCTTCATCCGAAGAGTTTTATTAGCCTGGACAATGCCGATCACCTGTTATCTCGCCGCGAGGACTCTGAGTATGTAGCCAGATGCATCAGTACCTGGGTGAGTCGCTTTCTACCGGAGACCGACGCAGCAAGCACCGAAAAACCATCTGTAAAAGAAGGCCATGTACGAGTAGAGGAAATAGATCGGAAATTCGCGCGTGACGTATTTACAGACGATCATCACTGGATCGCCGACGAGCCGGTGAAGCTTGGCGGCAAGAATTCCGGCCCGGATCCGTACGAGCAATTGTTGTCCGCACTGGGAACTTGTACATCCATGACCCTGCGCATGTATGCCAACCATAAAAATATTGCACTGGATGAGGTCATCGTCGAGCTAAGCCACCAGCGTAAACACGCCGAGGACTGTATCGATTGTGAGAACAAGGGCAGCCTTATCGATACTCTGGAACGACGAATTACGCTGAAGGGAGAGCTGTCTGACGCGCAGAGAGTCAGACTAATGGAAATTGCGGATCGTTGTCCTGTACACAAGACGCTGGAGAATAATCCGAAAATCACCAGCAGTGTCGTAAGTGAAGGGAGCGAATCCTAGCTTAGAATCCGCTCAGCTGAGCTTTGAAAGAACAGCGCGGCTGCAGGATGATCAGAAGTACCGCCTGCGCTGCGACTTGTATCACTACCGTTTGATAAACTTCAATGTCATCCGATCACTCTCGCCAATCTCCAACATGCGCGCGCGTTTGCGTCGATTCAATGTGGATCCTCGCAGAGTCGGTGGCAGGGAATAGACTCCATCGTCGTGATCCTTGGTATCCAGGGGATTGGCATTGATTTCCGCCTCAGCAAGCAATTCGAATCCGGCATTTTCCGCCAGCATGATGACATGGGACTGGTTGACGTAGCCGTTCTCTCCAGTGGGATCCTGCGCGACCGTTTCATCGCCGCGGTGATCCACGATACCGAAATAGCCGCCGGGCTTGAGCATGGCATAAATTGAGTCATAGTAGGCCTGGGCCGGGTAGTCGTAAATCATGAAACCATGGGCCCGGAATACCAGCACCCGATCGGCCGAGTTGTCTGCCACCAGGCCTACAAAGGGAGATTCACTATCATCGGCGCGCACTGGAATATAGTTGCCACTGCCACTTAGATAAGGCTCCAGGATACTGCGGTACCATCCACCCTGGCCACCGGGCCAAATTTCTACCACGGTAAGGTCCGGGGTAATTTCGAAGAAGTCCAATGTCGGCAGAGGGTTGCGATACTGATTTCTGGCGCGCGCCGCTTCCGATCGCTCAGGGCTATCGATCAAGCTCTGGAGCCGGCTACGCTGAGCCTCACTGAGGAAGGCTTCCTGCGCCGCAAGCTGTGTGCACCCAAGTAGAATAATGCTAGCTATAAGCAACGACTTAATGCGAGTTTTTTTCATGAGAATGTCCCCTGTTGATTGATCGAATCTATATTGACCTTTTTAAGTGTCAGCAAATTTCAAGCACCTGCATACCAATGGAAACCAAAATCTGAATTAAGCCCACCTGTCCCCCGCCCAAATCCCTCCACGGACGAGACCACCTGGATGGACTTGATAAACTTCAGCTGTTTGTAGCCGCAGTGTCGTTCCACTCTGAGCCTGACCGGAGCGCCATTGCCCAGGGGTAGGTCTTTTCCATTCATGCCATAAGCAAGAATAGTCTGGGGGTGAACTACATCGAAAAAATCATAGCCTTCATACCATCCACCGTAGGCATCTATCATTACATAGCGGGCCTCGGGCTTGACACCGCCCGCTGCTTCCAACACATGTAACAATTGTGCACCTATCCATTGGGCAATCGCCGACCAGCCCTGTTCACAGATGTGGGAAGTAATTTGAGTTTGCTGCGGAAAGCGCTTGAGTTCTTCAAGAGAAAAAGATCTGGGTTGGTTGACCAATCCGGTAACCGGAAGCTGCCAATCCACATAGTTTCCGCGGCGCAAACGTTGATACTCTTCATCCTCCGGATTGCTCTGGTTCCACACGGGAAAGTTTTTGGTTATTTCACTGATGTCGTGCTCCTGGACAAGCTGCTGCCCTGAGAGCAGCAGGCGTTGTGAGGCCATGGTAAGCGTATCAGCTATTCCCATCAGCCCTGGCCGTACCTTTGGCGGCACATAGAAATCAGTATCGCAGCCAGTAAGCAGAATACCACCCAGTGCCCCGGCCCGGGTGATGAGTTTTCTGCGAGTTAACGTCTTCTCTTTATTCTTTCTATTCTCTTTGTTCTCTTCGTTCTCTGTGTACTTGCTCACTATTTTTCGTCCTCTGCCTGGATCGCATAGTTACCGGTAATCATCGCGCGAATCTGGTTCACGGCGCCGGCGACAAACACTTCGATCACATGAACGAGTACAAACAACACCAGAATGACTGTTGCCACTACATGCAAGGTTCGCGCGGTTTGTCGCCCACCGAATAAATCGATCAACTCTGGAGAGATCGCCGTGAAGGCGGGCATCTGTGCCAGACCGCTTACCAGCATGAACGGAAACAACAGAAATAGCACCATAAGGTAGGATATTTTTTGCAGCACATTGTAGTGGCGTGCTGCATTTCCTTTTGCTGCACGAAAGCGCACATGGTTGCCAAGGTCTGCCTTAAGATGACTGAGGCGCAGTTCATCACGACTGGGCAACATTTTCTTATAAAATTTCTTCTGCCACAGGTTCCAGCCCAGATAGATCACACCATTAGAAATGAATATCCAGGCGAATAGATAATGATAGCTTCTTCCCCAGCGTCGATTGCCGAGTGCATCGGCCTCTTCCCAGCTTAGCCCCCAGTCAGAAAGCCTGAACACCGCTGGATAGCCCTGGAATCCGACTTTTCCCCAATAGAGTTCGGGGAATTGCAGGAAGATCATAATGCCGCTCAAGAGCAGGTACACAAAGGAAACTACGGTTATCCAATGGCAGATCCGCGCATTGAGGCTATGGCGATAAACCCATTCTTTTGACTTTTGAATTCTTGATTGATGCTTCACAGAGAGAGCCTTTGCTTGTCATTGTTCGAAAAATTCATTGTAAATCGCACGTGCTCCATCCAGATTGGTAACAAAAAATATTTCATTGGGTCGGGCGGCCCGACGAAAATAGTCGTAGATAACTGGAACGGTTTCTACATCATTACCATCGCGCAGGTCAAAAGGACGCAGGTCATGCATGGCCTCCAGAGCTACCAGTTTCATACGCTGATCCTCATCGGTAAGCAAGTGTGAATAAAGCCGCTTAAGGTGCAACCCTTCCCCTCTCCAAGCAGGCAGACCCGTCATTCCTTGCCGGTGGCCAAGTGGAAAAGCCTCGTTACCAATCGCATGATTAGTATAAAGATATATCTCACTATCCTCACCCCGCTCCGAGAGTGCTTCAAATAGCGCTAGTGCCGTGAACTGATGGTCAAGGTGCCGATCGAGCCGCGGGTGAGGTGCAAAAACTATTTCCGGTTGCACTCTTTCAAGCTCTCGACGCAAATCGGCAACCAGCGCCTGCCAGGTTGATTCGAACTTTCGCTCCCGTAGCTCGGCATCAAAATTGAGACGCCTGTAGAAGCCAGGATCTTGCAGGACAGCTAAAGGCGGCGCAACTGAATTCGGCCGTGCCAGCCACAATTGTCGAAGCGTTGCATCGTAGTACCCAAGATTTCTGATCGCATTGGGTTGCAAGCCTGCTAATAGCGGTACCGTTAAACTGTCCAGAGTCCTTATTTTGCCTTTGGCGCGATAGTGCTCTCCTGCGTCGGGCCACAAGGATATGAAATTAAAACCACCGGCATCTCCAGCTGTAACGGTTACTACATCGGCATTCGCTGTTTGGTATACACCGAATGCAGCTATCTCCGCATCATCCGGGTGCGGCGCAACTATCAGCACTCTGCGATCCTCAAGTGGTGGATTCCGGAATGCAACAAGAGTAGCCCGACCCGAATACCATGCAGCGCCGCTGCCGGTGACTCTCACGAATTCACCCGGCTCGAGATTCGCCTGCAAGAGTGGGCTTACATCAAGATAGCGCCGCCCCTGCCCGCCTTGCTCGAAGTATTGGTTGAGGCTGGTCCCACCCGCATTAATCTCAATTGCGGGATACAGTCCGCTTGAGCGAAGCAGGAAGAGCTCAAGAAACGCCGTATCCGCATCTTGATCAACAGACGGCCATGTGAATCCATCTTGTGTGAATGTAACACTGTGACTATTTGCGCCTTCAAGATTAGCAAGACCATAGTCGTAGTCATCAACTCGCTCGAAGGATTCAAGAGCTGGATTGAGCGGGGTATTGATATTCGAGCATCCACTCAGGCAGATTGTTAGAAATGTGAGAATTGAAACGAGTTTGTGCATTGTTGATTGTCGTCCTAATTTCCCGGTTGTGACCTACACGAATTCATCATAGTCCCAATAAGGATTAGCGATTAAGGAATTGATCTACTGTCCTAACTCTACGACCCGATACAGGTCATCCACTGCCTGAAGAATCTTCCCGCGCAATCTCGTTGGCAGGTCTGGATTGTCATCCAGGTAGGCTGTAACAATTTTGGCCGCTTCAGCGGATTGATAACCACCCAGCGTTGCGTTCAGCCAGTTCAGTGGAAAGAAGATATCACCGGTACGCTGGATCTCTTCCGTCAGATTGAGACTGTCACGTAGCAACCCCAGTGATTCTCCATTGCGAATCGGGTGGTGAAGCGCGGACATGGCGTTCAGTATCCAGGATTCCCGGCGGCGCACGGCGCCATCAGTGAACGTGCGAAACAACGCTTCGCGTTCCCCGGCATCGGCGCTGAGTGCTGGCCGGATAAACTGAAAGCGCGCCAGACGATCGGGGTTAGAGATGCGCTGTTCTTGGGTATCGAGAATCGTCTCGGCTGCTTCGACTTCCCTTAGTGCCAGGGCCTCAACCAAACTTATGAACTGTTGCTCCTGTAGCGGCAGGCCCTCGGGCTCTTCTTCCATAGCCCATATTCGCTGTAGTCTCGCTACTGAGCCCTCGGACTGCGACAGGTTTACCAGTGCATCGAAATAGGCACCCTTCCTGCCTGGGGTCGGCGCGCGTTCCAATGCATCCCAAAGAGCGCCTTCAATGTCGGCATTCCTGCTACGGCGCTGAGCGGGGCTGAGAAATTGCCAGTAGGCATTGCTTAGCAATCCCAGCACCTGTGATGCGACAAGTTCATCAGCTTCCCGCTGCACTGCTATAACCGCTGCGTCAGTAAACTGATCGGCTGTGAGCGAGCCTTCGAGCATTTCTTCCCACAGCGTCTGCCACACTACTGCGCGGTGCAGTGGATTCGCTAATTCGTGAACCCCGGAGAGAAGTGCGCGGCGGCTACGCTGATCCTGCACAAACTGTCCGTAGCCCACACCATCAGCCCCGCCAATAATAAAATCTGGCTCTGAGTTGCTATCGATAGCAACGAACGCCTCTCCATCGAGCATTCTCACGCGGTGCTCGGTTACCCGCCCAGCGATAGCGACTGCCAATACCACCGGTTGATTCCATAACAATCCTCTTTGGGCAATGGAATCGGTTTGACGCACTGTTATCCCGCCGTCTCCCCATTCTGTCGTAATGCGCGGACGTCCGGTTGCGTTTACCCAGACATCGCTCCAGCTCAGCAGGTCATCGTCAGTAAGCGTGTCGAGAATGGCGACCAGTTGCGGCCAGGTGGCATTGCCATAGGAATACTGCTGCAGATAGCGCCGCAAGCCTCCCCGCAGCCGCTCCTCACCAATCAAGGCTTCAAGTTGCTGCACGACTATCGGCGCCTTCTGGTAGATGATGGCGCCGTATAAAGAGCCGGCATCACTGAGATTGTCCAGGGGTTGGCGAATGGGATTACTGCCCTGCGTGCGATCCACGTTATAGGCCGTTGGATGGTGTGCCTGGTAGAAACGCAGAGGCAAGTTCAGGTCAGGAAAGGCAGGCCCGGCGATTTTAGCCGCCATGAAGTTAGCGAACACTTCTTTCATCCAGACATCATTAAACCAGTCCATCGTTACCAGGTTGCCGAACCACATATGCGCGGTCTCATGCGCGATCAAGCTGGCTCGCCCTAATTCCTGGGTGCGGGATGCCGTGGGGTCAAGAAACAGGGACAAGGCGCGATACCAGATCGCACCGGGATGTTCCATGCCGCCGAATTGGAACGCAGGAACGGCGAAGAAGGCGAACTTGTCGAAGGGATAGGCAATGCCGGTGTAGTCTTCCAACCAGCTAAGCGCAGTAGCGTGTAAATCGAAGATTGCCTCGCGGTTGCGCTGCAGTTTATCCGGGTCCGTCTCCCGGTGATACATGACGAGACGGCGTCCATCGCGTTCGGCTGTCTCCACTTGCAGATCACCCGCGGCGAAGGAGAAGAGATAGGTACTTAGGGGTTGCGTCTCGGCAAAACGGAGCACATGTCTGCCCGGAGTGGTTTGCTCTCGCGATAATAACTCACCGTTGGAAACGGCCTGCCACTGCGCCGGAATGGTAAGTGTCAGCTTAAAGCGGGCCTTGATATTTGGCTGCTCGTACACCGGTATGGCTGTCGAAGCCCGATCGGGTACAAACAGCGCATACATGAAATCAGCCTGCCGATTGAGCGCTGCATCGGTGCTGCGAAACCCTACCTGTACTTCATGGTGCCCTGCATTCAGTGCGGTAGCAGGAATGACAATGTGATCCTGGGGTTTCGAGAAATCGACTTCTGCACCATTGAGCCCAACTGTCAGTACATGGTCAGGGGATGCCCGAAAATCCAGCACTAGCGGTTGGCTCGCATCGGCAAGATCAAAGCTCACCGTAACCTTACCGGTCACGGCATCCGATGCGCTTGCCGGCACGTCCAATTGTATCTCGTAAGAGACGTTGGATATTGATTCAGCCCGTTGTTCGGCGAGTTCCAGGGGTACACCGGGCGCTGGAATTATTGGCATAGAATCAGTACAGCCATGCAACGAGACAAGGAGTAGCCACAGCAGAGTAGCGTTAAGTCTGTTCATGAAGAAACACAGTGTTTGCCATGATTTGCAGTTTATTATTATTAGCCTGTTTTCAGGGTGTACAAACAATAGCAGAAATTCTGCATTGCCCCTATTTCATCCGTATCTTGGCCATATTTGATCTTTTGACTCTGACAGCGATACTCATTATTCTGCCTGAATCACATTGAAGCCGTGGAAATGGCGGCAACCGGAGAGATGCATTATGAGTATTCGCCGATGGATAGCAGCGGCTGCCGCCGTAACAACCACCGCTTTAGCACTGCTGATCGGGCCTGTTTTCGCCCACCATGCCAGCGCACCTTTTTACAATCCCGAGGATCGGGTTGAGTTCGAGGGCACGGTGACCCGCTGGGTATTCAGAAACCCCCATGCCTTCCTGTTCCTGGATGTCACCGGTGACAACGGCGAAATTACGGAATGGCAGGTGGAACTCGGGGCACCGGTCAGTATACGGCGCGTAGGCTGGTCACCCGACACGCTGGAAATCGGTCAACGGGTAAAAGTCACGGGTCAGCGATCCCGCGCAGAGGGGTCCTATGGGGTGTGTTGCGTGCGCATGACTAAACCCGACGGCAGCCCGGTAATTGAGGGCGGGCGTGTCGAAGAGCCCGCAGCACCTCGTTAGAATCTTGGAATCAGGACTAATAGCAGGAATTACTATGCAAGCTATAAAGAAAAACAAAGCAATACTGAAAGGCGGGACTGCGTGTGCATTCATGCTCTCGCTGCTAGCGGTTGTTTTCATGTCGCCGCTTAATGCGCAAGATGACAACAACATCCCCGCCCTGGAAGGCATCTGGGACGGTGGCTTCTCGGCACGCCCGGTTAATGGCGAGAACGTTCCCTGGGGAGAGGACAATTTCCCGGTGCTGAATGAGCGCGCCATGGCCTACCAGGAAGTCTGGGAGGAAATCATGGCACCAAAGTACGACTGCCAGCCTGCCTCTTCACCGGCGATCCAGTACGATCCCTATCACATGAAGGTCACCCAGTGGCCGGATCGAGTTCTGCTCCGGTACGAAAAAGACGACCAGTTACGCACGGTCTGGCTGGATGGACGCGAGCCTACGGCAATGGACTTTAGCGTGCAGGGATTCTCTGTTGGTCACTACGAAGATGGCGCCTTGATCGTGACAACCACTAATTTCGTATTCGATGTTGCTGGTTTCGATGACTACAACGGCATCCCCTCGTCTTCGCAGAAGAAGCTCACCGAACGCTACTGGCGGGAAGGCGATGAATTGCGGATGACACTCACGGTTGAAGACTCCATGTTTCTGCGTGAACCGGCCTCCTATACCACGCGGTGGTTACCCGCCCGGGAGGGGTATCAACTGGCTGCCTACGATTGCGACCCGGAGGCGGCACGCGCTTCGGTACGCTTCTTCCCGTCGAAATACAAGTAATAAAAAGGGCATAAAAAGGGGACGGAGGCTGGTGTATCCCCACAAATTTTTGCCCATACTTGGACTAGCTTTTTTGCTTCTATCACTGGAATAAGCACGCG
>JAQBSZ010000068.1 GCA_027623555.1 Pseudomonadota bacterium | reverse complement strand
CGGATATTCATTCTGCAGGAGCAGAATGAACGGACTGCCAAATTAACCTCGGTGCTTGGTATTCATTCTTTCGGAGCAGAGGCTGCTCCTACAGATTAAACGGTTTACCTGACTATGAAGCACAATCCTGAGTGCATCATGAAGAATGTATAAAAGAAGAAAGAGAACGAACATCGCCATTAAGAGGATTTCCACAATGAGAACAATAAAAGTAATTGCAGTGGTTTCATTAATCGCTCTTCTAACTGGCTGCGGTGATGATTCCGGTGAGAGCTCAAACGCAGGTGCAGGTGTAGGCGCAGGAACGGCCCAAAGCAGCCCGGTTCAGGAAGCGAGCTTTGCCAGCCAGGCTGATGCGGGTGCCGGCGCCTACGCAACTAATTGTGCCGCCTGTCACGGTAACGAGTTACAGGGCAGCGCACTCGGGCCGATTCTGGCCGGCGAATCATTCTTCTTGACCTGGGGTCTGCAATCGCCTGGCGACTTTTACAATTACATACGGTCAAACATGCCGCCGGGAGAGAATCAGAACATCATGGACGCGGATTACTTCAATATCGTCGCCCACGTCATGCGCACGAACGGTGTCGCCGACAATAACCCGGTGTTGACGGCAGACGCCGATTATCCACTGGCAACCAATATCCCGGGTGCGGGTGCCTTCGTCGCCCAACAAGCAGGACAACAGACTGAATCCCCAACGGGTGTCATTCGCCCGGGCAGCGTTGCAAACTTCACTCCAATAACTGACGCCATGCTGCGCGACCCTGACCCGGCGGACTGGCCGATGATCCGCCGTACTTATAATGCTCACAGCTACAGTCCACTGGATCAGATCAACGCGGGTAACGTTGACAATCTGCAGCTGGAATGGGTATGGAGCATGCACGATGGTGACTCAGAACCCTCACCACTGGTCTATGGCGGAGTTATCTACCTCATTAATACCAGCAATATTATCCAGGCACTGGATGGTAAGACGGGGGAATTGATCTGGGAGCATCATGCCGGTCCAGTGGATAGCGAAGACATGCGCAACATCGCCATCTTTGAGGACAAGATTATTCATGCCACCACCGACGCCCGCCTGCTCGCTCTGGATGCGCGCACGGGTGAGCCGGTGTGGGAAACACAGATTGCTGACAATAGCCGGGGCTTTGAGAATTCCAGCGGACCCATCGTTGCCGATGGCAAGGTGATCCAGGGGCTGGCCGGTTGTTCCCGATATATTGAAGACGATTGCTTTATCAGTGCCCATGATGCGAATAGCGGGGAACTGCTGTGGCGCTTTGTCACAGTAGCGGAGTCCGATGAGCCGGGCGGCGATACCTGGGGCGATATCGACGACCTGTTTCGTGCCGGCGGGGAAACCTGGATTACCGGTAGCTACGACCCTGACCTGAATCTTACCTATTGGGGCACCGCACAACAGAAGCCCTGGATGCCCGCCTCGCGATCGCTGAGCATCTATGATGCGGGGTTATTTACTAACTCGACCGTGGCAGTCAATGTCGATAACGGTGAACTCGATTGGTTCTTTCAGCACGTTCCTGCCGAAGCCCTGGACCTGGATGAAGTATTCGAGCGCGTACTCATCAATCGTGGTGATGACCGGCTGGTCTTCTCCATCGGCAAACACGGCATCCTGTGGAAACACGATCGGGTAAGCGGTCAATTTATTTCTCACAAGGAAACAGTCTTTCAGAACGCCTTCACCAATATCGACGCCACAACAGGAGCAGTTACCTATCGCGACGACATTATGAATGCACAGATAGATCAGTGGATCAGCGTGTGCCCTTCAACCGCAGGCGGCAAGGACTGGCATTCCATGACTTACCATGAACCCTCGGCGTCACTGATCATACCCTTGAGCCAGTCCTGCCTGGAGATCGCGGCCCGGGAAGTGCCATTGGTGCAAGGTGCTGGCGGCACAGCGGCAAATCGACGCTGGTTCGAGATGCCAGGTTCCGATGGCAACATGGGTAAGCTGGCTTCTTATAACGTCGATACCATGGAAGAAAACTGGAGTTATGAACAGCGCGCCGCATTCCTGACCGGCACCATGTCAACGGCCGGCAACCTGGTGTTTGTCGGAGACCTTAACCGAAACTTTCGTGCCTTCGATGCCACCAACGGTGAAATACTGTGGGAGACTCGCCTGGGAACTTCAGTGCAGGGACACCCGGTAACCTTCGCCGTCGACGGCAAGCAGTACATTGCCGTGACTTCGGCGATGGGAGCACGCGGGGTAAGCCCACGAACTGTTCCACGGGTGGTGGCGCCAGACGTACGACACCCGAGCAACGGCAATGCGTTGTACGTTTTCGCGCTTAAAGATTGAGGGCTGTGAGGAGACGGATATACTAATTACTATTGAGATAGTTATGAATATATCTGTCCCCTTTTACGATAAGACATTGAAATGGCGAAGCAATACGAAAAATTGTCCCCGGAACTCATCGAGTTTATCCAATATCAGAAAATTTTCTTCGTTGGTACGGCGGCTAACGACGGTACTATAAACGTCTCTCCCAAGGGATTTGACTCGCTGCGGGTGCTCGGTCCGAACCGCCTGGTCTGGTTGAACATTACCGGCAGTGGCAACGAAACCGCCGCCCATCTGTTACAAAACAATCGCATGACCATCATGTTCTGCGCCTTCGATGGCAAGCCGAAGATTTTGCGTTTATACGGCCAGGCCAGAGCTATCCATCCGCGTGAAAAGGAATGGCCTGAGTTTGATGTCATGTTCAAACCACACCCTACGGCCCGCCAGTATGTGGATTTTGCGATTGAGATGGCACAGACGTCCTGTGGATTCGGTGTGCCGTTTTATGACTTCAAAGAGGAGCGCGATAACATGGACGAGTGGATTGCTGCCAAGGGTGAGGAAGGTATAGAGAACTACTGGCGCGAAAAAAATCAGGTAAGCATCGATGGCCTGCCGACCAAAATACTAGGAGACGATTAGCAATGAGCGACGAACAGCACGGTGAAGAATCCGCCCCCAAGAAACCCAGCAATATTGGTCGGATCGAATGGATGGACCTGACCATAGTCGACGCACCGCGTGTGAAGGACTTTTATTGTGCTGTTGTTGGATGGAACAGCAGCGAAGTAGACATGGGAAGTTATAGCGACTTCAATATTAACTTGCCAGGCACCCATGATACCGTCGCTGGCGTGTGTCATGCCCGCGGCAGCAATGTCAACCTGCCCAGCCAATGGCTGATTTACGTGCGAGTTGCTGACGTTAAAGACAGCGCCGCCAAATGCGAGAAACTCGGTGGCAAGGTACTGGAAGGACCACGCCGGATGGGCGGCAGTAATTTCTGCGTCGTTCAGGATCCTGCCGGAGCCGTCCTGGCTCTGATGTCAGACTAACTCTTAATGGATACTCTAAAAGGCAGATGCCACTGCGGCGCTGTTGAGTTTGAAATCAATTCTCCTGAAGGCCTATATGGCCTCAGAAAATGTGATTGTTCTCTGTGCCGGCGCAAAGGTGCCATCATGGCAACGGCACGGCTGCCGGAGCTGACCGTTACCCAGGGTGTAGACAAACTCAGTCTATACCAGTGGAACACCCGGGTAGCCCTGCATTACTTCTGTTCTGTCTGTGGAATTTACACACATCACCGACGCCGCAGCGCGCCTGATGAGTACGGCTTCAACGTGGCCTGCATCGAGAATATCGATCTCGATTCACTTGGAGAGATTCCATTGACGGATGGCAAAGACCTTTCAATTGTGGGTGAGGAATAAAGTGTATGGGAACGGTTGAACAAATATTCATCGCGCCTTCCAGGCAGAGTGCAGTGCAGGAAGCAAAGGCGGTTGAGTTAGAGGCTGGTCGGGGAATTGTAGGAGATCGTTACCATGCACTGGCGGAGAAGGCTCAGCAGAGTGAGCGCACCGTACGGGAAAATCATCTGACTCTTATCGCTAAGGAAGAACTGGATAATTTTCTGGCAAATCACTCGTCAGACTTGCACTACGGCGAATTCCGGCGCAACATCATCACCAGCGGAATCGACCTGAATACTCTGGTTAAACAACAGTTTAGGATAGGCGATGCACTCTGCCAGGGCATCGAGTTATGCGAGCCCTGTGCTACACTCGCCCGCACTGTTCACTCGGGCGTACTGCCGGGCCTGGTGCATAAGGGCGGCTTACGGGCTGTCGTGCTGGAGAGTGGAAATGTACAAGTCGGGAGTACAATAACTGCCAGTCAATAATCGTTTTTCCACAACAACAACAACAACAATAAGGAGATTAACAAATGTCCCGGACAATTATCCTGCTCTACGGCCTCCTGTCCTATGCCATCGGTATGGGTGGCCTGTTCTTCTTTATTCTGTTCATTGGTGGCTGGGATTTTATGCCCGTCCATATCGATTCCGGTTCACCCGGACCGTTCGGCACAGCCCTCCTGATTAATGTAGGACTAATCGCGGTCTTCGGGCTGCAGCACACCATCATGGCGCGGCCCGCCTTCAAGAAAGTCTGGACCACCATTATTCCTGAAGCTATCGAACGCAGCACCTATGTGCTGCTTTCGGGAATCCTGATGCTACTGATCAGTCTCAACTGGCAAGCCATCGAAGGCATGGTCTGGGATTTCCAAAACTCTGCTTTGCGGATGTTGTTGTGGGCTTTGTATTGGTCGGGTTGGGGAATCGCCGTCATCGCCACATTCCTGCTCAATCATTTCGAGCTGTTTGGCCTGCAGCAGGTTTGGTATGACTTCAAGCAGCAACCAAGACCTAAGAATCCCTTTGCCGAGAGGTTTCTCTACAAAATAGTCAGGCATCCCCTGCAACTGGGCATTCTGATGGGCATGTGGTTTACACCGACCATGTCGATGACCCATCTTTATCTTTCCATCCTGATGACGGTGTACGTGTTCATCGGCCTGCACTATGAAGAGATCGACCTGAGCAACTCGCTCGGCGAGCCTTATGTCGATTACAAGAATCGGGTTAGTAAGATTATTCCTCTGCCCAAGTAGACGATTCGATAACGGTGAGAGCAGGTCAATACATAAAGGCACAATACGATGCCCGTCCACTCTGGATGAATGGCCTGCTCTTCTTCTGTGCCTACATGACATTTATTTATCTGCCCTGGGACATCTTCTTCAAACCCGTGGCGGTCGACCAGGAAGTCTGGTTCGGAATCATGTTCACTGGCTGGGCTGCCAAGGGTGGCGCCCTCCTGCATTGGCTGGTCTACGGTGCAGGAACCTGGGGCATCCTGAAAATGAAAGCATGGATGCATCCCTGGGCAACACTGTACATCGCGCAGATTGCACTGAGTATGTTCATCTGGAGTTTTCTCGCCATGGAAGGAAGCACCGATGGAATAGTCACCGGCTTAGTATCGGGTGGGGTGTTTATTATCCTGGCGCTGGTAATGTGGAGAGCCAAGGGTCGTTTTATCAGCTCCTGACATGATTCGGCTTCTCTTCCTTTCCTTAATGCTCTGTACCAGCCTGGTCGCGCGCGGACAGGAGCAGGCTCCCTATCTCACCATACTCGGCGTGGCGCAAGACGCCGGTTACCCGCAAGCGGGCTGTTATGAGCCGCATTGTCTGCCAGGTTGGCAAGATAAATCACTAAAGCGTGCCGCGACATCAATCGCGGTAATCGACCCTGTCGCAGGTCATAAATACTTGTTTGAGGCCACACCAGATCTGCCACAGCAGCTCTATGCACTGGACTCGAAAGCCCCAAACCACAGCTTCGACCTGGCCGGCGTTTTCCTTACGCACGCCCACATCGGTCATTACACAGGCCTCATGTTTTTCGGCCATGAAGCCATGAGCGCGAATTCTATTCCCGTGTACGCCATGCCGCGCATGCAACACTTCCTCGAAACGAACGGCCCCTGGAGCCAACTCGTGTCGCTGCAAAACATCCAGCTCATTCCATTGCAGGATCAGTCGACTCAGGCGTTTGAAAATGTCAGCATCACTCCATTCCTGGTGCCGCATCGCGATGAGTATTCCGAGACAGTGGGCTTCCACATCGAAGGGCCTAACAAGACGGCGATCTTTATCCCGGATATCAATAAATGGTCTGACTGGGATACCGACATCGTCGAACTGGTTAAGAGCGTCGACTACGCCTTGCTTGACGCCACGTTCTACACCGATGGCGAACTCGGAAATCGCGACATGTCACAGATACCCCACCCCTTCGTGTCTGAGACCATGACACTGTTTGCGGACTTCTCGCAGGAACAACGCGCAAAAGTATGGTTCATCCATTTCAACCACACCAACCTACTATTTAATGAGAACAGCGAGCAATCCGCGTTTGTCAGGTTCCAGGGATTCAATATTGCGCAGGAAGGAATTGAGTTACCGCTGTAGCTCTTCGAGCAGGTTTTTACACTGGCACTGGTTGTGCAAGACAACTAATAGACTTTCAAAGACATTGAATGGCCCGGGAATATCCAGGAGTGGCTCACTTTCTCGGACACGCAAAGAATTCACCGTTGAAATTCAATTAGTTAGTACATGGCACGCTTGTAAGTGAGCCAAATCACCCGACAAAGTGAGCGCGCTCAGAATCTTCTTAAAGCGACTTCGAGAAAAAAGGAATGTTTATTCCAATTCAGAGAGTTAATGAATAAACTCAAAACTATCCCTCAGGTAGATTCTGAGGGGGCATAGAATACAAATGTTATGTTTCTTCGAACACCATCACATCGAGCACTCTGAGAGTTAATTGTACATGGCACTAACTGGAAAACAGGTTACAGAAATAATTGGGATTGCAGCTTTAGTTGTTTCCTTACTCTTCGTCGCGCTAGAACTTCGTGAGAATCGGTTGACTGCTCGAGCCGCATCTTACCAAGAGATCGGGATAGCATTGGGAGAATTGTGGGCCGGGCTCGCTCATGATTCAGAACTGACTGACATTGTCATAAAAACCAACTCTGAAGATCTGAATATCTTCAACAGCCTGACTGTATCAGAAAGAAGGCGAGCGGCTTATCTACTTATCGGCTCGCTAAGGATCTATGAGGTACTATATTTACAAGTCCAAGAAGGCTTACTCGAAGAAGATGCTCTTCGGTATTTAGGCTATGGTGATATTACGTTCAGTTCGCCATTATTTAGAAATCTTTGGTCAGACGTAAAGAGTAATATAACTCCAGAATTTTCAACATATATAGAATTACAAACAGGGCTCTAATTGGATTTTGGAGACGCAGATTCACAGAACTCAAAACATAACAAGGCATTTATGTCGCCAGCAAGCTGGCTGGGACGGCTTCCACTGCGTTCCAGCCGCCCCATAATGCGGCGTTATGTTCCTCGCAAACATTGAAGTAGCCGATAGGTTTAAAATCGAATATGTCAAAATATAATGAGTGGCTAAGTGTCGCAGCTAACATTGGCGTACTGCTCGGCATGTTATTCATCATCATTGAGCTTCAGCAAACACAGGACGCCTTGCTCGCGAATTCAGGTACTTTGCGGGCTCAGATGATGAGCGAAAATAACAGCATACTAATCGACAATAATTATCTTGAATCTCAAGAAAAAATCGCAAAAGGTGAAGAACTGTCAATCGAAGAAATAAAAAATGGGCGGGAATTCATTGTGAGAATGTTACGGCATTGGGAAAACATGCATTTTCAGCGCGAACTTGGACTACTAGACGATGAAGCCTGGGAGGCAAGCAGTCGTGGTATGCAAAACATGCGAAATACACCTATTTTTGAATTAGCTATGGCAGGCTGGCCAGATAATTTTCTAGCTAGCGTGCATCGAGAGTCATTTTTGAGCTATTTCGAGTCATTGAAGAATTGACTTTGGGGAACACTTGTTGCCTTGTGAACAGTGCAAAAGGAACATAACACATATGAGCCGTTTCTCTGTCAACAGGCATAGATTGTTTGTTCAGTCACGCCCGTGATTGAATTCGAATCAAATAGAAAGATCATCCACTTCATCTGTCATGGTCACTGTTAAGTCAAAGTGCTTTCAGCAAACACATATAGAGGGTCTCTTACTGCGGTCTCACCGCTGCCTGTTTATCGATTCGTTCCTTGAGGATTCCAGGGCCACTAGACATTCATCGGTTAACCTCGTTCAGGCACTATTCAATGGACAACACGGGCTTGCTCATCACTTGAACATCCAGTTATCCTCAGGCTCAGCCAAGGTGTAAGCGACTTTAATACTTGTTATGGGTGCACGCCAATGGGGCGTCTAATCAATCAAACTGGCTTAGGGCATCTGATGTAAAAGCCGAGGATCTGGAGTTTTTCACTCAAGAATGTCAATTGGCTTTCGGCACATTCAACTACGGGTCCAGTTAGGTGGCGAGCTCACCCCATTGCGTGACTAACCCTTTAGAAACTTGTTCTCATCAAATGGAGTCCCATTTTTTAGCATAAAGTAAATGCACCGCCCCAGCTTATGAGCCAGGACAGAAAGTGATTTGGCTTTACTCATACGCTTCTGTAATGTCATCAGATAGCGCTGTACTTTCTTGTTCCCTCTTAAGTGCAATACTGCCGCTTCGGAGAAAGCCCATTTTAAGTAAGCATTGCCAATCTTGTTGCCCTGTGTGCCATAGCTTTTTCCAGCAGATTCGGCTTTACACTTGACCAGCCTGGCATAGGAGGCGAACTTCTGTACCGATGGAAACCGATCGATATTGCCGATTTCGTAGAGAATCGTAAGGGAGAGAATGGGACCGATGCCTGAGATACTCTTTAGCAGGCGCAGATGAGCGGGATTATGTTGCTTTGCCTGCTGGCCAATATACTTCTCAACGTCACTCAACTCTTTGGAGTAGCAATCCAGCAGCGCCATATCAAAATCCATGCTGCGCTGCACTACTGGATCCGGGAAGGTTGCCGCGACCTGCTCACGAGCGGTGGCGTTTTTGAAATTGACCTTGTTCGGCGGTAGGTTGTATTGGCTGGTGGTATTAACCACATGGCCTTTTAGGTGTGCACCGTGCCTGACGATCTTGGTGCGCCTTCGCAGCAGATCACGGGTTGCTCGCATGCT
>JAQBSZ010000007.1 GCA_027623555.1 Pseudomonadota bacterium | reverse complement strand
AAAAAAACCCCCCCGCGGGCGTAGCCCTCGGGGGTATTTTTTTGGATGCCATATGACGCTGCGCCTGCGGCGCAGGTCATAGAGATTCGGAATTTGGCTAAGCCAAATTCCTCACCCCTTCGGGGCAGCCTTCGGCTGTCCAAAATGCTGCGCATTTTGTCAGGCATCCCGAGTCGTAGTAAGCATTAGCTTGTATGCTGTGAGAGTAGGGCGAATAACGGTCGCCGTAGGCGAACCCGAGCACTGCTCGGGTAGTGATGAGCACCCGGGCAAGGATGCCCGGGCTGGGGCTAAGGTAGAACGAAGATGTCGCGCCAGGCATAGCTCGTACAATCTATCTTACACCTCGTATCAGGTATCCCGAGTCGTAGTTAGCATTAGCTAGTGTGCTGTGAGAGTAGGGCGAAGAACGGTCGCCGCAGGCGAACCCGAGCACTGCTCGGGTAGTGATGAGTGCCCTTGCAAGGATGCCCGGGCTTGGGGCTAAAGTAGAACTAAGATGTCGCGCCAGGGATGGTTAGTACAATCTATCTTACACCTCGCATCAGGCATCTCTTGAGTAGCTAGCTCACCCGAAAGGGTAGGCCTATTTTTCTCATAATTGAGTCTCAAAATTAAAGTGCTTTGACCTCTTTAGTTCTCGCTTCTCAATTGTGTACAAGCCATGGTATTGGGGATACCTTAAGTCTCTTCATATGATAATTCCCGAAGGAGGTTTAAGCCATGCGGCGTCCCCCTATCGTTGTGGTGTTACTTGTCCTGCCCACCCTATTATCTTCCTGCGAACCCTCCGCCAATCAGAATTCAGAATTCGTACCCGTCGCGAGCGATCAAGAGACTATTGTCATGGCGCGCGTGTTTCCCCAGCCTGGTCAGCTCGCGCTATTTGTCGCCGACGCCGATGGTAGCAATGAACGCCCTCTTGTCGATGCATCAGTCGCAGACTACAACCCTGTATGGGCTCCTGATGGGAACACCATTGTATTTACCTCAGAGCGGGACGGTTCGGCAGATCTATACCGGGTGCGAGCGGATGGCAGCGAATTGCAGAGGTTGACTGACGATCCTGCCTATGATGATCAGGGCGCCTTTTCACCGGACGGAGAGCAACTCGTGTTCTCCACGACCCGTGTAGATGGCACAACCGATCTATGGATACTGGAACTCGTTACGCTACAGTCACACCCGCTTACAGCTGGCTCTGGTGGAGATTTCCGACCGGCCTGGTCTCCGGATGGGCAGTGGATTGCGTTTTCTTCAGACCGCTTGAGCGACTTGCCTTTTGCTTATGGGCGCTGGGAACATCTGCAACTGGTTGATCTCTATTTAATCCGTCCTGACGGGTCCGAGCTGCGACAAATTACTGAACACGGTGAGTTTTGCGGCAGCCCCAAGTGGACCGCCGACAGCGGCCAGATTATCGCCTACTGCATGACAGCCCAGCAAACCATGGACAGTCGCAGAGCAGTACCTGAGCTTGGCGAAGACACGCAACTAGTTGCGATTGATGTCGTTAGCGGCAGCGTGACAGAGTTGGCAGCGGGTCCGGGGGTAAAGTTTAATCCTGCGCCGCTCGACAATGCTGTGCTCGCCTACATTCTCCGCGACGCCGATGAAGCAGGAATCTACTACTCCAACGGCACACGCGGTCCCAGCGGTTCCATAGGCACGGCGAGCTGGTCAGCGGACCGTACCCAGGTGGTTTACCACCGGCGCGTACCATTCGAGCGAGAACCCTGGGTTGAAACCTGGAGCCCAAATTCTCAATACCGCCTGGTTCTCACCAGTGCGCTGCCTGCATTCAGCCCTGCAGGAGACCGCTATACCTACCTCGGCCGTGCCGCCGGCACTACTCCAGGGAGCCGTCCACGGGGCGCAAGCGTGATGGTTGCCGATATTGGCGGCACCAATGCGAGAACTGTCTACCAGGATCAGACCCGTAATATCCTCGGTCCTCAGTGGTTAGCGGACGGCGAAAAAATTGCCTTTGGGATTGGCAGTTTCGATGCGTTTTTTAATGGCTTCCATGGCCTCTTCCTGGAACCAGAGGACCGGGCAGAAGGTGGTGCGCAAATCGCGATGGTCAATGCGGATGGCTCTGACTATGTTGAATTGACTTCGGGATCAAACAACAGCGGCTTTCCTTCCATGTCTCCTGACGGAAAGTTTATGGTCTATCGAACATTTGGACCCGAAGGCGATGGCCTGCGAATTATGGACATCGAAACCGGACAAGTAAGAGTTCTGTCAGCGGGCTACGACAATTTTCCATTTTGGTCGCCGCGTGGTGATGTCATCATGTTTTCGCGCCAGGTTGAGGGGGACTATGAAATCTATACCGTCAGACCAGATGGCACTGATGAAAGGCGGCTCACTCACAGCCTGGGGAACGACGCACACATGGGCTGGTCGCCAGATGGTGAATATATTGTCTTCGCCTCGACACGAATGGGCTACAAGGACGAAATAACCTACACCGACGCACCGCAGCCCTACGGTGAGATCTTCGTCATGCGCTGGGATGGTTCCGACGTAGTACAACTGACAGATAATCAGTGGGAAGAGGGAACTCCCGCCTGGCAGCCGAAGCAGTAGAAGTAATCAGATTGGGGACACTAATAAAATAATTAAATAAGAACTACTGAGCAGGAGCATAGAGCTATAACAGCGCGATGACTATTTGCTAGTTTGTTATATTTTTTTGTGTTCCTGTTTGTTCCTCACTGAGAAATAAAGGAACTGGATTTGATTTCGACTTGGGGATAGCCGTTGTACTGCCAATATACAGGTTTATAGATAGTCCTGATGCAAGCGTGCTACCTTGGTCAAAGGAATAACACCAGTTATACGGTCAGTGTAGGCCTGCTTATCTTCGACGGCGAACTCGTATTCAATGGTGTCCTCACTGATTCGGGTTAGTCGCTCCGTCAGGAATTTATTATCCGAGGTTCCGGCCGGACCAAAGGACTGAGTCATGCCATTGAAATTTCGGGTTTCCACCACCAGCGTACCTCCATCCCAGTAGCCCCTGGAGTCCCCGGACCACAGTCCGATGTCTTCATTCAGGGCAGGGCGCCCATCCAGTGCGACGATACGCGCGTCATGCACCATCTCTGTCATGATGACCACATGGTCCCGGTTCTGAACAATCTGTAGATTGTTGTTATAAAGACTCGGTGTGATTGGAGGGCCGGCGTTGAATCCCATGATGCAACGCTCTGACAGCGCTCGATCTTCCGGGCCATCGTCACCAATACCTCCGGTTATTACTCGCACAGGTCGTTCCCCTTCAATATCAGGAGCCAACCGACCCTGCACGATCAGGGCGCCTTCTGCGAAGGGTGGAAGTCGGCCGTTGGGGGGATACACCAGAATCGATGTACGCACTACATCTCCTATGCCAGCAGTTTCTACCCAGAAATCATTGTAGGCTTCATTCACTCCGCCATTGGGGATGGCGGCGTCAGAGAATTCATCAATCGCTGTTCGACGTGATTGAATCTCGGCAATCTCTGTTTCGGTCAGATACTCTCGCTCGTCGTATTGAGAGGGTCTCTGCAAGGGAATGTCCGAGGAAAAATTCCAGACACCTTGCAGGTCGGGTTGGCTCCATTCGGTGCGTGGCGCCAGATAGTCTTCTGCAGACCACGTTGTGCCGTACGGCAGAAAACTCACTAGCCCGGTAATTAAAAGTTTTATGTTCATTGTAGGAATCCTGCTAGGTGTCTCTAATGGTTATTGAAAATATTCTGTATGACTATTCCTGCGGCCAACTTCAAATCGATACTCACGCCAACGTCGGTACAGAATAATCCGTTTATTGCTGAATATCCCTATCTAAAGTCGCGAGCGGCGCGGATGCATCGAACAGAAGAACCAAACAATAAAAAAGTTGCCAGTAGCGATACCTGATCATTACTGGCTCCACTCCTTCTCTCTCAGTTCGATACGTCTAATCTTGCCACTCACTGTCTTGGGCAATGCCTCCACGAATTCCAATTTACGCGGATACTTATACGGAGCAGTAATCTGTTTGACATGATTCTGTAATTCCAATGCCAGTTCTTCAGACGCTGCATAACCTGGTGCAAGAACGACGAATGCCTTGACTATTTCACCACGGGTTTCATCGGGGCTGGAGACCACGGCAGATTCGGCCACCGCGGCATGTTCGATAAGAGCGCTTTCGACCTCAAAGGGTCCGATGCGATAGCCAGCAGACAGGATCACATCATCGGCCCTGGAGACGAACCAGAAGTAGCCATCATCATCCACATAAGCCCTGTCCCCGGTGATATACCAGGGACCTCGCCGTGTGTCAGCGGTGCGTTGCGGATCATTCTTATATTCCTTGAAGACTCCCTGGGGTTTGTCCGGTTCAATAAGTACCGCAATATCACCTTCCTGCCTGGCAGGTAATTCATTGCCCTCATCATCGATGACCGCCAGCTTGATGCCTGGAGCTGGCTTACCCATGGAGCCGAAACGGGGTTCGATGCAGGGAAAGCTGCCGCAGAGTATGGCTGTTTCGGTCTGTCCATAGCCGTCGCGGATGGTAATACCTGTGGCGTTCTTCCAGATTTCAATAATCTCCGGATTAAGTGGCTCTCCGGCGCCAACGCAGTGACGTAAACTGGAAAAGTCGTAGCTGGTCAGGTCTTCCAGCACCAGCATGCGGTAAATGGTCGGTGCGCCACACATGGTGGTGACGGGGTATTTCTCCAAATACTGCAATGTTTGGGCGGCACTGAATCCGCTGCTGTTGTGAATAAACAGAGTGGCGCCACACAGCCAGGGCCCGAAGTAGCTGCTCCAGGCAGCCTTCGCCCACCCGGTATCGCTGATGTTCCAATGCAGGTCAGACTCCCCCAGATCGAGCCAGTAGCGACCCGTAGGCTGATGACCGATCGCGTAGTTGTGGGTATGCATCGTCATCTTCGGGTAGCCAGTCGTGCCAGAAGTGAAATAACACATGGACTCTTCATCGGCGCGCGTTGCAACTGGCGCGAAATCGTCATCGCAATCAAGCATGCATTGGTGATAATCAATCCAGCCTTCCCGGCCAGCGCCGGTGATTATTTTTGTGCGCAAAGTTGCGCAGTTCGCTGCAACTGCTTCGACTTTTTCAGCGTTAACCACATCGGTGACCACGCAAGTCGCGGCAGCAGCATTAATGCGGTATTCAATATCTTTGCCGGAGAGCTGGGTAGTGCCCGGAGAGACGACGGCTCCCAGGCGTTGTACAGCAGTAAAAACTTCCCACCATTCGACTTCACGGCCAAGAATGACGATGACCGTATCGCCGCGACTCACACCGGCTTGCGTTAGTGCATTACAGAGTTTTTTGGAATTGGTCGAGATTTCCTGAAATGTCCGGGTCTTCTCATTGCCTTCATTATTTACCCAGAATAGGGCTTGTTTGTGCGGGTCCTGGGAAGCCCACCTGTCGATAACGTCGACTGCAAAATTGTAGTACTCGGGGCGCTCCCACTCGAAACTGTCATAGGCTTCCTGGTAGTTTGCTAGATTGGGTTGGTTCACGCTGTAGACCTTCCTTTCATTATTCCTGGATTGCTTTTCCCAGAGCCGATTAAAGCTCAATACCACCCAGTTTGGCACTTATCAGCCTTGCAGTCTCGCCGCCTAATCGGGGCATCAGGCCACAGACCTTAAAACACCTCGTGAGTATAATTCAATTCCTGGGTGTGTCTTTGCTACCCCTTGCAGGCTTTCCCCTTTGACACGGAGCGAAAGCGGTGTTATTCCGTTGACCAATGTAGCTGAGCTTCACTATATACGCCTGCTATGAAGGTAATTATAGTTTGCAGGGCATTCTTTCCGGCCAGCGGGCACAGAAGAGGGCAGAAGCGACAGAGCTGAATAAGTAACGGACGGTGGGCAGTGGACTACCTTTTGTTATCCAATTCAATTGCTACGAATGTACCTGGGGTATACATTGTTTTGCCACTGACTAAGCAGTGCATTCGAATTCCGGATATAAATCAAGAAGTATAAATAGCCACGAAAATGGAGCAATGTATGTTTCAAACAACAAGATTATCTGCTTCTTTGAATGACGGGCAGACAAACCTTACACTCATAGCTACTCATTTTACAATTCTCTGTGTTTGCCTCCTTGCAACTCCGGTTTCTGCGCAGCAACAAGACGAGCCCGGTGTCATTCGAGGCAGCGTCTCAAGCAGCAATGGCCAGGAAGCGGGGGTCTGGGTAATCGCCGAGACCGATGACCTGCCCACGCACTTTGCAAAAATTGTCGTTACCGATGACGATGGGCACTTCGTATTACCCGAACTCCCCGATGCCCTGTACGAGGTCTGGGTAAGAGGCTATGGCCTGGTCGACTCCGCACCGGTTTCCCTTAGGGCCGGGGCAGACGTTACCTTGAACGCATTCGTGGCAGAGTCCCCGCTTGAAGCCGCTCAGGTATTTCCCGCAAACTACTGGTACTCGCTACTTGAAGTCCCTGATGCGGATGAGTTTCCCGGAACTGGTGCAAACGGTAATGGCATTGCTGAAGGAATGCGCAGCCAGGCGCAGTGGATCGACATGACAAAACAGGGTTGCCAACTCTGTCACCAGCTTGGCAACAAATTAACGCGCTCGATTGATCACCTCAGCCATCTTGGTTTCGAATCCAGTATCGAGGCCTGGAATTATCGAACGGCAATTGGAATCAGGGGCCCATTTATGAGTGCTTTTGCAGGTCGCTTTGGACGCGAGCGCGGCATGGCCATGTATGCCGATTGGACCGACCGCATTGCGGCTGGAGAAATCCCCCCCGCTCCGCCGCGTCCCAGCGGCATTGAACGCAACATCGTCATTACTCAATGGGACTGGGGCAACGATTCCTCGTACATCCATGATGAGATTACTACTGACAAGCGCAATCCATCGCTTAACGCCGGCGGCATGGTCTACGGTGTCGACGGTGGGCATGGGACCTTGCTGGAGCTTGATCCGCAAACAAACGAGGTTCGTACCATAGAAATTGCGGTAAAAGACAATCCAGATAATCCCGCGGTGACGCGATTCGCCCAACAATTTCCGGTGCCCTCTGTTTTCTATGGCGACGAGGCTTTGTGGACAGGGCCTGCTGATCCTCACAACCCAATGTTTGATGAATTGGGTCGCATCTGGATGACCACTAAAGTGCGCGGCGATATATTACCTGGGTGGTGCCAGGAGGGTTCATCCAATAAATATGCGCAGTACTATCCCACCCGCGGCAGCTCTCGCCAGGCCTCTTATTATGACCCGACGACCGACTCGTTCGGATTGATCGATACCTGTTTCGGCACCCACCATTTGCAATTTGCCGGCGATGAAGACCGCACGCTCTATTTCAGTGGAGGTGGCGATGTACTGGGCTGGATAAATACCCGGCTTTTCGATCGCACGGGTGATGAACAATTAGCCCAGGGCTGGTGCCCAATGGTGGTGGACACAAATGGCGATGGGCGCATCACCAAACCCTGGAATGAGCCCATTGGTGCGCTACGGACTACAAATGAAGGCGGTGGTGGTGAACGACTTACCGAGGTTGATCTGAGTCTGGACACCAGAATGAGTCCAGGTAGCTACGGCGTCATCGTCAATCTGGTTGATAACGTTGCCTGGGGCGGTGGCACCGAGTTTCCCGGTCGTATCTACCGGGTGGACATCGGTGCCAATCCTCCGGAAACCTGCATTACAGAAGTGTATGAATTACCGGTTATCGATGGCGAGTATGAAGGTTTCGGACCCAGAGGAATTGATGTCGACAAGAATGGCGTGGTCTGGACTGCGCTGTCCGGCAGCAGTCACCTGGCCAGTTTCGATCGCAGCAAGTGTGAAGTGCTGAACGGCCCAACAGTAATCAATTCTCAGCATTGTCAGGAAGGCTGGACTTTGTATGAGGTGCCAGGTCCGAATCTCAAGGGTACCGATGTCAAGGCTGATTTTCACTACTACAACTGGATGGACAACTACAACACGCTCGGTCTCGGCGAGAACATCCCGATAGCAACCGGGTCGGGTTCAGATTCTTTGCAGGTTCTCAACCCGGAGACTTCAGAGTGGGTAATCATGCGGGTTCCCTATCCGATGGGATTCTACTCGCGAGGCCTGGATGGCCGTATCGATGATCCGAATGCCGGGTGGAAGGGTCGTGGAGTCTGGGCCAACTATGGCACCAACTTCAACTGGCATACCGAAGGCGGAAAAGGCACCACCAGCAAAATGGTGAAATTTCAAATCAGACCAGACCCGTTAGCGCAGTAGAGGGCAAGAAGGCCTCGATCAGATATACTGTTGTTTTTCTTGTGCACAGAATTAGGAGTATGAACGATGCGGAAAGGTGAATTAATCGGGCTTGTGTTAGGAGCAATATTATTGGTGGGAATGGCGAGCTGGATGTTCACCGCTCCCTACCTCGGCAACACGGGGCTTGCTCGAACGCCCGGTGTAATTCTTGGAGGGACACTTACCCCTGTCCCGAGCGACTTCACACCGCTTAACGAAAGTGTCCGGGGTCCTTTGCTCATGAAGCAAGCCGGGTTTCCTCCATTTGTTAACTATCTGTCCTGGGTGGGCACTCCTGATGGGGTCATCACGGCCACTCGCCCGGACGGAGGATTATGGGCGCAGCGCGTGAGGGACCGCGGTGGTGATGGCTGGCTAAGGATAGGCGAAGCCACATATCCAATGGAGGCCATCGAGATTCACGGTGACGAACGCATCGCCATGATGCGGCAGTGGGCTGCCCGGTCGGGCGGCAGATCGCTAGATGAGCCACTCTACCCCGGGTCAGAACCTCTCCGCGACTGGGAAGTATTCTTCTGGAAACCAAGAGAAATGTAAGGAACGGACCCCCGTTTTAGCTGTTAGTTAAAACGAACCAAGATCGGAGAGAGCGAACTATGAAAACAGAAGTTGATAAATTGATGATTGCATTCAAGCACCGGCAAATAAGCCGGCGCAGGTTTTTAAGTTCGCTTGCAACCCTGGCGGTGGCTGGTTACGGCATTAATGGCAATAGTCAAAAAACCGCTAGCGCCGCGGAAAATTCGCCACCGATCCCGGTTAAGTCCATTAATCACATGACTCTCAGCGTGTCTGATCCGGCCGCATCGCTTGCGTGGTACCAGGGTCTTTTCGGCATGCCTATCGCGGCGCGTCAAGCCAATACAATCGTACTTCAGGTTGGTGACGGTCCTGCCTTCATCGCCATCGGTGGAGGTTCCAGTGATAATCCAGGTATTAACCACTATTGCCTGGCGGTCGACAATTTCGACGATGAACGAATAGTGCAAATCCTCGCCGAGAACGGTGTTGCAGCCACTGGCCAATCCAGTGAGCTGCAATCGCGCGTCAGAATGCGCGGCGCAGAATTCGGCGGTGCACCGGCTGGTACGCCTGAGTTGTACTTCGGAGATCCCGATGGAATCGTCGTGCAATTGCAGGACTCGACTTATTGCGGCGGGGCCGGCTTGCTGGGCGAGGACTGTCTGGCGACACCAGAGCCCGCACCGACTGAGGGACTCATAAAGGTGCGTGAGTACAATCACTTCACGCTCTTCGTTGAGGATCAGCAGCGTTCCGTCCAGTTCTATCAGCGTCTGTTTGGCTTGACCATCGATACTTACCAGGGTGCCATGCCGGTACTCAGAGTCGGATCAGGCAATGAATTCCTGGCACTGGCGCAAGTGCCTCCCTTATCCGGCCGCATACACCATGCCAGCCTGAACGTCGAAGATTTCGCTGTGGACCGCATTTTCTCACTGCTCGAAGGCTATGGATTGACTGTACTGGGGGAAGCTGGAGGCGCAAGCGGACCGTTACAGACCTATGTGACGATGCGCGGGCCGGAGCGAGGCGGTGCACCCGGCGGTACTCCCGAGCTGTATTTCACCGATCCAGACGGTATCCTGCTGCAGCTTCAGGATTCGAGCTACTGCGGCGGAGGTGGCTACTATGGAGAAGAGTGCGGCACAGTAGAGAATCCGACCGGGCGCAACATCTAGGGTTCACTAAAGATGCCAATTGCGCCTGGCTTTGACCCAGGCGCCAAGTCTTCTGTTTGCTTGCTAAATATTGTGACAAATTATGAATTTATGCTGGATCGAGCAAGGAATGGCCTATGCTACAATCGGGCGTTCGTTTAGTGGCAGAGAGTTTAAACGTCAAGTCAGGCAACTCAGCCTCGACAGCTCAGTGACTCACTGAAAAGGCATGCAGAAAGGGCAGGCCAGCTAAAACAACACCATTCAAAATCCGTTCGGAATATAATATGAAAAGATTACTCACGTTCGGTGTAGGCGTGGCAGCATCCGGCTTCCTGTCGGTGGCCAGCGCGCAACAGTCGCAGACTGTCTCCGCACGCGAAATGTCACCACAAAGAGTCCTGCTGGATCAATATTGCGTCACCTGCCACAACCAGGGAATCGTGGGCACCACGCCCATGCCGGAAGAGTCGCTTACGATCACCCAGCTCCGCGATCTCGGTCTGACCCTGGACACCGAAAACGTCAACAACGTGGCAGAAAACCCGGCGGTTTGGGAGAAGGTGGTTCGCAAACTTCGCGTGGGTGTGATGCCACCCCCGGACAATCCCCGTCCTGACAATGACAGCTACGCCGGATTCCGCACCTGGCTTGAGACTGAGCTCGATCAGGTGTCGGCGCAGCAGGTCAATCCCGGCCGAACTCAGGCGTTCCATCGCCTTAATCAAACCGAGTATAGAAATGCTGTACGGGATTTGTTTAGTCTCGACTTCGATGTCACCGAACTGATCCCTGCCGACGCACCGGACCAGCATGGCTTTGATAACAACGCGGAAGTGTTATCGCTATCGCCTTCGCTCATGGAACGCTATGTTTCGGCGGCGCATAAGATAGCGGAGTTGGCTGTCGGGGCCACGCCCCGTGGGACCGCTATCAAGACTTACGATGTTCCTCTGAACCTGATCCAGGACGACCGCTATAACGACTACCTGCCTTTCGGTTCGCGAGGTGGTACAGCGATTCAGCACACATTCCCGGTTGACGGTGAGTATAAGATCACGGTCAAACTGCAAACCAATTACGTGGACTTTGTCCGTGGGATTGACGCACCTCACGAGATTGAGATTAGCCTGGATGGTGAGCGACTCGAAGCCTACACCTTTGGTGGTGATGCCCCAGGAACACCGGCACCTTACAGCTATGCGGGAAATATCCGCGGTAGCGATGACTGGGAAGAATGGAGCATGGCCTTTGCAGAAGAGGGCTTCGAAATTCAGGTCCAGGTGAATGCCGGCCCGCGTGTCATCGGCGCCACCTTCCCGCGGGAGATGTGGGAACCCGAGGGCATTCAGCAGCCACGGTTGTTTGGCTACCACCTGGCGGTGACCGAGTTACCCGATATCAATCCCGGCGTGGGCAGTATCGCGATCGAGGGGCCCTTGTCGGTGATTGGACCCGGGGATACCCCGAGTCGACAACAAATCTTCAGCTGCCGCCCGGCCAGTGCCGATGAAGAGCCGGCTTGCGCCAGACAAATACTCAGCTCTCTGGCGCGCAGCGCCTATCGCCGTCCCGTGGACGATGGTGACGTGCAGGGACTGTTCGACTTTTACACAGAAGGTCGGCGTGAAGGCGGTTTCGATAGGGGTATTCAGTTTGCATTGGAACGCCTGCTCGTTTCACCCGACTTCCTGTTCCGGATCCAGCAGGACCCACTCAATGCGGAGCCTGGCGCAACTTATGCGATCAATGATATCGAGCTGGCTTCCAGGCTTTCCTTCTTCCTGTGGAGTAGTCAGCCGGATGCAGAGCTGCTGGACCTTGCTGAGAAAGGTGCATTACGCGAACCCGGCCTGCTCGAAGCGCAAGTGCAACGGATGATGGCCGATTCCCGCGCCAGCGCCTTCATCGAGAACTTCGTTGGCCAGTGGCTCTACTTGCGTAATTTAGACGCTCACTACCCACTCCCATCCAACTTCCCGGAATTTGATGAAAACCTGCGCGAGGCTTTTCAATTAGAAACTGAACTTTTTATCGACGACCAGATCCGCTCTGATCGCAGCATCCTTGAACTCTTGAGTGCCAATTACACCTACGTCAATGAACGGCTGGCACGGCACTACGGCATTTCCGGAATCTACGGTAGCCGCTACCGCAAGGTGACGCTGGACAACCCGCAGCGCGGCGGACTGCTTAGCCACGGCAGCTTACTGACAGTGACCTCTTATCCGAATCGAACCTCGCCAGTACTGCGGGGCAAGTTCGTGCTCGAGAATCTGCTCGGCTCGCCACCTCCCGAACCGCCACCCAATGTACCGGCTCTCGAGGAAGCGAGCGCAGACGGGCGGGTACTTACTATGCGTGAGGCCATGGCCCAACATCGCGAGAATCCGGCCTGCCGAGTCTGCCACGCGGCTATGGACCCGATTGGGTTCTCGCTCGAGAATTACGACGCCGTTGGTAAATGGCGCCAGGAATTTGCCGGCCAAGCTGTCGATGCGTCCGGTACCATGCCCGATGGGAGGGTCTTCGACGGTCCGGCTGGTCTGCGTGATCTTCTGCTCGACCAGCCCAATGACTTTGTCGGCACGGTGACCGAAAAGCTATTAATGTTCGCCCTCGGGCGTGGCCTTGAATACTATGATATGCCGGTCGTGCGTGCGATCGTGCGCAACGCTGGGCAAGAGGACTATCGCTGGTCGTCAGTGATTTTGGGAGTGATCGAAAGCGATCCATTTCAATTGCGGAGAACCCGGTTATGACAATCTTCAAAAAGACCCTACCCCGTCGCACTGTACTTAAGGGGCTCGGAGCGAGCCTGGCGCTGCCGCTTCTAGACAGCATGATTCCTGCGCTCTCGTCGGCTCACGCGCAGGCGGCGCAACCGGCCAAGCGGCTCGGCGTAGTCTACGTGCCGAATGGCATGGCGATGAAGTCATGGACTCCTGCTACCACGGGGGCGAACTTTGAAATTACCCGGATTCTTCAGCCGCTGGCGCCTTACAAAGATCGCATGTTGGTAATTACCGGGCTCAACGGTGCACAGAGCAATGCCGGTGTACATGCCAGCGCATCTACCCGTTTCCTCACCAGTGCGATTCCCGCCCGCGTTGAGTCCGACCTTCAGGCCGCAGTATCGATCGATCAGCTGGTGGCCCGTCAGCTCGGCAATGAGACCCAACTCGGCTCGCTGGAACTGGCGCTCGATCAGAACGATGTGTTCGGCTCCTGCGACATCGGTTTCAGCTGTCAGTACACCAGTACCATCGCCTGGCGTGACGCTAATACCCCGCTGCCAATGGAGACTAATCCGCGATTAGTGTTCGAGCGGCTATTCGGTGACATCGGCACGACCGATCCGAAGGTGCGGCTGCAGCGCATTCGCAAAGACCAGAGCCTGCTCGATGCCGTGACTGATCGGGTGGGCGAGCTCAATCGCACAGTTGGCGCAGGTGACCGGGCCAAGCTCGACCAGTATTTAGATGCGGTGCGGGACGTGGAACGACGCATCCAGATGGCAGAGGCACAGAGTAGCCGCCAGCTGCCCGAGGTGGCGCAGCCGGCTGGAATTCCAAACACCTACGAAGAGCATGCCAAGCTGATGTTCGACCTGCAGGTATTGGCCTATCAAACTGATCTGACTCGAGTCATAACATTCATGTTAGGGCGGGAGCTGAGTGGCCGCACCTACGCCGAAATCGGCGTGCCCGACTCGCACCATCCGACCTCCCATCACCGCGACGATCCGGTGCTCTATGAGAAGGTCACCAAGATTAACGAATTCCACACTCAACTATTTGCCTACTACCTGCACAAGCTCGATGCGACGCCAGATGCCGAGGGTTCGTTGCTCGATAACTTGCTGTTGCTCTATGGCGCCGGCATGTCCGATAGCAACCAGCACAGTAACCGCGGACTGCCACTGGTGTTGTTTGGCGGTGGCGCCGGGTCGATCAAGGGTGGGCGCCACCTTCGCTACAAAGAAGGAACACCCATCAGCAATCTGCACCTGACCATGCTCGACAAGATGGGTATGCCGCTGGACCAGCTGTCCAATAGCACCGGCCCGCTCGATCTATTGAGTGACGTCTAGTAGTAGGGCCAGGGGTGAAACTAGTGGGTAAGATGTTGCGGCGAGACAGAGCAAACACAGTGCAAGGTGAGCGAGGTCTGCATAGCGGCCTGGTAGTAACCCTGTTAGCGCTCATCTTTTCTGCCAGTGGCGTCGCCTACGGGTCGGAACCGGCACTGATTACGGCAGCCAAAAACCAGGATATCGTGGCAGTCCGTCTGCTGCTGGCCGATGGCGCCGATCCAGACACCCGACAGGCTGATGGCGCTACTGCTTTGCACTGGGCCGTCTATCGAAACAACCATGACATAGTGGCCGCGCTTATCAACACGGGGACCGACGTCAATAGCGTGAACCGCCTGGGTGCTTCAGCGCTATATCTTGCCGCCAAGGTTGGTGAAGCCGAGTTGATTGAACGACTGCTTGATGCAGGGGCCGATCCGAATCTGGCGTTGCCGATGGGTGAAACTCTCCTCATGACAGCGGCCCGATCGGGAACCGCCGAGGGAGTGAGATTTCTCGTCTTGGCTGGAGCCGATGTTAATGCCAAAGAGGATTCCCGCGAGCAAACTGCCCTCATGTGGGCGGCCGCGCAAGGGCACGTCGAGGTCGTGCGGGTACTAATTGAGTCAGGGGCTGATTTGAATGCACATTCCCGGGTGCGTCCCATGCTCATGTATACCGATGCGACGAATGGTGGGGCCTTCGACCAGGGGGTAATGGAAAACCTCGGCGGGTATTCGCCCTTACTTTTCGCGGCTCGCCGGGGTGATGTCGGAATTTCTCGCCAATTGATTAATGCTGGAGCTGACATTGACGGCGTCGCTGGCAACGGCACAAGCCCGCTGGTAGTTGCAACGCACAGCAGACACTCAGAGCTTGCGCGCTTCTTGCTGGAGCAGGGCGCGGATACCAATGCCAGCGGCGCTGGCTACACCGCAATGCATGCCGCTATTTTACGCGGTGATCTCGACACGGTGGAAGCACTGCTGGACCACGGCGCCGACCCGGATGCGCGGCTGTTAAAATCCAACCCTGTGCAACGCGCCAGTGAAGACTGGGCGTTCAAGACGTCCCAGATTGGTTCCACGCCTTACTTCCTGGCAGCCAGTTTTCGTGAGGCTACAATCATGCGTGCCCTCGTTGAAGGTGGGGCAAATCCCCAGCTGACCAACGAAGCAGTATGGAGTCGACCCAGGGAGCGCGCGGATCGCGACTCTTATACTCCGAAAATAATTGGCGGATACGATAGTACTTTGCAGGCTGCCATCAAGGGGGATAGTACCCGCGATCGCTACTATGTCCAGGCCAATCCGGACCCGGCAGCTGAAGAGCAGCTCGCATTGGCGGCGGTAACAGCGGCGATTGACCACGGCGTCAACCTCAATCACAGCGACTATACCGATTCGACGGCACTGCATGACGCGGCATTGAGAGGTCTACCAAACATCATCCGGGAGCTGGCCAAACGCGGCGCAGACATTAACACACTTAATGGCCGCAGACAGACACCTCTCGATCTGGCCATAGCTGCCGAAGGGCGGCCAAATTTCTTCGGGTTTGATACGACTATTTCCGGGCAGTCGGCGCGAGAAGTGCTGGAAGAATTTGGAGCGCTCAGGGCTGAGCAGCTTATCGATCCTAGCGAATTGTGAATGAGTGAATTGGGGTCAGAGTCTGAGATATTCCCGTTGCTGCGGGCGATTAGGCATATTGGTCAGTCTTGTCGCCAGACACTGAGCTGTCATTTGTTCACGGACCTTCGGCCCTGATTGTTCGCAAATAACAACTCAGTGCCTGGCTCGAAGATTCAGATTTCTGTGGTTGCTAATTCTTACTGGTCGAAAACAGGGATTCCAAAGTAAGCTAGCCTATTGAGTTAACTCGATATTTTCTGGGGATATCTCAGGGTCAGAGAACTAATTCAGTACCGTATTTTTTCACTAACTCCTTTACTAATCGATCTCCTGAGGCGCCATGAACGAGACACTTACTACCAAAAACAACAAGCTGAAAATATGGGTTGGAGGAGGCTTGTTCGCCGCTTTACTCCTGGGTGGAGGTGGTTTTCTGGTTTTCTCGAGCATCTGTCCTTGCGCTGTCGCCCCCGGAGGTTACTTGTTTGGAGAGCGCATAGACACGCCGGTAGCAGATTGGAATATGACAACTGCAAATCAGGAGAATCTGTGCCAGCTGCAGATCTGGGCCGGGATTCGTCCCCACTCGATAAATCTGAATTGCATGGCCACCGAAGAAGGCGAGTTGTTTCTCAGTTGCTCAGTGTGTGACAGAAAATATTGGGCAGCGAGAGTAGAGGTGGACGAAGCGGCAAGCCTGAGACTGGGAAACCTGGTTTATCCCGTGACGCTAAATCGCGAAACCGATCCAGTTGCGATGGACCGATCGTTCCGGGCCAGGGTGTTGAAGCTGCAACATACTGACCTGGAAACCATGGTAACACCGCGACCGCCACTGGATGAGCAGCGCCCTGGCCATTGGTGGACGTTCCGCGTTACTTCCCGCAGTTAGATAAATGGGGGACAGACCACGGCTTTTCTAAAACGTGGTATGTCCCCTGATTTACGCTCATAGCTTGGTTTTACGTCAGCAAAGGCAAGACGATTTGCCAGCTCCTTTCCATAAACCAGAAACTGGCAATCCCGCCGGTCAGAAAGATAGGCACCTGGTACAAAACTCGAAAATGTTGCTGCCTCAGCAACATAAGAATGGTGAGGACTGTGGCGATGATGGCAAGCTGACCTAACTCAATGCCTGCATTAAATAGAAACAGGGCCAGCAATTGGCTGCTTTCCGGTAATCCGATTTCCGCAAGTGCCCCCGCAAAGCCAAGACCATGCAAGAGTCCGAATGCGAACGCGATCAGGATGGGGTATTCTCTGGTCAAAGATGGTTTGTGACCCAGGTTTTCATAGGCAAGCAGCACGATACTGCCAGCAATAACAGCCTCCACTGGCGCGGAGGCCAAAGTCACTATATTGAAAGCTGACAGGCCCAGGGTTATAGAATGTGCCAGGGTAAAGCCGGTCACAACTTTGAGTAAATCCCAGGGTTTGCGCACCAGATAGAGCAGCATGATTACAAACAGCACGTGATCAAAGCCCAACAGCAGATGCTCTAAGCCGATGACAAGATAGACTGGCAATCCAGGCGTGGCGTCAGTCAGGTTAAGCTGCGGATTGTCACCATTGATCAGCAGGTCTGCGGTATTACCGTTAGCCCAATGCACGCTGACCAGAGTATCGATCAGCGTGCGCTCAAGGCCTACAATCTCGATGGAATCAAGCTGAGCAGTGCCACAATCAAGCTCAAACAATTCAATCAAAGCGCCATCTGTCAAGCTTGTAGAAAGCGGAGTCGATTGGCAGTTCGTTCTCAGTTCCAGGCCTAGATAACGACCGTCTAGTTGGGGTTGTCGAAATGATGCCTCGAACAAGTGTGCATCATTGTCGTTTTCAAGTTCAGTAAGTTTAAGAAAAGCAGGGCGTACTTCGTGAGCTGTAACTGGTAACCCTATCCACAGCAGTACCAGAGTAAGCACAATCACTTTCATCTGGTCTCAACCGTAATAGTGTATTCCTGCAGAAGGTTATCGATATACGCATTGCGCGCATTCAATTGCTGATAGCGATGATAATCTTCGGTGACTTGCCGCTGTAGGGTATCAAACGGAGAAATTTGTTCGGCGTACACGGCATTGAGTAGAACCAGGTGTAAACCGAACCCACTTTGTACTGGACCTTGCCAGAGACCAGTCTCGAGTTCGGTTAACTGATCGGCGAACCCGGCACCGAAAGTCGCGTTCAAATCCAGAGCGCTGCGATAGGCATAGCCCGGGTTTAGCATGGAAGACTCTCCCAGGTCGCGCGGATTTGCTCCGTTGGCGAGTGCCGTTAATGCCTGCTCTGCTTGAATCGCCTGGCTAAAAAAAAGTTGCTGAAACGAATAACGCACTGGCAGGGTATAGTCTTGGAGGTTGGCCTGGTAGTAGGCGAGCAAATCCTCGTATTCAGGTGCGGGGCTTTCCTCAGATTCAGCGATGAACCCCAGTTTCTGTACCAGGCGTCTGCGTACGATGGAGTCATCCTGGTCGAGGCCCAGGCGCAGAGCTTCCTGGTATAGCACTTCATCTTGTATCCAATTTTCAACGAGCGCATCCAGCTCCGTGGCGGATGCTGCTTGACCAGTTTGGGTCAGCCATAAGGTGCCTAGTCGATCGCGCAAGGCGGAAGAGACGAAAACTTCGTTTCGGTTAACAGTGAATTGGCCGTCAATGACAAACAGTGCCAGCCCAATAAGAGCGAACCAAATCGATGGCTGCTTGAATAAGCTGCCTGCCACTTTGTTCCCCAAGTAATCGTTACTGAGTTGGTGTTACCCAGATCGGTGAAGACCAGACTCTCTCCTGGATCGTCGGTTGCAAGTCAGGATGTGGTGCGACGCCGGCACGAATCGCATCCCAGGTTGACCAGCGACAGGTAGGATTCTCCAGGCCGCGCACATAATAAAAGGCATGTTGCTCGGGATCGAAGTTTGGGTCTCGCCAGTTACCGCGTAATTCAGAAGCACCGACGCCGGAGCTAATGCTACAGTCACTGATATTTACCCGGGCACCGTTATCTGGACAGCGATGCGTCGCTGGATCGAGAGGTCCGCCGGAACAGGCCACGTCAAAGACTTCTTCCATGGTTTCACCGTTCTCGACCCAGCCCTTGATGATCTGAATGCGATCCAGCGGAGCGCTGTTAGGGTCTTTGGCAACCCAGCCCACAAAGTTAGGTGCACTACCAGCTTCACCGATCAGGTCGCCACCCATGGACACACCGTTCCGGTAAGCCTTCGTCAGCAGCTCCGGGTCTTCTGCATCGGGAAGATCGTACCCGGCAAAGAATCGGACTTTCATGCGCGTACCGGAGGTACCAAAAGTCTCCTTGCGGCGAAAGGCATCATAAATGCTCGTGCGAGTGTTTTCTTCCGCCCAGACACCAGCCAACCCGGCTGCACTCCAGGTATCGAAATAGACGTCTGCATAAGGATCGCCATTGGGTCCGGGTTCAGGCAAGGGCACGGAACCGCGAAGCTGGCCGGTGGCGTCGACCAGGCCGATCTTACTCCAGTAGTCATACTCTTCACCGGCGTAGGTGGCATTGTGAGTGTCGCTGGAACCGATCACACCAAACTTGTACGGGTTAGTGCCGTCCTCTGCCTGCATCTTCAGACCGTTCAAGAATGTCTGACGTACATAGCTTCCATTAGGCTCACTGTACAGGTTGGTAGCGACACGCAGTGGCATGATTTCAAAGTCAGCCCATTCATCGTTGGGAGACAATGCCGGGTGTGTATCAGATGTGCCTTTTACCTGGGAAATTTCCACCAGTGGTTCGTTGCGCATGCGCTGATCGGCATAGGCGTCATCCAGGGGCCGCCCGGAATTGTCTGTCAGCATGAACATCTTGCCATTAGAACCATTGGAGTTGTGCGGAATGGCGAGACTCTCGATTCCCAGGGCTCGATTGTTGTCCATCCAGTCCCACAGGTCCTCCGGGTTACTGGAGTCCAATCGCGAGAAGGGTAACTCGGGCGCGGTATCGCCCCGGAATATGACATTGCGGTGCAAGTTGCCACGATCAGAAGAAGCCGCTGTGTATTCGTAAGCAATGAAGGCCGTGAAGTTGCCAGGATCGTTGTGGCGATTTGCAGCAGCAACGATATCGTCCCAGGCCGATTTGCGAATACCCGGATCATTAATCTCGCGGCCATTTGCACTCCCCATAAAAGCGAGGATTTCATTAAATTTGCTGCGACGCTGAACTGCACCACCCAGGCTGGTCATTCCAAAGGCGATAGGGTGTCGAGATATTTCAGTATTCGGATTCGCCATTTCTCGCAACACACCGATATAGAACGCATGGTCCGTAACACCATAAAAATCCAGGGGAACTTGCAGCTTCATATCGAAACCTGCGGGATGAACAATAGTGCCGCCTCTTGCAAACTCATAGGCATCGTCAGGAGATGAAGTGGTCCCAAAAATAAAAGCGTCAAAGGAATACATGGTATGCACATGCAAATCGCCAAAATAGGCATTGCGCTGTGAATTAAAGTCCGGAGATTGAGCTGGAGCAAGAGCAGGAGTTGTTTCCACCACTTCCATTTGCTCTGAAACAGGCCCGCCGGTAGATGAACTGGAATTATCAGAGCAGGCTGTAATCAATACAACGTAAGTCAGGGCGGGGATCAAAGCATACGGTATACGCATCATGGACTTCACCTCTTTCTGTTTTTTTATGCGGTAAGGAAAGCGTATAGTGATTGGGCTTGAATGTCCAAACAAGAGGACACTAACAAAATAACAACTTAGCATCCCCCGGTTTATCGATTCGCAAAAAACACAGTCTGTTCCCTGTTTTCGATAAAAGGCCGTGGCGCCTGGGCGTAGGCGGACTGACGGAATGAAGAAAAGGCAAGATAAAGTGCAAAGCAGCCACAAAGGGCAGCAGCCAGAATATTACCTATAAGGCGATGCATCACAGTATTCCAAAGAAAAAGGTCAAACGCGGTAGGCGTTTGGCATGCGCATCATAGTGTCCGCTGGGGGAATGTCAATCCTCGCTCCCAAATATATTCGTCTTGATTTCCTCAGGCTATCAGAAGTGGAAATAGCGGTCGCCGATCAGTGAGCACGGGAAGCAATCCAGGAGGCACGAATCAAATAGTAAAATAGCGAAAGTCAAATTAGGGTCGGAATAAAAATACAATACTGTATTTTTGCTCTGACGCCAATTTTCCAGTATTTCCCAAATTTACAGTTTGGTTACCAGCTTCTGTACCCGCCAGTTAATCAGTTCACCTACCCATATCTCATCTTCAGAGGGACAGGCTATGGCGTGTATCCAGCCAAATTCCCCCAGGTTGCGGCCGGCATGTCCGTACACGCCAAGCACTTCACCCTGTAAAGAAACTTTATAGATACTGCCCGGGTACAGGTCGCCAATAAACAGAACCGGGTTTGCGCCGGGAGTCATGCAGAGCGCATCCGGAGCCCCAGGAGCCATCGCACCCCTGGTAGCGTTCGGATTGCCGCCACCATAAGGCGGTTTCGGCTCTGTTGGATCGACGGGCACGCTCACTACAAATTCGCGCAGGTAGTTGCCGTCGGTATCAAACACCTGAATGCGGCGATTGCCTCGATCGGCAACATAGATTTCATCGTCCGGTGATACCGCGATGCCATGGGGTGTGTCGAATTGGCCGGGACCACTACCGAGTGAACCCCAGCTTGCCACCCATTCTCCGCGGGCGTTGGCTTTGCCTACACGAGAGTTAATGTAGCCGTCAGAAAAATAGGAATTGCCCTGCGAATCCCACGCCACGTCAGTGGGCTGGTTGAAGTCATTGTCACGATGCACTGGCAATGGCCGACGCGGATTCATATTTTCCGGGATGTCTACGGCTACCCCCATGCGTTCAAGCATTCGCGCCATCACAGGTTCGTAATCCGGTGGAACCACCAAATGTGATGCTTCGCCTTTGCGGCCGAATACCCAGTCCACTCGGCCTTGCGGATTGAACCGCAGGATCATGTTGGAGCCCTTGTCCACGACCCAGATATTGTCCTGTGGATCGATACGCACGGCATGGGCATAAGACCAGGCATGAAGGTTCTTGCCGATCTCTCGCACAAAATTGCCACTGGAGTCGAACTCGAGTAGTTGGGCAGCACTGGCCATATAGGAAGGCCCCACGGAATTACCGCGGGAGAATATGAATACGTGACCGGCGGAATTGACCGCCACTCCGGCAATCTCACCGAAATGAATGTCGTTGGGCAGTTTTAGCGGGTTGGGTACCGATTCGAAGGCAAGTTCTGGAACGTTTTGTGAAAATGCCTGGCTAATGGAAAGGCTTAGAAATACGGCAGCGAGAAATAACTGTTTCATGGTAACTACCTCTTTGTGACTATTTTATTATCAAAGGACTATCAAAGGAGTATCAAAGGGGGCTCAGAGTAATTTGATCGGGTCTTCATTTAAGCAACAACATAACCACTCTGGCACTTTAAGAATTTCCTCATTCCGCTTTGTCGTTCAATGCATACACAAGCAACTCAGGTGTTGGAGTGCTGTTAACAGCGATAGCAATGTATTGGCGGCCATCGATCGCATAACTCATCGGCGCACCACCTGGATTGGCGGGTAGCTCGATCGTCGCTATCTCTGCGCCAGTTTCCTTGTTGCGGGCAACGAGCAGGGGGCCGTAGCCGGCACTCTGTCCGTGAATCAACAGAGTCGATGTCACCAGCACCGGGTGGCGGCCGCCACCACCCAGGGGAGGCAGGTCAATGCCTTGCAGCGCCGCGTTGTTTTCCACTGCCGCAAAACCCGCGCCATTCGGAACCTGCCACAGGATCTCCCCCCGGTTCATGTCGTAAGCGGTGATCGTGGAATAGGGTGGTTTCAATATCGGCAGACCTTGCGGTCCAGGCACACCTCGAAAGCCCAGGCGAAAGTAATTGAAGTTGGACTCATCTGCTTCCAGCGTACCCATGAAAGGTACCGTAGGACCGTTCGATGAGGGGACGAATAGTACCTGGGTTTCAGGATCGATGCCGGCTCCCGTCCAGTTGGCGCCACCACCCGCTCCCGGCATCAATATCGTACCGATGTTGACATCATCCGGCAGGCTGGGCGGAGTAAACAAGGGACCGTAGGTATAATTTTCCAATGTGCGTACGGCTTGGGCGCGCAGCTCCGGGGTGAAATCAATCAGGTCGTCCTCGGTCAGCCCCTGAGTGGCAAACGCCGGCGGTTTGGTTGGAATCGGTTGGGTCGGAGATGCTCTCTCACCGGGAATAGTGCTTTGAGGTACTGGCCGCTCGATGATGGGCCACACCGGCACACCTGTTGCACGGTCGAACACATAGATAAAACCCTGCTTGGTGACCTGGGCGATTGCCTTGATCACTCTGCCGTCAACTGTGATGTCAATCAGGTTAGATGCCGCCGGTGTGTCGAAGTCCCAAAGGCCATGGTGAATCATCTGGAAATGCCAGACCCTATCTCCGGTACTTGCATCGAGAGCCACCACGCTCTGGGTAAAGAGATTGTCACCGGGCCGATGGCCGCCATAGAAATCATTGGTTGATGCCTCTGTTGGAAGGTACACGTATCCCAATTCAAGGTCGGCACTCATCTGTGTCCATACCCCGCCGTTACCAGTGTAGCGCCAGGATTCCTCCTGCCAGGTCTCAACGCCGAATTCCCCCTGTTGCGGGATAGTGTGAAAAGTCCAGATCAGTTCACCATTACGGATGTTATAACCACGAACCCAAGTGGGAGGACGTTCCTTGAAACGCGGGCGATTGGAGGTGATGTGTTGAACGACGAGTACATCTCCTACAACTGTAGGTGGCGACACCCCTCCCAGGGGTTGCGCTCCCGTATAGTCAAGTACATCGCGTTCGGCCCTGGGAATGCCATTGGTCATGTCAATTCGGCCGCCAGCGAAGGCCGTGTCCAATTCACCGGTCTCTGCAATCAGGGAAAGGATGTAGCCATCATTAGTGGTAACGAGTACGCGTGAGTCATCACCGTCATTCCACCAGGAAACTCCTCGATGATGAAAACCCAGCGGACTGTTTGAAGCGCCTGACATATAGACCTGGGGATCGTAAGTCCATAACACTTCTCCGCTGGCGGCATTCAGGGCGGCAACCTGGTTCAACGCGGTCAGAATGTACAGCACGCCATCAATCATCAGAGGCGTAGCCTGAAGCCGACCAAAATTTATGTCTGCGTCATCGCCAAGCAGTGCATCGAAATCCAGGTCGGCATCGATGGACTGCCAGCGCCAGGCGATTTCCAGTCGACTGAAATTGTCGGCATCGATCTGGCTGAGGTTGGTGTACTTGGTGGAACCGGCATCGGCCGCGTAACTGGGCCATTGACCATTCGTTTCGCCGTATTGGGCAAATGCGCTCGGGCCGACCAGGGCAAAAATGCTCCCAGTATATAAAGAAGTAAGAATCTTACGGTAAAACATGGAATTCAGTCCTCCTGTGTCCATCTTGTACTCAGTCCTTCCCTATCCACGCGCTGCCCTCTGAGGTACACATCGCTAATCTGCCGGGTGTTGCGTATATCATCCAGTGGGTTGGCATCCAGAATGACGAAGTCTGCCGCCTTACCGGATTCTAGCGATCCAACGTCATCCAGGCCAAACGCTTCTGCCGCACGGGATGTCGCTGCCACGATGGCGTCCATGGGTGCCATCCCCATGCGCACGAACAGTGCCAGTTCCACGTGGTCGGCATAGCCGAAGAAATCACCCACGGCGCCCGCGTCGGTACCGAGGATAATGTGGTCTTTCAATTTTAAGAGATTGCTGGCCAGCATGGCAGAGCGTTGTTCTGTCGCGGCGCTGCGGCTGACGGATGGCGCGTTGTAATTGTCATTTAGTGAATCAAGCACTGATGGGGGAACCTGGTCATAGAAGAATGAGTCCTGAAAAGCGGGAATGTAATAGGGTTCGCCCTTGGTGATCATGCCCAGTGTTGGCACGATGTAGACGTTGTTCTCCCGCAGCATCTCCAGGTACTCGTCGTCCACAGCGATATCGTAGGGCATATGAATGAAGCGTCGATTACCCATGCTTACCAGGGATTTGTGATCGGCCAGGGTGGTGGCATGGGCGATGATGCGCATGTCGTAGTTTTGTGCCGTATCCAACACCGCCCGATAGATTTCCGGTGCCAGTTTAACCTGCGCACCGCGACGCTCGTCTCTGGCATCTACCCAGATCTTGGCAATCCCATAACCACGTCTTGCCAACTCCCGTACGGTCCTGAGCGCCTGTTCGGGATCGGCGACGGGATTCACGCCCCAGTAATCCGGATCATCCGTGAAGCGCGGATTGGGTCCACCACCGGGTGAACCCATGCCTGGCGACAGGTGATAGCGAGCGCCGCCTATATTCCCTTTTAGCTGCTCCAGTTTTACCCGGTTGGCAACGTCTTCTTTGTCGCTGCCGGTGGAGATAATCGTTCCCACCCCGTAATAGGCGTGACGATACAGGTGGTCCGAGAGATTTTCTTCGGTGAAGAATTGTGAACCCCAATTGCCATAAGCTTCCCAGCCGAGATGAGCATGGGTGTTCACCAGGGCCGGGATAATGGTTTTGCCACTCAGATCATGGGTAGTCGCAGACTCCGGGATGCTAATAGACGCGGATTGACCACTCTCCATTATGATGCCGTTACGGATTAGCAGTGATCCCTGCTCAATGACCTCACCATTTCCCAGGATGAGTCGGCTGTTGGCAAAATGATGAATGGCATCAGCGAAAGAATCCTGTTGTGCCGAAATCTTCGCGCAATTCAGGGTCGTCGCGACGAAGAAGCTGGTGAGCAATAGCTGTTTCATGTGTCTCTCGTGCCTGGATTGTGATCATTGGGGTCACGATCAAAGGGACAGCAGTGACCTTGACCCCTTTGATCCAGCTGACTGATCTTAAAACAGGGTTCTACTGCCGTTCTATCCTGAATGTTACATAGTACCGTAATTTTTCCAGTTTGAAGTGCCGCTATTTCCCATTGATTGAAGTACCATTGCTAATCTGACGAGGCAGGTGGAGAGGTAGAATTACCAGGCTCAACCTGAAATAACGCATCCAAATTGCATCTGGGAATCAGGTTATCTCATGTTGAAATTGCTTGGCAACGCTTCGCTGATCCGAGTGCCTCTAGGAATGCTGATTATGGGAACAGTGTTTCATGCTTGTTCCCCTGATCCTGTCCGTCCCCAAAACTCCAGCAACTCCTCTGGAGCAATCTCCGCGACGACTACTCAATACCGGATCGACTCAGAGGATTTCATTGCAGGTGTGGTAACGAATGAATCCGGTAGTGCGGAAGCAGGTGTTTGGGTTATCGCCGAAACTGACAGCCTTGGCACACCCTTTCGAAAGATTGTCGTTACTGACGACGACGGGAATTTTGTTCTTCCACAGTTACCCAATGGCAACTATCGGGTTTGGGTGAGGGGCTACGGGCTGGCAGATTCGGTCGAATTGCCAGCCGTACCTGGGGATAAAATTGAATTTACCGTCAACAATGCAGCCAGCGCCGTAGCGGCTGCGGCAATTTATCCAGCAAGTTATTGGCTCTCATTGCTAGAAGCACCCGACCATGATCCTGATTGGATTAACAGCTTCAAGCTTAATTGCCAGCTATGTCACCAGGTTGGCTCTCTCATTACGCGAATTCAGAATCGGGAACTGTTTGATATCGGGCTGAAGAAGTCCACTAATATGAATGGCACCGCCAATGCATTCGGACGCGATCAATTGCTCGATACGCTGGCTGCGTGGACAGCGCGTATTCGCAATGGCGACGTGCCAGAGTCGCCGCCAAGACCTCAGGGGTTGGAACGAAACATGGTCATCACCCAATGGGAATGGGGCGATGGGTTTACTTATGCTCACGATGAAATCGCTACCGACAAGCGCGACCCCACGCTGTTCGCCAACGGGCCGATCTATGGCGTGGATCTCGGTAACGATCGGCTGTTGAAACTCGACCCCATCGCGCATCAGGCTGCAGCATTTGCCGTGCCTACCCTGGATGGTTTCGATACGCCCTGGTGCGATCAGGTGTGGCGCCGTGAGACGGGAACAACTAGTCAAGATGTCCCCATGGGGTTTGGCTCGCTAGGTTGTCCCGTCGAATCGGGTATTACGCCTTTCGAGGGTGAGTATCCCAACCCTGCTAACCCCCACAACCCAATGATCGATGCAGATGGTAAAGTCTGGATCACTACCCAGGTACGCCGTGAATGGGATGTTGACCTGCCTGACTTTTGCAAGGACGCGCCCGGCATTGCCGGCAACTATCATCACCGCCAGCTCGGTTGGTTCGATCCAGAGACTGAAGAATTCGAACTGCTGGATACCTGTTATGGTAACCATCATCTCCAATTCGACCAGGAAGGGGTGTTATGGACCAGCGGAGACAGCTTTGGCATAGGGTGGTTCGACCCAGCGAAATACGATGAAAATGATCCGGACACCCTGGCAGTCGCGCAGGGTTATGCGCAGATAGTCGTCGACTCCGATGGGGACGGTGCTGCTGATCTACCGGTCAGAGGATTTAACTATGGCGTCATCCCCAATCCAGTAGACGGTAGCGTCTGGACTTCACAACCGGGGGGTGGCAGAGGCCGCCTCGTGCGTTACGATCCGGACAGCGGAGACTTTGAAACCTATATTCCACCAAAGCCCGGCTCAGGGCCACGGGCGGTGGATGTAGATATTAATGGTATTCTGTGGGTGGCTCTCGGTGGCAGCGGCCATCTGGGTAGGTTCGATCGCTCCCAGTGCAAGCAAATCTGGGGAGCAGGGGAGCAATGCGCAGAAGGTTGGACTATTTATAGAAGTCCGGGACCATTGATGCAGACTGACGGCAATCCGGAGAATGAACGAAATGCGGATTTTCACTACTACCTGTTCGTCGATCAGTTCGATACCCTGGGAATGGGTGATAACACAATAGTGTTGAATGGTACCGGGTCTGATTCTTTACTGGTGTTCGATCAGGAAGCGAAAGAGTTCACCACAATCCGAATTCCGTTTCCGCTCAATTCTTATACGCGTGGGCTGGATGGACGAATCGATGATGCCAATGCCGGGTGGAAAGGACGAGGACTCTGGTATACCAATGGGCTCGACCCAGTAGTACACAGTGAAGTTGGTCGGTCCTATGTCGGCAAAGTGCAAATTCGACCAGATCCCCTGGCGCGCTAGACTCAATCAATTGAATTATTGGAGGACGATCCATTGAGACCCAAGAATATTCTCAGCGTAATTGGATGCTTGCTTGTCTCGCAGTTCAGCGCTTTAGTCGCGGCGCAACAGAACCAGGGAGGTGGCAGTGTCATTCAACGCTATGGCAGCAACGCGGCCAGCTCATTGGAATCAGTAACAGCCGATCCTGGCTCTGTTGCGTTGCTTCGTGAATACTCGGCGGTTACCGATGGCATCCTGGCAGATCCACCGGACTCCGATTGGCTAACCTGGAGGCGCACTTACGACAACCGTGGATTTTCCAATCTCGACCAGATCAATCGGGATACCGTTGGGAGTCTTCAGTTAGCCTGGCACCAGCCAGTGACTCCGGGCAACAACATGCCGACACCGCTTGTGCATGATGGGATTATGTTTCTCTACAGCGCTGGTGACGTAGTACTGGCACTGGATGCCACCAACGGTGAGTTGTTGTGGCGCTATAGACACGAGGGGGATGCTGTTACCAGTCATAAGTTCGGCATTGCCCTGCACGAAAACAAGGTGCTGGTTCCAACTTCCGATCTGCACATGGTGGCGTTGGACGCGCGTTCCGGAAATGTTATCTGGGATCATGCCATCGATGTCGGCGACAACACCGGTTATGCCCTGCGTAGCGCCCCTACAGTTGCCGGTGGTCAAGTTATTCAAGGCATGGCGGCATCCTTCGTACCTGGTGGTGGATTTATCATCGCAATCGATCTGGAGGCGGGAACAGAAACCTGGCGCTTCAATACGCTGGCTAGACCCGGTGAGCCGGGTGGTAACACCTGGAACAATATTCCTCTGAATGAGCGTCAGGGTGGGTCTGTATGGAATACTGGCAGCTATGACCCGGAACTGGATCTGGTGTTCTATGGTGTTTCGCCAACTTATAACACGGGGCCTCTGCTTTATCCGCTGGGCGTCGATGGTGTAAACAATGATGCGCTCTACACGAATTCAACACTGGCACTGCGGCCCGCCACCGGTGAACTAGTTTGGTATTACCAGCATGTCGCCAACGATCAGTTCGATCTCGATTGGATCTTTGAACGCTCGATTGTGGAACTGGAAGTCAATGGCGAGACAAGGAAGGTTATTGTCACAGCCGGCAAACCAGGACTGTTCGATGCCCTGGATGCGGCTACGGGCCAGTATCTGTTTTCTGTCGATTCTGGTATGCAGAATATTATCAGTGCTATCGATCCAGTGACTGGTGAAAAGTTTGCCAATCCTGCCGTCTTTCCCGACGCTGAAGAAATTCGCACGGTCTGTCCCTATTACCAGGGTGGTCGCAACTGGCACGCCTCCTCAATCAACAATGAAACGGGCTTCCTGTTCGTACCCATGTTCGAAGTCTGCATGGAAACGTTGCTCGACGGATCTGGCACGTTACTCTCCAGCGGCATGCGCGCAGATACAGTGCCAGTGCCGGGCAGCGACGGTAATTACGGTCGCTTGCAGGCTATCGATCTAAGGACCAGGGAGTTGGCCTGGCAGCACCGGGAAGAGGTAGTTCCAGCATCCGCCAGCCTGGCAACGGCGGGCGGACTGGTTTTTCTGGGTTATCTCGATCAATCCTTTAAGGCCTTCGATCAGCAATCCGGAGAAATTTTGTGGGAGACTGAACTCGATGCTATCCCAGCGGCTTTTCCAATTACCTATAGCGTGGCAGGAAAGCAATACATCGCTATTGTAGCCGGACAACTGAATATACATACGGGAGTCTGGTTGGGACTGATGAATCGCTTTACCGGTTTCGTTCCAAGCAATCCCGGTGCGGCGGCGTTATGGGTGTTCGCCCTGGAATAAAGCCAGGAATCAAATAGGGGGTCAGAGCAGAAGGACCAACTTTGTACAACTGATTAAATTTAATTCCCTTCGTCTCCCTGTATTGCCAAAAGAATACCGGTTACTGAATTAGTTGTCCCTATTCAGTTGTTCCTCGACACGTGCTCCGCGCAAAATATTCACTATGCCATAGTTTCCTTCATGACAGGCATACTCAAAAATTTGTCCAGCTACTTTGTAGATGGGTATCAGGCCAACTATCTTGTCTGTGAATGTTGACGGATCATCTACAGTAAATTGATAGTCGATTCTGTCGTGAGCCACGCGAGTGAATTTCTCGATCAAGCGTTTGTTTTCTGAGCTGCCTGAGTTGGAGAAAGAATTAGTCAGGCCATTGAAATTTCGGGATTCCACCACCAGGGTATCGCCTTCCCAATAGCCACGAGAATCCCCAGTCCAGAAGCCGATTTCGGCAGGCGCGTGAGGGCGATTATCCAGAGGCACTATGCGCGCATCGTGGACCATCTCGGTCATGATTACTACGTGGTCTTTGTTCTGCACAATCTGTAGATTGTTATTGTAAAAACTGGGAGTCACCGGAGGGCCGGCATTGAAACCGATCAGGCAGCGATCAGACAGGGAACGATCTTCAGGGCCATCTGAGGCAAATAAGATACCCAATGTGCTGCGCACGGGTCGCGCAGGTGGGCGGCTGTAATCCGCCACACGGGCATCGGGTTGTAGCGGTGGCAGACGGCCATCTTCAGGGTAAATCACATGGGAAGTCAGTCGGGCTTCGCCGAGTCCCGCACTTTCAACCCAGAAGTCGTTGTAGGATTCATCAACCCCGGCAAAAGGTATTGCGGCATCTGCTGCATCATCTCGCGCAGCTAAGCTGGCTTCCAGTTCAGCAACTTCCTCGTCAGTGAGATATTGGCGGTTACCGAATTGGACAGGGCGTTGCATCGGGGTATTGGAAGAAAAGTTCCAGACGCCCTGCAGGTCAGGCAATCCCCACTCGGTTCGCGGTACTGCATAATTTTCTGCCGCAAATCCTAGAGTAGGGACCAGGCTCAGCACTAGCCAGCGTATTGTGGACAGAGATGTCACTTGTCAAACCCCCCTTTCAGGTCAATTCGTAACGCCAATGATGCTAACACCAATTGTGAATGCTGAGAAATGATTAGGGACACTCATGACTTAACAACTTAAGCTGTTAAATTCTGGCGATCGCCGGAAATAGGGCAGCACGAATTGCTGCTCGAAAAATAGCAATTTTGATAACTTGGGTCGTTAAGCTGTTATGTCATGAGTGTCCCCTCCCTCCAGAGTGCTCTATCCAATTCCTTGTTCTACATCAAGGAAGTCTCCGATTCTAGGAATCTGATCAACATTCCTCAGAATTTAGGAAGAATTTCACCGCAAAATTGATTCTAATCCCTCTTTACGTTTCAATCATTCTAGCCTCTGTATACCCAACCAGGTTTTGCTTGAATGATTCTTGTACTGATTGAGGAGAAATTGATGCGATTTTTGTCATTGTTGAGTAAAGGTTCGTTACTTGCGGTTGCGGGAATGGTGTTTACACCGATGATCGTGGCGCAGGAAGTGACTTTCCACAAAGATATCGAGCCAATCCTGCAGCGCAGCTGCCAGAATTGTCACCGCCCTGGCGGTGTGGCTCCAATGTCGCTGGTTACCTATGACCAGGTAGCTCCCTTTGCCGGGCTCATTGAGTACAAGACTGGCCTGCGTGACCGAGCCGGTGCCATGCCGCCCTGGTACGCTGAAAAAGAAATTGGCATTCAGCATTTCAAGAATGATCCATCCCTCAGCGATGTTGAAATTGCCGCTATTTCCACCTGGGCGCGAACGGGCACTCCTAGAGGGGACTCTGCCGACTCACCAGAGCCCCTGGTTTTCGATGACACTACCAAGTGGAAGCTGGGCGAGCCCGACCTTATCGTGAATACCGAAGATTTCTTCATGGCCGCCGGTCGACCCGACTGGTGGGGTGAGATTCCCAGTATTCCCACAGGCCTGACAGAGGATCGCTATGTGAAGTCAGTGGAGATCGTGGAAGTGAATGATGTGGGGGTTGGCGCCGAGGCTTCTGACACCGTGGGTGGGCTGTACATTTTTCATCACATGATCTGGCGTACTGAACTATTAGACGAGAATGGCGCGGTAATCCCCGGTGAGGCTACCAATTGGCCAGTTCACGAAGTGGGCCGCAATGGTGACGTATTCGATCCGGATGCTGGTCCCAAGCTAAAAGCGAATTCCGCCTTCTTCACCGATTCGGTACACATGCACTCCAATGGGCGAGATACCACAGGTCACCTGCAGATTGGCTTCACTTTCCACCCGAAGGATTATGAACCGAAATACAGGTCACAAATCAGCATCCTCGGGAACGGGGTTGATCTCAGCGTCGAGGGCGATGCCCGGGATCAGGAGATGCACGCTTATCAAGTGCTGACACAACACACCAAGGTCATCACCTTCGAGCCACACCTGCATGCTCCCGGTGAGCGCATGTGCCTGGAAGCGATCTGGGGTTACTCGGTTGAGACTCTGTCCTGTGTAGGGTATGACCACAATTGGGTGCGAGGTTATCCCTTTGAAGATGACTACACACCGCTGTTACCTAAAGGCACAATTCTTCACATCACGGGATATTTCGATAACACCCAAGCGAATCCCAATGTGCCGGATGCGCGCAACTGGCAGGGTGCCGGTAACCGCTCGGTAACGAATATGTTTATTGACCTGGGAATCAGGGTGACCATGAACGATGAACAATTCGGCGAAGAAATGGAAAAGCGGCGCACCAACCTTAAGCTCGGACCCAACGACCACGTCATAGGATGTCCGTTATGTCTAACGCCGCTGGTATGGCCTCTAGAAGATTCTTCCGCGGCCAGTGATTGACGGAGGATTACTATTCTGGCAATGAATGAAACCAGGCAGTTTCATTCATTGCCAGTGCCTAAACCGGTAACTGAGCTAGAGGCTCCCAGGTGGAGTCCAGCTCGTTGCCAAACTACGAACTAGCAACTTAAGAAATTCCCAAGAAGGCAAGCTATGAAGGCTTACAAATCCATTAAAACCATCAGCGTGCTGCTTACCGCGGCACTGGTGGTTTTTTCCAGCTATGCGACAGCTGACCAACCCTACCACTACGCCAGAAACACCTACCAGAGTGGGCAGCACACAGAAGTCGCTTACGAAGGCTGGCGTGAAAATGACGACGGCACTATCTCTCTGACTTTTGGATACTTCAACCATAACTGGAAAGAGGAACTGGATATTCCTGTCGGAGAAAACAACTTCTTCACACCTGGCGAACTTGACCGAGGCCAACCGACCCACTTCCTGCCCCGGCGCAATCGGTTTACCTTTGATGTGCTGGTACCTGGCGATTTTGGAGACAGCGAACTGGTCTGGGAAGTGACTTCCCCCAATGGCTTAACGCGAAGGGCCTACGGTACGCTGAGAGCCGATTACAAGATTGATAACATGATTATCATGTCAGAAACCGGTGCTCTGGGTGCGGGATCGTCCGATGCTGAAACCCGGGCCAATGTTCCACCGGTGGTGGCATTGATCGGAGATGAGATTCGCACTGTCAGAGTCGGACAACCGTTATCTTTTCAGACTCGCGTAACTGACGATGGTGTGCCTGAACCCTTTGATCCCATGCGGCGTATCAGATTGCTGGGAGGCGCCGCCGCGGTCCTGGCTACACCCGAAATGGTGCGCAACAGAATGATGATGACTCCGCCACCCAAGCCTACTGTGGCCAAGAACAATGGTTTGTACCTTTCATGGAATGTGTACCGTGCCCCCGAAGGCCTGAAAAATGTACAGGAATTGGTCCATTTTGACCCACCCCAGGTTAAGCCCTGGGAAGATACGCGCCCATCGGCAAACTCGCCATGGAGCTGGCTGTGGGTGCCACCAAAATTACCCGAGGATGGAGTTATTGACGTGACTGCCACCTTCGATGAGCCTGGCACTTATCTGTTGTGGGGCAGGGCTGATGACGGCGGGCTCTACAGTGATCAGTATCTGACGGTAAACGTGACGCCTTAGTCTTGAACTGAAAGTCTTGAACTGGAAGTATCAAACTGAATATACAATACTAGCTATACATTGGAACCAGGGTTAGGCGCTTCTTTCCGTATGAAGCGCGGAGTTTTTATCAAGGATTTTAATGTGGTAACTCGGGACCGGGATAGCAATTCAAGCCATTTCTTGATGGCATTGATTTTCCTGTTATGTGCAGTCTTCATTCCTCGATCATTCGCTCAGCACGGGGCGCATGGTATGCCTGCATCAGGTAACAGGCAGGTAGTTTCAATGCCCGATAACGATGAGGTGCTGGCGGTTGCCCCTGAGTCGGTCATGTTGCATTTCCAGTCCAACGTGAGATTGGTGAAGCTGGTGCTTAAAGAGCCCAGTCAGGGCAAGGAACCTATCGATATCGGGTTTCGCTATCGCGATGGGACCGGTGTGCATTTTGTCCAGCCATTACCGGTACTGCCCGACGCTGACTACTATTTTGTTGAGTGGGCAGCATTCGATGCAAATTCCAACTTAATCAAGGGCGCCTTTTACTTTTCTTTTGGAGAAAATGCCCGGCCCCTTCCTTTTATTTGGATCAAATGATGCACATGGATACTTTTATTTCGCCTGACTATCGCTTGCTGTAACAGTTTTATTGGGCATGAATGCCTTTCTATTCCCCACTTTTAATGTATCTAGTGTCTATTCGATCTCCAAAGGTCTTAGAACACTTAAGTCACTAACTACAGGTTCCATATAAACGTCGAGTCTTCGTCCGTTAAGATAGTGATGAGGAGGGGGCATGTTTGATACTAAGACTTTCGGGATATATAACAATTCCTCGTCGGGATCGTAAAGTGCACCGTGTTGCCAAAAACTGATTCTTGCAATGCGAGTAGCACTGATAACTAAAAATTCAGGATTGGTCAAATCTCCATTCCACTGCAATACGCCATCAAAAACATTGTCATCACGTTCAATTTGAAGTTTTTCAACTGCCAATAATCCAGTATTTGCATCAAATGTATTATTACCCTGCACAGTGGCGAGGTTCTCTCGAGAGAAGGTGAGTAAATCGCCACCGAGTACCGTAGGGGGCAAGAACGCCGGGTTGATATCAGTATGATCCGGTTGCACTCCTGCAGGAGGTTCGGTCCAATTTAACAGTGCGTTCCAGGCTCCTACTCCTTCAGCCTCGGTAAATCCACAATGACTTGCTTGTGTTTCAGGTTTAACGGCGACTGTGAGTTGATTCGAGGGCAATGTAGCCATGTTTAACAGAGTATTCTGATTTTCCGGTCTGACCAGTCCATCTCTTGACGTGTGAATTGATACAACATTTGTGGCGCCGATAATTCCATTTGGCGTGTAGTTTTTGAAGAGTTGATCTCGCACAGTGGGGAGCACAACCCGACGGGCAATATCATAATTGACAGCAGCATCCTTGTAGTCGACGCCCACATTGCCAAATGGATTCACTCCATTCAATTTGCTGGGCCAATTGATCAACCTGGGAAGCTCGAATGTCGCGTAGGCAATATTGGTCGGTAGCCAGTCTTCGACGATGCCAGTTAGTTCAGTCAGTTTTTGCAAGTTGTCTTCCTGTTCGTCGTCAGCCGCTGCTCTCCATGCAATTTCGGCAAGGAAAGGGTTTGGAATTGTTGAATAATAAAAGTATTTGAGCCCCAAACTGGTACAACTATCTATGGATTCCAACGCCTCCAATTCTCCGGTGATTACTGTTGGAATTTTGTACCAGGGACTAGGCAGATCATCTCCCGTTCTTTTACACACTGCATCATAGACCATGCGTAGATCATAGGCCTGGTACCAATTCACAGCACCAGCGACGGCACCACATAACAAAAGTGCACCTCTTGCTTCAGGTATTTCGGGCAGCCTATCGTCTTCCATGTCTCGCATGGTGACAATTCCACCTAACGAACCTCCTATGAAATACAATTTCTGAGGTGTAGCGCCTGCATGTGACAAAAACTCCTGGTAAAGCGCTTTGTTGGCGAGATGCGAATCAAAAACTGCCCAACCAGTTTGTGTATAACTGGATGCAGCCATAGCAAATCCCTGGGAAATGACAGCGTCAGCAAAAGGACCAAGACTGGGATTCGGCTGGACGTCGGCAGTAAAGTAGCCATCAACGAGTGTTTCGTAAATCTTGAGATGTGACTGATCTTCAAATCCTTCCAGGTAGGGATCCAATCCGTGATTGAAGATAACCAATCCGTCTGCTGGCAACCATCCTTCGGGCAGAGCGATTGAGTGGTAAGCCAGTGCGGGAGAATTTGTGGAGCCCTGGATTAGCGAGTAACAAGTACCATTGCTTGTCTCTTCCTGGCTTGGAGCGCAGCTACTAGTGGCTGCAAAACAATTGCAGAAAGCAATACTTGTAAGTAATGGTACGGAACCTATTTTTCCAGTCATAGCGTATCCTCGTCATCAGAAAATTAACAACAAGTGAAATCATGCTGTGCAGTTGTTCATATCAATCGTTTGAATTGGCTAAAGTGGTCGATTTTGGCTTAATCCAATGGTTGGGGTGAAGCTAAAACCGTAGAAGGTGCCAGACGATTGATTTCTTCACTCCAGTTGTCGACGAAGATCGCCTGTGAAGGATGGTCAGTTCCTTCCTCTTCAACTTCCAATTCTCTTATCAGCAACACGCGATGATCTATCGGTGAAATGGCGTAACTCGGTTCGTTGGCTTCCAGTCTATCAATCTCGGTTACTGTTTCGATTTTCCCAAACGAGAAATTGGGATTTGCGGAGACTGGAACTCTGACCAGTGTCTGGAATGACTCATAGAGTGAAATGTAATAAAGGTAGAGGGTGCCGTCCTCAGCGCTCCATTGCGGCTCTTCACCTCCCGTTGAAGTGACTCGCCATTTGTTGTCGTCCACATTGGGGAATGGGCGCACATAAATTTCGGAATGATCTGTCTCGTGGCTAACATAAGCTATCCAGCGTCCATCGGGGGAAATGGACGCCTGTCTTTCCTCAAACTGAGTTGAAATCAAGTCTTGTCCCACCAAAGTGTTGCCGGTCATATCCAACACCTTAATATCCCAAGCTGGATGAGACCCTTGAATGTAAACGAGGTAATTACCATCCGGAGAAAAAGCGCTCGGGCCTGAAAGTATGTCTTCTCCAAACAAACGTTGGGGTTGTCCCGTTCCGTCCGAGTTGGCGACCCACAAACCAAGGTCACTTTGAATATCATTGAAGGCTATTTGCTCACCGTTTGGAAACCAAACAGGATTCATCGCTCCGCCAGTAGTGGTAATACGATTCAGTACACCTAGAGAAAAATCGTATACCCAGATATCGCTTACTCCGCCAGGTTGAATTACTGACAGTGCAAGGTGTGAGCCGGATGGCGATATCGTGGGTTCGCGATAGTTCCCTGGCTCCAGTTTCAAAGATTCTTCAGCGCCATTGCTGTCCACCATAACCAGTGAATAGACATCTATATACTCAGATGGTCCACCCAGGTAGATCAGTTCTCCTTGTGAAGAAACTGCATAGGCTGCTGCGGCATAGTTATATACATTCTGCACACCGTCGACAATTGGAAACGCTGAACCAGTTATTTGTAAGGAATCAATATCGAATGGAGCCGCCCACAAGAACCCAGCTCTTACAAAAATAATATGACCTGAATTCATGTATTGAGATTCAAACGCATCTCTGATTAGAGGAGTTGATGCGCCAGTTTCCTGGTCAACAAGGTGCATTTCCCAATACTCGTTGTTGGCACCGACAGAGTAGAGAATGCTACTAGTGCCGGGAAGTGGCTCCGGGTCGATATAGATGCCATTTCTATTAAGACTACTGCCAAATGACTGCAATTCTTCGCCGTTGATATCTACTACGTGAATTGAAAAATCCGGATTTCGTGTATACACGACAGTATTCTGGGTGAGCCACGCATGGCTATTAGGGACTACTGCTGCCGTTATGGTTTGCGAAGCGCCACCCTGAACAGGCATTACACGTAACTCACTCTCAGACCAATATAGAATTCGTTGGCCATCCGGAGATATTTTGGGAAGAAAGATGCCGTCATCATTTTCAAGAATAGTCTCTGATCCCAGTTCAGTGAGTTCCCGGGTGTGGAGCTTGTATATACCTTCGTTAAAACTTGTGTACACGATGGCTCTACTGTCAGGTGTAAAATCGAAACTGGCATATCCGCCTTCGCTGCGCTTCTGCAATTTTTCAAGATTTATGAAAGTCTTTGACAGGTTTGAGGCAACTGCGGCGATTGGTTCACCATTTGAGCCGGTACCATCGAGTTGATTGACAAGAAAGTATCTGTCAACAAAAAGAAAGGCCACTGCAAATGTAACAAGTCCTAAAGCAATTGCACTGAACCGGTTGCTTGAAGAGTTTTTTGCTAGATAGTCTGAAGATTCTGAAGTCCTAATGATGCCTTCTGGAGTGAGATCTACCGCCCAGGCCAGTGCCAGGGCGACAGGAAAGCCCAGCAACAAGACAATTATTATTGCCTGATTGATCCATAAGGGGGCATTAAAGGTTGGAAGAAGAATGTCTGCAACTTGAACAAGCACCCACGCACCGACCGTATAAACGGCAGCAGTTCTGAAGACTTTACGTCTCCTCAATTCCTCAAGCAGACTACCCATTGTTATTATCCCTTGGGGTGATGGGCAACTACCCCCAAATCGCTTATAACTTGTTCAAAACCGTATCACAACCAAACTGATACATCACTAAATTTCGGGTAAATGAATGGTTTATGGGGAGGAGTTTCAGCTGCAGGAGTCTCACAATGACTATGATTTTAGTTCAGAAGCATTGACCAGAAAACCTTCCGCGAGAAAAATCTCTTCGGTCCGTGATTTACTTGCGCACTCTATCTTCAGCACCCCAATGCCGGGACTCAAAAAAGAAATTTAGAAGACATACTCAAATACAACCACTAGTTAAAGAGCTATCTTAAAGCTGAACTAGAAAAATTCGTGAACTATGCGGAAAACAGGGTACATGCTTGCAGCGGCTGTACAACAATCTCATAATGCCCAGATCAGCAGGAAGTAATGACAGGTAAGAATTCCAAACTTGGCATCTGCGATCATAGGCAACCAATAATCAGAACCGGAGATCCACCATGAAGTCGCGAAAATACTCGTTGGTTACTTTGCTCTTGATCCTGACCGGCGCTTTCTCTTTCTCCAGTTTTGCTCAGACTCCGAGGGATTTCGATGCAGAGATCGAAGCCGCCATTCGATCTGCCAAGCAGGCAGCCGGGGTGGAATTTCTTGGCACCTTGAACCGGATTTGCCTGCTACCCACCAGTGGTGGAGTTAACACCAGTGACAACCTACCTCGCTATGTAGTTGACCCTGACAACATCCCTCCACGCGAGCAATGGTTTGCAGAACCGATGAAGGTCTTTGACAATTTCTATTTTGTTGGCGGCAAAGTGCATTCCTCCTGGGCGCTTACCACCAGCGAGGGCATCATCATTATCGACACGATCTTTCCCTATAATTCGCGCGAACTCATTATCGGCGGATTGGAAAAACTCGGTCTGGATCCGGAAGACATACGCTACGTTGTTATCTCCCATGCGCACGGTGACCATATCGGTGGCGCCCAGATTTTGCAGGAGCGATTCAACGCCCAGGTAGTCATGGGCGCGGCGGACTGGGACCTGGTGGATACCTATCCCAACCGCTATGCCACTATGGCTCCCACACGGCAGAATGGACGCGGCGTCGTGGCCTATGACGGCATGGAACTTAACCTGGGAGATACCACCATTAGCTTGTGGGATACCCCCGGCCATACACCCGGGACACTGTCCTATACGTTTACCGTTTTTGACAATGGCCGACCGATTAACGTAGCTTACTCCGGTGGCACTGCGTTCAATTTCGTGAACAATACGCCCGATCCCGGTATCGGGAATTTTCAGATCTATATCGATTCGCAGCGGCACATCGCTGAACAGGCAGCCGCGGTTAATGCATCGGTAATATTGTCCAACCATTCCGAGTTCGACAACGCTGTGAATCGAAACCGGATGCTCGCCGGTCGTGGAGACGGCCCCCATCCCTATGAACTGGGAGAGGAATGGGTGCAACGCTACTTCCAGGTTATGCAGGATTGTGCAAGGGCGGCGCAACTTCGCCTCGAGCAGCAGTTAGTTCAATAAATAGGCGGGAACGGATTTATTATTTTCTGCACAGTGCGGATTGGCGTCCGAGTCCATAAATAAACCTTTCCCTATCTCTCCAGTATCCAGGTAATCCAGGAGAAGCAAAATGCTCGCTATCCGCAATTCCAACTTTGCTGTTGCTACCATTATCAGCGCCTGGCTCGGGTTCGCTGTGCCAGCTTCAGCGCAGTATGCCCCGCAAATTCCCTTCGAGTCAGTGCCGAATGCCATCCGTCTTCTGCCGGGCATGAATTTCGGGGAAGTACCCGCGGTGGCGGTGAATTCAGCGGGCCACGTGTTCGTGTTCAGCCGCTCCAATCCCAGCGGTGGCGGGCCGGCCTATGCCATTCACGCGGCACAATTGTTTGAATTCGACGCCGACGGCAATTTCGTCACTGAACACGGACGCGGGCTTTATGCCTGGGCTTTCGCCCACGGCCTGCGCATCGATGCTAACGACAATATCTGGACTGTGGACAAAGGTTCGAACATGGTTGTGCGCATGGATTCGCAGGGCAGGGTTGCATGGGTATTCGGGCGCAAGACAGAATCCTCTTCTGCTGCGGCACGTCCCCTCGATCATCCCGATCCCCCACTGCCGCCCTTCGATGGTCGCTTCCGTGAACCCACCGACGTCGCCTTCGACTCGCAGGGAAATATCTATATCAGTGACGGTTACATCAATTCACGTGTGGCAAAGTACGACAGCGACGGCGACTGGGTGCTGTCCTTCGGGGAACCGGGCACCGGCCCTGGGCAGTTCCGTCTGCCCCATGCCATCGCCATCGACAAGGACGATTTCATTTACGTAGGGGACCGCAGCAACGCACGCATCCAGGTGTTTGATATCGATGGCAACTACGTTCGTGAGTTCAGTGTGGCAACTCCGATCCGCCCGGGCTCGAAAGCAGTAAATGGGCCTACCCCGAGCAATCTCGATAATATCGCGCTGAACGGCGCGCCGAATGCATTGTGCATTCCTCCCGGCGGTGAGGTGATTTTTATTGGTGAGACAACATTTCCCGGCCGCCTGATAAAGGCAACGCTGCAAGGCGAGGTATTGGGCGTGATTGGAAACTCGGGGCGTAACCTGGGTGAGTTTTCCGGTGTGCATGGCCTGGCCTGTCCTTCCGAGAACCTTGTCTACGCGGCCGAGACGTCAAACTCCCGGGTACAGAAACTCCTCTTGCGGGAATAAATGGGGACGGATTCTGAGATATCCCCAAAAATTTTTACCACTGCTAGATTTGTTTTGTCTTGAATTCCACTCTGGAGGAATCACACAGTAACGGGGCGTTCCTGCGAGCAATCTCGGCCAAGGGCCCGTGAGTAGGGAATCTCCCCGTCGCTGTGGGCGATGAGGGGACTTGTCCAGGCCGGCCGCCAGGAGCTGCGGTATTGTTTGCTCACGGACCTGCGGTCCTGATTGTTCGCAAACAACACCCCACCCCCTGGCTCGAGTAGTTGAAACTCAACGGTTCCTGAACCTTCCAAGCCTGCAGAAATTGCTTAAAACAAGCTAACCAAATGAGTTAGTTCGACATTTTCTGGGGATATCTCAGGGACGGATTTATTCTTATCTGCACGCTGTGGATTTGCGAGTGTGCCCTTAAATAAATCTGTCGCTATTTATTCAGTCCAAAAAAAAATAGCCTCATGATCCAGAATCACGAGGGTATTTTTTTTCTACCGTACCACAAGGGTGCGTTACTTACCCTTGTTGGAATACTCCGTACCATTGATAGGAATCATCAGGTGCGCGCCGGAAGTGCCGGGGCGCATCATCCAGGGAGTGCCCATGCCGGCAAGCGCGTTGTCACGTTGGGGGCCAGTAGGCATCCCCAACTCCTCTGCGGTGGCGTTCGGAAGGGAGATTACCATCAGGTACTGGATGCGGTCGGGCGTGTCGAAGCGCCGATAGCTCAGCGTGCCGAAGATACGCGGGGGAATGCGGCCCTGGTCTTCGGCCTTCTGCATTTCCATTTGTAGTGCTTCACCTTCCAGACCCTGGGCTGACAGCTTGGCCTGCAGATCGCGTCTTGCGCGCTGGGAAACGGGGCCGCAGCGCGTGAAACCTTCAGCATCGGTAGGCGCGCACTCAACGTGGTTGGAACCTACCTTCAGGGTGACCCGATTACCACTATCGTCATAGGTGTAGACGGTAGCATCGGCGCGCAGGTCTTGAGGTAGTGGAGACAGCGCCTTGGCGATGATTGCTTCGTTGGACTGCGCGCTCAGCATACTCGTGGCGAGCATCCCGGTGGCAAACAGGGCTAGTGCGTGGTGAATTCGTGGCATGACAACCTCCCATGGTGTTTTCTTTTGATTACGGCTCTGGGCAGCGCTTCTGGGCGTGACCCTAGTTGCCTGGTTTCTGATGTCGCGCGGGCACGACAATCAGGGAATCTCCTATCCTACGACATGGTTTGGCGGACAACCAACGAAAATAGTGATCTCGATCATGAATTGGGTGCTACAAACCAGGGTATTACACATAGCCTAAGGTCTGAGATTGATTTAGTATCTCCCTTGCGCAGAGCCTGGAGGCCCTGCAGATCGCCAGGAACTAGGAAAACAAGCCAATGCAGTCCAATAGCGATCCATCGCTACAGTCCAGCACCGCTGCGGATCAACAATTAGTCGAAGGCTTGCTGGTTCGCGCCCACAGCCTGGCCGCGCTGATAACACTGCTGATTGCGGTAGTTTTCGGGATTCTGGTTTCCCTGCAGTTTGTCCTTCCGGACTTCGGCGGCGACAGCCTGCCCAGCTGGGGACGCATGCGCTATGCCCATACCCAGGGCATCATGCTGGGCTGGCTTGGCAATGCTTTTCTGGCCTTTCTGTACCACGCGGTGCCTATCCTCAGTGGCAGGGCAGTGACCAGCCGTAACCTGGGTCTGAGCTTGTTTGCCCTGTGGAATTTCGCGGTGATGCTGCCGGGCTGGGCGCTGGTGCTGGCGGGTGTCAGTCAGCCGCTGGAATGGGCCGAGTTTCCCCTGGTTGTGGATGTGGTGGTCATCGTGGCATTCGTGCTTGCCGCGATCCAGTTTCTGCCGCCATTTTTCAGCCGCGGCTTTGAAAATCTCTATGTATCCAGCTGGTACATCATCGGGGCCCTGGTGTTCACGCTCATGTCATACCCTATGGGTAATATTGTGCCTGAATTCGTACCGGGCGCGGCGGGGGCAGCATTCAGCGGCTTGTGGATACATGATGCCGTAGGCCTGTTTGTCACGCCACTGGCTCTGGCGATTCTCTATTACGTAATTCCTGCCACTACCGGACGACCTATCTACAGCCACTTTCTGTCCATGCTGGGTTTCTGGGGCCTGTTTTTCCTGTATCCACTGAACGGTATTCACCACTACATTAATTCGGTCATTCCCATGGGTGCCCAGCTCACTGCCATCCTTGCCTCCTTTCTGCTTGGCGTAATAGTGGTGATTGTGGTGACCAACCTGATGCTGTCGCAGAGAGGAGCGGGGCTGATTCCCCGCGATATCGCTTTGCGGTTTGCCTCGATGTCGGTGGTCTTCTACCTGATCGTCAGCCTGCAGGGCTCGGTGCAGGCGGACATGAGTTTTAACAGTCTCACGCATTTTACTGACTGGGTGATCGGGCACTCACATCTGGCCATGCTGGGCTTTGCTACTTTCGCCGGCATTGCGGGCATCGTACACGCCTGGCAGCGCCTGCCAGCCGTTAGCTATAACGAGCTTGCCCTGCACTGGGCCTACTGGTTACTGGTGGTGGGGATAAGCTTGATGGTGGTGGATCTGACTGTGGCTGGTATTGCCCAGGGTCAACTCTGGCAGGGTGATGCACCGTGGCTGGAATCGGTGCGCGCATCGCAAGCTTATTGGATTGTGCGCAGCCTTTCCGCCATTCCCATCACGCTGGGTTTTGTGTTGTTGTTCTTCGGCTTGTTGGGTAACAGCAAGGAAGCAGCCACGTCCCTAAAAATAGAACGATCTACTGCCGGTGTTGAACTTGCCGGCGTCGGCGGCAGTGGCGTAGCACCGGCCTTGCGTATGTCCTACCTGGTCGCGTCGCTGGCAGGCATTGGTTTTTTTGTGCTGTCGGTTGCTTTACTCGGCGTAATCCCGCTGCGTGCGTTGCAACAGCAGACTGCGAGCCTGGCTCCTGCCGGCCCATTACTGTTGACCCCTTCGGAGCTACGCGGCAGGGACATCTATGCCAGGGAAGGGTGCGCGTATTGCCATACTCAGCAAGTGCGCTATACCGAAGCAGACCTGGCACGCTTCGGTGCTCCCAGCCTGGCCTGGGAGGGACGCCTGGATTATCCGCATATGCTCGGCACGCGTCGTATCGGCCCGGACCTGGCCAGGGCTGGCAATACGCGTCCAGCGCAATGGCACCTGGTGCATTTGTTTGCACCGCGCAGCGTGGTGCCGCTGTCCATCATGCCGGCTTATCCGCAGTTTTTCAGTGGCGCACCGGATCGGCCAAGGCGAGAAGCGCTGGACCTGGTGGCTTATATTGAGAGCCTGGGCCGTGAGCGAGAATTGGCCTGGCCAGACGGCGAAGTGGCGGGCAGGGCGGCAACCGATGATGAACGGGCACTGATGTCGTTCAATGCCCCGGAATTGAATGCACATCCGGCCCGCACCCGGCCCAGGGGAAACGCGTTGGTTCTGGAGTCGCCAGGCTCGACTGTAGGGGGTGTGGATTCATGGCAAAGCAACTGCACGGGTTGTCACGGCGAACAGGGCAGGGGTGATGGTCCGGCGGCGGCCTGGTTGCAACCGTCGCCAGTTGATTTGAGTCAGCATCAGTATCAATCGAGTTTGCTGGCCGATATTCTCTGGAATGGGGTACATGGCACCTCTATGCCAGCGTGGCGAGAATTGTCGCCGGCAGAGTTATCGTCACTGGTTAGCGTGGTACAAAGTTTCAGCGAAGTTGAGACTACGGCGGGCAGCCCTCAATCCCTGCCGCTGGGTGCTGAGGCGTATGCATCACACTGCGCAGAGTGTCATGGCGATAACGGTGACGGCAATGGTTTCGCTGCCGACAGTCTGCCGATTCCAATCTGGCCGACTGACTTTACCCGTGAGCGCTTGAGTGTGGCTGAAAGCCTGCGCATTCTGCAGAACGGTGTGGAAGGAACTTCGATGGCGCCTTGGGGGGATCGACTCAGTGAGAGTGAGATGGTCGCCGTAGTTCACTATGTTCGCTCCCTTTATGGCAGCGCACTGAATTCGGGAGTAGCCGATGATTAGTGCGGTAATCGTGATATCTTTTCTCGTACTTGCGGCAGCGTTTGCCCTTGCCTACTTGTTGTGGCCTGGCGTGCGCGCTCGGGTAGAGCGGCCCAAATACCTCTTTCAGCAGCAATTAGCGTTGTATGAAGAGCAGTGTCGAAACGGGCAGCAACCCGCCCGGGAGCCTGGCGATGAAGACTGAACAACAAGGCAGTGGTCTCTTGATTGCAACCGTAGTGGGAGCCGCGGTGGGCGTTGCCGTACTGGCCAGCGCCTTCTGGTTTACCCCGGCCGGGTATTCCGTTGCCAGCATCAATGCTGAACCCAGTGTGGAGTATGGCCGCCGCCTGATCCGGGACACAGCTGCCCAGATGGGTCCGGGCCATGAGGATCCGGCTATGCGCTTTTCTGGTACCAGCATGGACTGCGCTTCCTGCCACCTGGTAACCGGCACCAAACCCGGCACACTCTCACTGCTGCAAACAGCCTCTGACTATCCACGCTTCTCTGGCCGCGATGGTGGTGACCGGGATCTACGTGACCGCATCAATGGCTGCATGACCCGCAGCATGAATGGGCGCGAGTTGTCCCGCGACAGCATCGAAATGCTTTCCATGGAGATGTATATCACTAACCTGAATAACCAATATGCAGTGATGGGTGAGACGCGGCGCCAACTGGATGAGCCGCCTGAGTTTGCCGAACCGAATCGTGCGGCCGACGTAGAAGTTGGCCAACAAGTGTATGAGGAGCGCTGCGAAGTCTGTCACGGCCGCGATGGTGAAGGGCTAGCTGCGGCCACGGACATGAGAGAGGGCTATCTGTTTCCACCGCTGTGGGGTCCGGACAGTTTCAACAACGGCGCCGGCATGACCCGCGTACTCACCGCTGCCAATTTTATCAAGGCGCGCATGCCACTGGGCCAACCGGATCTTTCCGATGACCAGGCCTACGATGTGGCGGCCTACGTCAATTCCCATGAGCGCCCACAACGGGCCAAGCTGGAAGTGGACTATCCGGATCTCACCAGAAAACCGGTTGATAGTCCCTATCCCCCCTACGCGGATGATTTCCCTATAGAGCAGCATCGCCTGGGGCCGTTCGAGCCGATTCGCGAGTACTACAGAAATCTGCAGCAGAGTCAGTAACGGCAGCGTTGCCGTCACTGGTCTGCTAGTCCAGGGGTAAGGAATAGAGAAGGGTTACTAGCCGGCGTAGAGCAGGCTGTAGCCGTATTCCTGAGAGCGGGTCGCCGCCAGCACACCAGCAGGTACAAAGCGGCTGTTGGGGATATTATTTATAACCAGTTCCTGGTAAATATCTTCTGTGGAAGCTCCGGTGGCACGAGACACGAAAGCAGAAATAGAGCGGGTTGCCTTATTGCAAATCGCATAGCTGATGCCGCGAGCAATGAGCATGTCGATAGTGTTGCCACGATTCGAGAAATCCCCACGCGCCATGCGCATTGGATTTGCCTTGAACGGCGCATCAGTGCGCGGATCGTTAAAGCGCATGGAAGTGCTGAACTGCTCACCGTATTTTTCCCACATGGCATCGTTATAGCCCAGCGGCGTGGCCTGGTGCCTAAAGCACACGATGATGGAATAGTCAGAATCACTGCCGTCATAACCTTCGGCATGGCCAAGCAGGATGTTGTTGGCATAATTCAAGGCGGTGATTCCACCTGAAGTGGTGGATGAATCGAGAAACACGCGATGGCTTGCGGAGTTGGCATCCAACCAGGCATCTTCGCTATGTCGCTGCGGTACAAAATCGTGATGCTGCCCGCCGTGGTTCTGGGCTGCCTGCGCTGTTGCTGTCAGGGTGGCACCTGTGGCCACGACTCCGATGCCGGTTAAGAAGCGACGTCGCCCTTGCGTGGGTTGCTTGCTCATTGTGCTGTCCTCCGAGTCATCGGCTTTCTATGCATTATAGACCTGCGCATTCAAACCCAGATGGGGGAAAAAGTCGAGGGCGTACTGCTAATTCTCTGATGCATCTCAAGATTAACGGATATCTCTGAGCCTGAGATATCCCCGTTGCTGTGGGCAATGAGGCGACTTGTCCAGGCCAACCGCCAGGAGCTGCGGTATTATTTGCTCACGGACCTGCGGTCCTGATTGTTCGCAAACAACACCCCACCCCCGGGCTCGAGTAGTTGAAATTCAACGGTTCCTACATCTTCCAAGCCTGCAGAAATCGCTCAGAACAAGCTAACCCGATGCGTTAATTCGACATTTTCTGGGGGTATCTCAGTCTCTGAGCCTATTTTTCTACGGTCCTGTTTAGCTGCGACCCAATAAACAGAACTGTCCCTATCTATTCACGCGGAACATAAAAAACACGGCGCCCATCAGGCAGACGCCGGCCCACAGATAGTCCAGCTTGAGGGGCTCTTTCAGGTAGAGCAAGGAAAACGGCACAAACACAGACAAGGTAATCACTTCCTGCATGATTTTGAGCTGACCTACCGATAGCACGGTGTAGCCTATTCGGTTGGCCGGTACCTGGAACATGTATTCCAGAAAAGCGATGCCCCAACTTATCAATGCGGCGATGATCCAGGGTTTGTCATTAAGCTCCTTAAGGTGAGCATACCAGGCAAAGGTCATGAACACGTTGCTGCAAAGCAGCAGGAAAATGGAAACAACGACAGGATTCATTGGTAATTGTCTTATTACTATAAGCGCTTGGAATAGATAACGAGTGCATCTCCCGGCGAATAGTAGTCAGACAGCCAGGCAGATTGGGCATAACCCCGGTGCTCGTAAAAATAGCGTGTAGGCTCGTAGACCTCTCTTCCGGAAGTCTCAATAAATAACTGTGCTGCGCCAAGTTTTCGGATAGACGCTTCTACGTCTTCAATCAGTAGCTTGCCAATGCCGCAATTGCGGTAGGAGTCATCGACGGCGATCCAGTACAGTTCGAAACTGTTGAAAGTCTGTTCGTCCTTGCCCCAGCTTGCATAGCCGACCATGCGTTTACCGATTTCAGCGAATACGAAATAGTATCCTGAATGCGAATCCGACACACATTCATCGAATACTTCCAATGAGAGTTTGATTTCCTTTTTGGTAAAAAATCCGGTCGACTTGCCAATTTTTTTGATAGCGACCCTGTCTTTTTTCTTACGGATTTTGTAACGCAATTTAATCTTGGACATCAAGCCAGTACTCCTGCGAAGAATGCCTTGGCATATTTTGCCAGTCTGCCAATCTGGTAGCCTCCTTCTTGTACGAATACAGTAGGAAGATTGAGTGATGCGAGCAATTTACCGCTTTCGTTAAAGTCCGCTGGGTCGAGCGCCCAGCTACCGCTGGGATCATTGCGCGCCGTGTCAAAGCCGATGGGCACCACCAGGAATTTCGGTTTGAACTGCTTTATGTGCTTAATGGCTATTTTGAGTGCGGCGATGAATTCAGCACCGTTTACGGATTCGGGCAGAGGCATGTTGATGTTGAATCCTTTTCCCTTACTGGCCCCGATTTCATTCTTGTAGCCCGAGAAATACGGGTAGGCAAAGTCAGGGTGACCGTGAATGGAAACTGTTAATACATCATTGCGCTCCCAGAAGATATCCTGTTGCCCATTGCCGTGATGGTAGTCGATATCCAACATGGCGACCCGGCCATGTTGACTCAGGTAGTCCGCGGCGATCGCGGCCGAGTTCAGATAGCAGTAGCCGCCGAAATAACTTCGCTCGCTGTGGTGTCCAGGGGGTCGCACCAGTGCGTAGGAGTAACAGTGTTCGCCGAGGATTTCCGCCGCGGCCGTCAATGCACAATCGACTGCCTTGCGGGCCGTATTCCAGGATTCGCGATGAATCGGTGTAAAGGTATCGATGCAATAGTAGCCTACCGCCAGTGTCCAATCCTTCGGGGGGTGCTGCGGTCGATGCACGGGAATCATGAAGGGATATTCATACTTGCCCGCGATACTCTGCTCACTTGAGCTGCGCAAAAAATCCAGCAATTTCTTATCGTGCACCCGATACAGAAATTTCTCAGGGAAGGATTTTACTGGCCGAACTTCAACCTCAAGTTGTCGTACGCCCCTGCTGAGTGCCATCTGACGTCGAGGTGATTCCTGATAGCCGCGCCCCCTGACGTGATGTTTTTCATGGTCTGGAGCTTCCACCAGTAGCAATCTTCTCACTCGCGTGAGTTCCCGAATGCCGCATCGACGATGCTCTCGATCCCATCACTATAGGTAACCCCTGAATTGTGCAGTGCGGCCGCGAATCCAGCATCCAGCGAGAGGCAGGGATTGGTATTGATTTCCAACACGAATGGGTTGTTACCCGAATCTATGCGATAGTCGATACGCGCGTAACCGCGAAGATTGAAGCTGTTCCAGATCTTTACGGTCAGTTGATTTAACAAGCTGAGCAACGACTGATCGTCGGGGCTGAACTCGAAACTGCGCGGCGTCGCATGATACTCAAACGAATCGCTTGACCATTTCGCATCATAGCCGACGATGCGGGGTTTGTTCTCCGGAAATGCCGAGAAATCTATTTCTGCTGGAGACAACACTTTTACAGCACCCGTGTTATCGGTGATGATCGAGACGTTAAATTCTCGACCTGCAATGAATCTTTCAGCGAATAGCTCAAGTCCGAGCGAGGTCGTGCGATGGGCGAGAATATGTTTGAGCGCCTGGGCATTACCAGCTTCTAGAACTGCACTGTCATCGATACCGATTGACGCATGCTCGTAGCGCGGCTTGACGATAAACTTGCCTCCAGCGAGATCGGGTGTCTCATCGGCTACCAACCAATCCGCTGTCGGGCTCTCCAGTTCACGCAGGCGTCGTTTGACGGAAACCTTATCTGCTGTGGCCAGCAAGTTCTCGCTGGTCGCTCCCGTGAAAGGTATCCCCATCGATTCCAGCAGCATTGGCACTAACACAGCCAGTCGATCGGTACCGCCTAGTGATTCCACCAGGTTGAAAACACATTGCGGACGATGTCGACGCAACGCGGTGCGCAGCCCATCCAGATTTAGAGTGCAAGGGATCCTGATGGTTTCATGGTGCGATTCGCTGAGTGCCTGCTCAACTGCCAATACCTGTTTCAGTACATCCAGATCTGATTCCGGAGCACCCTGCTCCGGAATATTGTGGATGATTGCAATTTTCATCAGGCGACTTTCGGTATTGGCCTGCACGAAGACTTTTCTATTCGCGCAGAGGCGGAATGAACGATCTTTTCGATGAGACTCTGATACGGCATGCCCACGTCGGTGGCACACATAGGCAGGTCGGAATGCAACGGGTGCATGCCCGCCAGGGGATTCACTTCCATGAAATGAGGCTCACCCGCGGAGTCGCAGCGCAGGTCCACTCGACCGGCATCCCGACACTTGAGTTCGCGCCACACCGTCATGGCTACCTCTTCGGCCTGGCGCACAACGGGATCATCCGTGGCAGACACCAACCGATTTTCGACGCGATTCTCGCAATCCTCTTTATTAATATAGCTATAGACTTCCGGCTCGGCTGTGGCAAGTAACACAATTTCCGTTGTACCGAGAACGTAAGCCTGATCACCGGTACCGAGAATACTGACAGTAAATTCTCGTCCCGGAAGATAAGTCTCCAGCAACACGGGTTGCTTGAACTTTTTCAATAAACTGGCGCATGCCGGTACCAGGTCAGCCTGCATTCTAACCAAGGAGTTAGGCGTGACTCCCTTGCCGGTCCCTTCACATAAAGGCTTAACAAACCAGGGACTGGGAAGAGAACAGGCTTCAGCTTCTTCTGCCGAATAGATGACGCGATGCCCGGCGATTGGTACGGAGTCCGCCAGAACATCCTTCGTCCATGCCTTGTGAAGACTTAGCGCCATCAACGCAGCATCACTGAACGTGCATGGAATGCCATAAGCCTCCAGAATTGCAGGCACCTGGCCTTCCCGGGCAGTGCCATAAAGACCTTCACAGATATTAAATACAAGATCCCAGCTATTGCCAGCCGCCAGGCGGCCTACCAGTTGCCGTATATTTCCGATCCGATCAGCCTGATGCCCGAGATTGGTGAGCGCCTGTTCGATCGCATCGATGGTGTCGTCACGATCAAACTCTGCGGTGTCTTCCTCGCTGAATCCCATAGCCAGATAAGCGGAGCGGAGGTCGTAGGTGATACCGATCAACATGATTAGGACTCCTTGCCAACAACTACTTGCGGGTCAGGATAACGAAACACCTCCCCTTCGAAGTTGCGCAGTAACAGATCATTACCATCGCGTCCGGCAAGATAGTCCGGTTGCAACGGAATCTTGCCACCGCCACCCGGCGCGTCAATTACGTAGGTAGGCACTGCATAACCGGTAGTGTGGCCGCGTAAGCCCTCGATGATCTTCAGGCCTGCGCTGACTGTTGTGCGAAAGTGGGAAGAGCCACTGATCGGGTCACACTGGTACAGGTAATAAGGCCTGACCCGCATGGTGAGCAATTTGTGCATCAGATCCTTCATGACCGGCACGTTGTCGTTCACCCCTTTGAGCAGAACGGTTTGAGAACCCAGCGGAATACCGGCATCGGCAAGCCGGTCCGTGGCCTGCCTGCTTTCCGGAGTACACTCATCCGGGTGCAGGTAATGCAAACTCATCCAGATCGGATGATGTCGTTTCAACACGGCCACCAGTTCCCGGGTGATACGCTGTGGCAACACCGCCGGCATCTTGGTTCCTATGCGAATAAACTCGATATGGGGAATCGCTCGCAGCCGCCGCAGAATATAGTCCAGTTTGTCTTCGGACAGCGCCAGCGGATCGCCACCGGAAATCAGCACGTCCCGGACCTCAGTCGCTTGTTCCAGATAGGCGAATATTTTTTCCAGGCGTGAGTCACTCGGTGCAATTTCACCATGCCCCACTACGCGGGATCGCGTGCAGTAACGACAATAGGTGGAGCAGAAATCCAGCGCCAGTAATAGCACGCGATCGGGATAGCGGTGCACCAATCCTGGTACTGGACTGTGGCCGTCTTCTCCCAGAGGGTCATCTGCCTCGCCTGGCGTGCGTATGAATTCCAGTGAAGAAGGAATCACCGTGCGACGCAGGGGTTGATTGCCGTCAAGCGGATCGATCAGACTCATATAATAAGGTGTGACACCGGTAGGCAGCATAGTGCCGCCCTGCTGCAGGGCCTGGCGCTCATCATCGGTCAGTGTCAGCACCCGCTCGAAATGGGCGAGCGTGCGAAAGCGGTTGCGTGACTGCCAGCGCCAGTCGTTCCACTCGCGAGCGCTTACCCCGGGGAAATATCTACGCCTGAATTCCAGCGTGTGGGGATTCGTTCTATTGGTATGGTTGAGCACGACGACTTTGTTCTGAGAAGGCGAAGTCGGCGCAGAGGCAGCGCGTATTAGCTGCCCTTTACGAGCTTGAACTTTGGGCAAGACGGAGGCGGAGTGGTTTACCGCGTCCGGCAGCTTGGCTTTAACCAGGTTCGAATTAGCCTTGGAGCAAGGGTTTGAGTTAGCAGGATTGATCGTCGAGAGGTGAGATTTTTTCAGGGACAGGGGAGAGTCGGAAGAAACAATGATGTTTTTCCGACCAGTCGGAGGCTCTCCGTCTGAATTTGCATAGTGCTCAGTCATATTTCTGGTTCCATGTTGAACTGTCAAAAAAAGGCGGAACACCCTCCATCGGGTACCCCGCAGCAGTGAATATTTAAAAGTAACTGCAGAAAAACGCAAGCAATATTTTTGCCCGCAGCAGCAGAATTTCAGGGCCTGTTCGCTCCCCAGAATTAAGGTTCGCAGGGTAGCAGATAAGGCGCCGGGAAAGTACTAGAAAAACACCAGAATAGGTACCTGAAATGGCATCAGAAAGGGCACAGGGAAGCGTACCGGGCAGGGAGAGAATCGGATGTGGAAAACCCATCGAGTCCCAGTGCTAAGGTCGGAAAATTCAATTAATACCCTGTACCCCAATGACCGGAGACTGTTCTCAGGACGAAAGATTGACTATTCGGTCGCCACACGCATTCGCGTTGTTTAATTTGCCGTCGGCGCTGCGTTGGTTGGAATAGTTTTCTGAACGAGCACCTGACCGCCGTGTTTCACATGGGGTAAAACCTCCACCAATGCAAGTACCTGCGCTTCATTCTCGCCGCGCAGAAAGAAAATGCCGGATAAAGGACTGTCACTCCCAGGTAGTGTTGCAGTTCCCGGTTGCGGGGTGTCCTCACCCTGTGTAACCAGCCATCCACGGTTTACTTCCAGGTCTTCACCAGTAACAAATTGCCCGCGTTGCCTGGCCAGGGCTACCCATTGATTGTATTCCTCGAACAACGCGATTTCGCCATTGATGCCAGACACGTCATATTCTGCGGTTTCATACAGCAATACCGCATACAGATCGGTTTCATCACCAAGCAACGAGGCCAGGACATTATCAATGCTGCCATCAGGTGACCTGCCAATCAGCACGCCAACGGCGAGAAACGCCAAACACACGGCAGCAGCCAGTGCCACACGCACCGTAAGCCAGCCAAGGTGTCGTGGTTCGGACTCATCCGTTTTTTGCAGCAATCCCTGTTGCCGCAAGGCATTCACTACGTGATCTTCCAGATGAGTTGGAGGATCCATGGTTCTACTCAATGCGTCCGGTGAGCCAGCCTCAGGTGGCCAAATGTTATCTGTAGTATCTTCGTTCACGTCGCACCTCGTTCATTGTGTTCAGGCTGTGCGCTGTGTGGCGCATTTATCAAGACTCGTAATTGTGCGCGACCGCGCATCAGTTGACTCTTCGAAGTTCCTTCCTGGATGCCGAGCATGTCGGCGATCTCAAGATGAGTGTGCCCGTACACATCGTGCAACAGGACGACTTCGCGATAGCCCGCCGCAAGTTGGCTCAATGCGCGCTCAACTTCGGCCGCGTCTACAAGCGTGTGTGGTCCAGGAAACACAGGTATAATTTTTGCCGATGCAGACTCCGCATCATCAATGGCGGCATGATCGCGGGCATAACGGCGCCGGGCTTCTCTCAGGCAATTTAACAAAATGCCAGTGAGCCAGGTGCTGAGCAATGCCCGGCCGTCGAACCGGTCGATTCTTTCTACTGCACGCACCCATGTCTCCTGGGTTAGTTCTTCAGCCTCACTGCGTTTTCCTGTCAAGCGTATGGCCATGGCGAACAGCATAGGCGTATGTCGACGATACAGCGCACGAAACGAAGACTCATCGCGCTCGCGCCTGAGAGACTCTAACAATAAGTGTTCTGCCGTGTTCATCGAATTACTCTAGATCCTTGTATTCAGCGTATACCATCGAAAGGCTTTGTTTTATCGCCATGCACCTAGAATTGCACCGATGACCACTAGAAAGGTGAATTGAAAACCGGCATCAATCAGCCACCCATCTATCACGCGAGGCGAAAACAGGGTAATCGTCAGCCCGCTGGAGGCGACGAACCCAAACCAGAGAACTACACCGAGGATGACACAGTCGCGTACATTATCTAGACTCAATGCCGCGCTAAATAGTGCAAATACCAGTGCCATGAGTACATAAGCTAACAAGGCTCCGGCGAAACCAAATGGTACCATCGCTGAAAGGGTTTCCTGGATCTCCGCTTGCGAATAGCCATTTGCCGTCATCCACCTGCCCTCGAATAGAACCGGGGAGTACCAGAGGCCGCCGAGGATAAATGCAACGAGACCGGAAGTGAGTACTGCCCAATAGTTGACTTGGCTGAGCAGATCTATGGAGATATATTTCATGACTATTGTTCCTTTTTTGGCGTTGTTGAGTATGAGTGAAGCAAAGGAGCCAAAAGGTTGCATGGCAGGTGTGAATACATGAATAAATATTTGCTCAATCAGCCGTAACCAGCTATCCCCATCCTCATCCCCGTACACCCGGCCAGGAATCATAAGAGAATTCACTCGGCGTTGAGGGCGGAGGAGTTTCACTCACTGCTATTAAGACTTTCCGAACTGTTGCGATGCATTGCTGCTGCAGATAAACCATCAAACTTTGTTACTAGCAGAATTAGCCAGCAGGCTAGCTGGGCATTAATTGCTTTCCTCATAATATTGTGAATTCTGGCACGTTCACTATTGTATACTGGTGTAACATTGAATCTGGCAATCAGATAATCAGAATCCGTGACGAAGACGAAAGAGAAGGATTTAGAAAGATGAATGCATTGAATCTCACCGACGGTGATATCACTCACAGGAAGGAAATTCTGCAGCTTCTGGAGATGGCTCTTGCACAAAAATGGCAGTTTTCCTATGTAAAGAAGGCCAAGAATCGTGTTGCTTCCCATGCACTCCAATTGGTCTCTGTGAATGCGCAGGATGGCACATTAAGTGTAAGTAGCGAATCACCAGGCACGCAAATAAGTTCACCTGGTTCTTTAACGATTCGCGCCCAGAGCGGCGGAGTTTCAATTATCTTTCAGTCTCGCCTGGCAGAAATCACTGGCGATGCGACAGCGACCAAGATGTCGTCTCTACAACATTTTGAGCTTCCATATAAAGTCGCCTGCACTCAACTGCGAAAGACTGTTCGTGTAAACCTGGAATCAATAACCGTAGTTCCTGTAATTCTTTATATGGTGAATGGTGCTCTGATTGAAGGATCGGTTATGGACATATCCACGTCTGGGGCCAAGTTCAGAGTAAACCAGGATCTGGGTCAGGAACTCAAGAATCTTCAGGTCGTCGATGCTTGCAAGATAACTTTACCTAATGGTCTTGCTCTACAAACCGGCGTACAACTAATCGGCATGATCAATGACGAAGACAGCAACATTTCATTTCTGCGCTGCGAATTCGTCCACATGAGAAGTCAAGATGAAGAGAAGCTGGACAATTTTATTCACGATATGTTGCAACAAGTAGAGTCTGCTAACGAGCCCCTCGCCGACTGATTCAACCCTGGCACTGAAGCGTGGGATTGGCGCCTGGAGATTCCAGGTATATTGCTTGTCACACCGCCCCTATGCCGATAACCAGTACTGACTAATTACGCTGACCCTGCTTTCAATCCGCGCTCACTTCACTGGACATTTGTGCCCCGCAGGGCTACCTTTCGTATCTAATATCCACGAAAAAGGCGGGAAGCTTGAAATTCGACCGGTCTGCAGTCTTTTCTCTGGCTGATCAGTACCGGCTGGCCAGACCTATTGAATCTGCAACTGCTTTTCGAGCCTGACCCCGCGACCACTTCAGCATAAGGTTGGTGTCAGGGAATTCAAAGGTCGTTAAAAGTTGGCAGGATTGCAGCGCAGGGATTTGCAGAAATTGGTCAGCGCCTGATTATTGGCAGTGGTGAACATGGGAAAACTGGCATCAACTGGAATTCAGAAATCTGAAGGCCTGGCGATAATCCGGATTCGAATCTGGATTTTTCATATTCTATCCTTGGGAATTTTATTTGTTCCGGTAAACGCACAGATTGTTACCTGGACTATCATTACCTTCTTCATAAGAGTGTTCGCCTGGGAAGCGGGTTCACATCGATATTTTTCACACCGGAGTTTTAAAACATCGCGAGCGTTTCAACTATTTCTCGCTGTCCTCGCAGCGGCAAGCGGTCAACGAGGGCCGATATGGTGGGCGCAGCATCATCGACATCACCACAGAGAATCAGATAAGCCGGATGATCCTCATTCACCAATTCATCGCGGGTACTGGTTTGCCCATTTCGGCTGGTTGATGGATGAACGCTATATCGATACAGATCTAGATGCTGTAAAAGACCTTGCGAAGTATGCAGAGCTTGTCTGGGTGAATAAATATCATTACATCTTTCCTTACATTGTGCTGATATTTACTTTTATTCTCGGCCAATACACTGCCGTGTTCGGTGATACTGGGTTGGGTGTCAGTGCTATATTCTGGGTATTTATCTTCAGCACTATGTTATCGGCGCAATCAACGTTCTCAGTAAATACCCTTACTCATGGTATCAAGGCCAGTCTGTTCAATCATCGTCGCTTTACTACCGATGACTCGACAACGAATTCCTGGTTAATGTGTATTCCTTCCATGGGTGCGTCCTGGCACAACAATCATCATCGATACATGAATTCTGCGCGAGCTGGATTTTACTGGTGGCAACTCGATCTGGCTTATCTTGTATTGAAGTTACTTTCAATCTTCAGAATAGTCTGGGACTTGCATCCGGTTCCGATTCATATACTGGAAGAGGGGCGACACGCCCCTGATTCGCAAAATATTATCGCCGAATAATTTTTACCATCTGGGAATTCGATAACAGTACCAACAGGGTGGATAGCTGCTCCAGAATACTGTCTGCGGTGGTGCGTAAACTGTATGCCGATGTAAGTTTAACAATGCTCGAATACCTGGTGCAAATCTTAAGCCGGGTTTGTGGAAACTGGGCTAACAGCAGGCCATTTTGCGTGAGGCCGCAGCCTATAGTCTGTTTTGAATCTCATCTGGATATTGCGCTGTCAATGTATCCCACTCCATCCTGAACCAGGGAGTAATCAAGGACTCTTGTTTTGCGAGCAATTCGTCAATTTCGGATGGAGATAACCAGCAGCAAGCGCTAATTTCATTTTTGTTAACTAAAATAGTGTCATCGGAGTGGCCCACAAGTACTGAGCACAATTCATGTTCGGCCCCAATGTCCAAATACTTTGCCCGGTACTCAAACTTGTAGAGGCTTTTCAGATCGGCCTGTATGCCCAGTTCTTGTTCGAGTCTTCTGTGGGCGGCTTCGAGGGTAGATTCGCCTTTTCTGGGATGGCTACAGCAACTATTCGACCAAAAACCTGGCCAGAGTTTTTTTTGCTCACTGCGCTGTTGCAGAAGAATTTGTCCTTTGGAATTGATCACAAAAATTGAAAAAGCTCGATGCATTTTGCCTTCTCCAATGTGGCAATGATCTTTGCTCAGATTTCCAATTTCGAGATCATTCTGATCGACCAAAATCAGTAGTTCGTTATCGAACGATACTCGCTCGTCCATCAGGTATTATCCTTATAGATACAAATCGATAGTTATTGTAGGTTGCCAAACTTTCTTGAACTATTCAGGGCCTTGTTATACACACGATGCTCCATCCAGGCTAGTAATCCAGCTTGCATTATCTTAATGCATACTTCGCCGTATGGCCAAGCTGTCTATCCTATTCGTTCCGCGTTCCTACAGCAATTTTTGATGAGTGCCATAGCACTCATCTGCCGTAGTCAGGAATCTGGAAGCGCTTTGAGACAGATTGCTCTGCCAAAGATGGAGCGTTAAGGGGTTCTGGTAGAATTCATACAAGTGCGCCAAGATAGATGTAAAAATGAATTACAATTATTGCGTGGACTTAATTATACGCAACCCCTATTCTTCCGTACCTATCGCAATTTTGCTCTTGGTTGTATGTAAGAGCTGCTGATTTTTTAATGAAAACTATCTCGCTACTATTTATGTGTGCCTGGTTTATCACTCCAGGTCTGCTGCAATCATTAAACGCGCAAACACTAGCTCAACAAGAAGTTGAAGTAGTAAGCGTGATTGAGGCTCGCAATGAGGTCATTCGTTTTGGTAGTAACGCCAGCGCAAGAATCTATCTGGCGGATGAAAATCTAAATCCCAGCGGCATTGTAGATTTTATTGATCGATCACCCAGCGTCGTCAAGAACGGTCAGAATGGATTGTTTCAGATGTTCTCTATTCGCGGCGTTTCGGGCCATAGAGTTCAGACTCGATTTAGTGGTGTGCCGATTTCTACCGAAAGAAGGGCAGGTACTGCTGCTTCTTTCATCGATCCATGGTTTATCGACTATGCAGATATAGTGAGAGGACCGGCATCATCCTTCTTTGGTTCCGGAGCAATCGGTGGCGTGTTAATGACAGAGCCCAAATTTTTCACGGGTATTGAGGTTGACTTAGGTTATGAAGCTGATTCAACACAGCGTAATCAATCTTTGGGAATCGGATCGAAGCATTGGTCCCTCGGCTTTAGCAATCGTTCCGCGGCCGATGGTGAGAGCCCCGCAGGCACTCTCCTGCATACAGGATTTCAGCAATATTCTGCAATACTCCAGAATCGCTGGGAACACAGCAATTTTCAATTTGCTGGACTGCTACTGTCGAGTCGTGGCAGCGATATCGGGCGATCCAATATTTTTTACCCGCAACGTAGAATAACCGAAGTAGTCGAAGACGATCATGATTTGCTCAATCTTCGCGTTTCGTATGGTGATGCTTGGACAGCAGATCTTTATGTCCATGAGCAGTCTTTGAAAACAAATTCGATAGATATCGGAATAAATCAGGTCAATGTTGAGAATGACTCGCTGGATTGGGGCGGGCAATGGGGCTCAACGTGGACAAACCAATCCTGGTCCGGAGAATTCGGTGCTGAGCTTGCCATCCAGGATGGAGTAGAAACCTCAGAATATGAGATCGACAGCAATGGATACGGAAGTGAGTTTCAAACTAATCTCGATGCCGCTCAGAAATCATACTCCCTGTTTGCCAGGACCACGTTCGACATGACTCGACATAGTCTTCAGTTTGGCATTCGTCAAGACTGGTTACAGCAAGAAGCTATTTTACAAAGAACGAAAAACATTAATAAATTGACTGGCTATATAGGTTGGCAGTGGTTCATCAATCAGTCCTGGAGTATCTCCAGTGAGCTGGCCAATGCCTATCGCGCACCTTCCCTTACAGAAAGGTACTACAGTGGCAGTACAGCACGGGGAATCAGTGTTGGCAATGTTGAATTGAAAGCAGAAACTGCCCCGGGATTTGACCTGGGGCTACATTGGGAGCAGGGTTCCAACTCATTCAGTGCGCATTGGTTTTATCAGTCATACGACAACTATATCGAGCGAACGGTTATCGATAGCGATACCAGAGGCTTCGGCAACCTGCAGGACGGTGAGGTTACCGGAGTAGAGTTTGAAGGTAGCGCCAGCTGGCGGGAACAGTGAACCTTCACTTTCGGGTTTCATTGGATCGATGGAGAAGCCTCTGGAGATACAACGATTGCCGACATACCTGCATCAGTAGTCAATATAGGTGCTACCTATAGAAAACCAGATTGGCAGCTGGGAATGCACTGGCGACACAGATTCAGCAAATCCAGCGTCGCGCCTACCGAATTTCCAGTCGAGGCAACTAATATTGTGGATCTGCATTTCTCCCATCAACTTTCCTCAAGATCCTCTCTGGCAGTTTATGTCAGAAATGCCTTGAATGATAACTATCGAATCTCTGCCGACGATATCTCAACTTACGGAAATCGGCATACAATTGGCATTCGGTTCAGGCATCGTTTCAATTGAAATTGTGCGAGTTAGATCTCGCTCAGGATCTGGATAGCGATTTCATACTTCAAAGATCAGAATTCTTCGGTAAAAACCTTCTTTTCTATACTCGGCAGGACTTACAAGGTTCGTGCAACGATTCCCTGAAGCATAAACATGACGTGGGACTGCAGCGCGGATATTTGTGGATCAGTAACGCCAGTAAATCGGATGTTTTCAATCACCTGTTGGGAATAGGAATTGTATCTCTGAAGCGGGGTTGTATCTTCGACTGATTGTAAGGCATCTCTGCCCAAGATAACTAGCCGCTCAAGAATTGCTTCTTCTACTCTCAGACTCATGACGGGTTGAGTACTATTTCGCCGCAGAATTATAGAAATTAATTCTCCTCCTGTGGCGAACTCTATTTGATCTTCACGTCTTATATCCAGTGAAGGATCTTCTAAAAATCGAGGCTTGAGAATAAATTCGAACTGGCGACCCAATAGAACCGAGTTCTGACTGAACAATGCGATTTTGCAGAGCAGGAAAGCAGTTCCTGAATGGTAGAGGTCACGAAATTGATAAGCTTCAGCTATCGAGCGAGATTCAATAAGGTTGCCTTGCAAGAGAGTGGCCGAAGCTTTGAGATATCCACTGCTATCATAGTTGGGAATAATTTCATCCATTCTGGCGATGTAATGTTGCGCCGCACTGAAATTTCCAGTCTCTAGTTGCAGCTGGATGAGTGTCTCCAAAGAGTAGATATTCGGTTTTTCATCATTAAGTTTTTCTAATGCTGGGATCTGTTCACTGCCAGCTGTATTTTGTAGCGCTCGAACATACTCAAATCGACTAAGTCCTACCGGGTAGTACAAATAAGCAGCGATAAAGAGCATGACTAATGACAGGCTCATCAGCCACCTGTCGTTAACAGGAAAGGTCAGCCAACGGGGCCAGCCAACACCTGGTTGATGATTGACAGTTTCAGGATTGTTATATACCAGCCTCCTCAGCTGCAGCATTGCTGCGAAGAGAAGAAATAGAACAAGCTTCACAGATATCATTCTTTGGGCGACGGCCACTATTCCTAAAAGATGATACGTGAAGATTCCCAGGCATAATCCAGTTAATACAATCTTGTATTGGGCTTGAAGTTGAGGACTAGTAAAGAGTGAGATTGCAAGTATAACGAAGTAACTAATCAGCGCTAAATAGGCAGTTAGATAAAGCAATCCACCTTCTTGAAGTATTTCGAGGAATTCATTGTGTGGATGTATATACCTTCTCTCAAACCAATCGAGCCGACTTTCAGGATCTACATATTGAAAAAACAGTGAATACGAACTTCCTGGACCCCAGCCCAGTAACGGTGCATCAAGAATTGAAGCCCTGGCGGCACGCCACGGAACTAACCGACTCTCAAAGGTGGAGCCAAACCGGATACGTTCTAAGACATAGTCGAAAACCGGGAGTATTAGCACAGTGGCAGCTAACACGCCAAATGCACCGACAACTAACCAGCACAATGCTTTGCGTGAAACGCCGAAAACATCAGGCATCGCAAACAGCATCATAAATAGGATAAGCAGGTTAATTGCAAAGACTAATAGAGGTGCGCGTGCCTGAGTTAACAGCAGGGCTATAGTGCCTAAGACGAGGGCAAGCAGAAAAATCAGTTTTATGCCCGCTAAGGTTTTGCCTGAGAGACTGAAATCTGCACCAGGTAGCAAACACAATAAGAATACTGGAAGTTGCAAGCACAGATAGGCAGCCAGATAATTTGCATTTCCAAAAGTTCCAGGAGCTCTATTGAAGATGTCTAGAGAAAAACTTTCTACTTCAGTTACATAGTTTGTAATCGCAATTCCAGATGATGCGCATACCAGGAGCGCCAATCCAGCAAGCAAATATGGTAGCTGAGTAGAATCATCAATCAAATAAACTAAAAGAAATAGCCAACAACAACAAACTAACCAGGTTGAAACTTCCAGTTCAAAAAAATAGGCGTATTCTCCTCCTGATAAGAAAAAGCCTGGCAATGTGGCAAGGATCGGGAGTAGCAGTAACAGAAATAGGAGCCAGTCAATTGCGCTCTTTCTTGCTGGGCTATTATCACTACTCTTTTGAGAAGATAGCCCTGACCAATCGGAGCTACTGGCCAGGGTAAGGAAAATTGCGCCGGCAAGTGCAACTACAAGTTTGTAATGATTGATATTGTAAAAGGCAAAGCTGTGACTTAAAAATAGCCAGCAAAGGAACACCCACGCCAATACTAGTTGGTAATTCAACATTGCATATCGATGGAGTCGGGACCGCTGCTTAAGTAGCTTAGTTATACAATCTTCCTTCCAGCGTTGGATGAGGGAAACCGAGTGAATATCTCATAGTGAAGTTTCCTGTATTTACAGGATTCGACTTTAGGTCCATGCAATTAACAGGACGTTCTGCACTATAGGGCTGAATACTTATCAAATGATCCAAATAAAGCAACAAGATATTTGGAAAATCTAAGGTAATTTATCAGTCCTGGAGTTTTCATCTTTCCCCAAAAAATGCGGCCGTTTTTGATTAGCTTTGATTAGCTTTGATTGGCTAGATCTCAACTCTTTGTAATCACGGCGCACAGGGAAGTGACAGAAAACCAGGATTGCATTTTTGCAACCCGCAATGATCGAGAAATCGGCAAAACGCATTGACTCATCGATATAAAGCATGAGGTGGGAAATCAGAATTTCAGGGTGGATTGACGGATAAAATAGCGCTCGTGTGGTATAAGATTTCGCAATAGTTAGAGATTTAGGGACTCCTCACGAAATTCGTGAGACATCATTACGGATTTCGGATTATTAGTAGATGAATGGCTGAACTAAACCAGGAGTACGTATAAAATACCCATCGATTAGCTCATTTTATTTGCATAGTTCTGAGAATAAGAAAACAGGGAGTCAAGATTGAAAAGTCCAGATTTTAGTGGGGCACCGCAAAATACCAAGGGGAAATCCACAAGTTCAGCTCGTGTAGGCTATCGAGGGCGAGCTAAAACGTCTATTTCATCTGCCCTGGTTTTCCTCAAACGAAACACTCTGCTTGCACTGATTTCCCTGCTGCCAGTAGTGGCGAGTGCCCAGGATCCCCTGGTCGCCGGTGCCAATATCAATATGGTCTCCGGCACGGAATTTCCCGGCGGCGATCCATTCCTGCAACGCCAGAATGAACCATCATTGGCGGTATCTACCAGAAACAATTTTCACCTCTTAGCGGGTGCGAACGACTACCGCACCGTCGATGTCCCCGGTCTGACAGATGGTAAGACGGTCGGTGATTCCTGGCCTGGAGTATTTTCCTCTGTAAATGGTGGCGGCAGTTGGGTCAGCACACTGATTTCTGGATATCCTCAGGACACTTCTGCGACTGGGCTTAATTCTCCCCTGAAAGGGTACGAAGCCGGTGCCGACCCGGTGATTCGAGCGGGCACTAATGGTCTTTTCTATTATAGCGGTATCGTTTTTGATCGGGGCCAGGGTGGTGAGAGTGCGGTGTTTGTTTCGCGCTTCATGGATCTAAACAATGATCCGACCGTGCCTGGTACCTTTGAACAGGGGCCGATTCGCTTTATCGATACGAATATTGTTGCCTGCGATGCTGGTGAGCTGGGCGGCAACGTCATGGCGGCCTGCGATCCAGATGAGTTTCCTCCGGCACTTATCGAAGGGGAAAGTGGCCCTGAACCTGTAAGAGGGTTTATTGACAAGCCATGGTTGGCTGTGGATATCCCACGGTCAGTTAGCCAACAAGTAGAGCTAATGGTTCCGCAGGCCGGCGGTAGCGTGTCGCAGTTCGTGGATTGTGGTCCTCTTTATATGGCTTATGCCCAGATCACGGGCGAAGACACCAATGATATCGATTCACACATTATGTTTACCAGCTCCTATGACTGTGGAGCGCACTGGACTACACCCAAGGAATTGGACGGCAGTGGTGATCGCTCCATCAATCAGGGTACTTCAGTTGCTATAGATCCGAAAACAGGCGTTGTCTACGTGTCATGGCGTCAGTTCAATCAGGCCACTCTGCAATGTACGCGTGGCAGCGACTTCTGGGAGGAAAATCCTGGAGAGTGGCCGGTAGAGCGCTTCATGTTGGGTGGTGTTCTGTACGATCAGCAGCAGGCCTTGAATATCATGGCAGGAAGTCAGAATGGCAACCCCTGGCGATTGGCCAGAGAGATGATCGTGGCCAAACTCAATTTGCTGTCTGGTCTGAATGATGACACTCTCGCCGACTTTGTCGAAGATGCTGATGCCTGGCTAATCGATGCCGAGTGGGTCTATGAAGGTAGTGGCAATGGCACCAATAACAATAAAAACAAGTCGAACAATGGCAGTGGTAATGGTAAAGGCAACGGCAAAGCGAACGACAAGGAAAAGAGTAATAACAGCCTGGCCAGTCAGCTTGCTGACCAAATTGAATTATTTAATGATGGCTTAGCAGGGCCTGGAGATTGCTCTACTTTTCCAAGCGGCGCGGGAGATCAAGACAAACCCGATGCCATCATGGTGGTGCACTCCGTTGATTTTGGTGCGAATTTCTCCCCACCCATAGAAGTTTCCAAACTGGTGCCATTCGATCAGGGCACTACGCTCTAGACTTTCCGCAATAATTCTTACCCCACCATGGCTGTGGATGACAGCGGTGGCATCAACGATAACGGCCGAGTTTATATTGCCTGGTCGACACGTAACCGCACTGGTGAAGAAGAAAATCCAGAATGGATTGATTCACGTATCGTAATTTCCAGTTCTGAGAATGGTGAAACCTGGACTGAACCGCATCCAATAGATTACGACTTTTCTTTTTCTTCCCGAGGGCATCAGATTCAACCCTCACTGACATTCAGTCATGGCAAGCTGCTAATGATTTACCTGGATTTTCGCCAGGATCGATCAGAGATTTTCGAGCGCTATATCGCCGATGTACCCACTGATCCACCAACCTATCGACATACGGTTGATGTCAGGGCGGCGATGGCGTTACCTGAGGCTCAACCTACCTTTGTTGCCGACTATTCGATTCTTAATCAGGGCACTACCCAGCTGTCGCGGTATTTCAATTTGATGCTGCAGTACGATGCCAATACGCAGCCCCAGCGCGAACAGTTACAGTTCAACCCTCTGAACCAGCCATTGTTCAAGGGCGGCACGGTGCCATTTATTGGTGATTACATCGATGTCGCTGCATCGCCGGCCTTTATACCCAATAGTGACGGTTCCTGGAGCTACAACACCTCTTCTGATGACTCGCCGGTATTTCATGCGGCCTGGTCAGATAACCGCGATGTGCGTGGACCACCGGATGGCGACTGGACGAAGTACGTTCCTCCCCAGAACGACTATTCTTCGGGTGGCACCAGTATTTTCGATCCGAACCAGACAGTTCAGGCCTGTGTTGCCGGAGTAAACGATGAATACACCGGCATGCGTAACCAGAATATTTATACCTCGCGCATCACCCAGGGATTGTTTGTCGGCATTCCCGCCAATGCCAAGCCCTTAAGAGAGGATCTACCGCGCTCATTCGTCCTCTTTGCCAAGTATTCAAGCAATACTGTTAGCCTCAATAACCCCGATGACCCCAATGAGTCCACTTTCGTGTTGAGGATTGTCAATCAACCGGATGGGACAGTAGGGCCCGATTGGACCAAGGCCACTTTTAATCAATCGGCATTCAGTTTATTGAATCGTGAAGCGCCTGTTTTTGATAAAACAGTTACGATCAACAAAAACTCCAGCACAGCCCAGACGATTTTTGTCACCTCTATGAATCCGAGAGCCAGGGTTGAAGTAGAGGTTTATGAGTTGAATGGCACTCTGCGTGGCACAGCGCTGATAAACCCGGACGCTAGCAATCCTGACCCAGTGTTTGATCTGGAAGAATATGCGGCAACTGTTAAGGATACTGAAAAGTACTTCGAAGCTAATCTGTTCGATACCAGACTGTTTGAAAGCCTGGAAGACGGCACTCTTGTGTTGGGTAATGACCTGGACCTGGTAGATGGTAATCCTGACGGCTTTGATTTATTGACCCAGTCACTGGCGCAACTGTCATTGACTAACCCGGATTTATTCAACCCCGGCATTTATAATCCGGGCATTTACAATCCTGGTATTTATAACCCGGGTATTTACAATCCCGGTATTTATAACCCGGGTATCTACAACCCTGGAATCTACAATCCCGGTATCTACAATCCTGGCATATATAACCCCGGTATCTACAACCCGGGTATTTATAATCCCGGCATTTATAACAGCACCATTACAGACGTGACCTACACTATAGAGAATGATGGTGCGACCAGTTCCGCCTATGATGTCAATATCCGTCTGGATGAGATTCCTGTCGATGCTGACGGCAATCCGCTTTATTCCTACCAGCTGATAGTTTCACGTTTCTCAACAACGCCTGTGCCCGATGCCTGCGAGATAATCGAAACATCGGTTCAAGAAGTGCTTGTTAACAATACCAACCCGGAATTGCTCAAGAAACTGTTAGACCCGAATTCGAATGACAGCTTCTATCTGGATCCCGGTGATACGGCTGTGGTTACACTGCGAATTATTCCCAATGTGGTAGACGAAAATAATCCACCACCTCCTCCAGCGGTAAGTGACATCTCTATTGCAGTTCTGGAAGATGCGGTCGACGAAGAGGATTTCGTACAGGGCGATACTCAACCCGATATTCAGGTGGTTCTGAGTGACGATATTGCGCCGCTTGTAATCTCAACTGCCGCACTAGCCCATGCCATTGGCGGTCAAGCAGGTTATTCACAGCAGTTGACAGCAACAGGTGGAGCCGGGACACGAGTATGGACTGTTGTACCTGGCACTTTCTTGCCAAGAGGTCTTCAATTGAGCCCATCGGGAGAGTTGCATGGTACGCCTCTTGAAGGAGGCACTTTCACTATCGCAGTGCGCGTCACAGATGATACCGCCTTCGTTAAAAGACTGTACAGCATTAGCATCACTGCACCTGCTGATCTCGTCATCACCGCACTTACTCATTCGCCAGACTCACCTACCGACTCTGATGTGGTTACTTACACTGCAACGGTAAATAACGTGGGGCAAGAGCCGGCGATCGCATCGATGCTCAGATTTGAAATAACAGGAGGATCAACTCCTGATGCCACTTCAGATGCCACTTCAGATGCATTTCCTTTTGCAAGTTTACCGGTACCGAGTTTGGCAGGTGGTGCAAGCGCCTTGATACAGTATCAGTCAGTTCCTTGGCTCTACGCAGATGATATTCAGGTCTTGGCCACAGCTGATAGTACGGAAGTAGTGATCGAGTCTGACGAAACGAATAACAGCAATTCGGATTCTTTTTCTGTTACTCCTACTTATGTAATCAGTTCGGTTACACCAACTACGATGGCGGCGGGAATAGGTCAGACTCTTACAATTAAAGGCTTCGGATTCCCTGAACCCTTCGATTCTCCTAATTTGGTTATATATATAAAGCAAGGTGAAATCACTGTCCAGGCAATAGGTCGTATTGGCACACACGTAAATCCTCTCCCCAATGGCGAATCAGTGTCGCTCTGGTGGTTGCCAGATTTTCGCGGCCTAGTTCCTGGCCCTGCGATACTGGAGGTGGGGAATCATGTGGATGGGAGACGCTCGGATCCAGTTGACATCATAATATCCAGCGTCCCCAGCACACCTGTTATAGCTACAATCCTCGACACTATCGCGGACCCTGCAGGAGGCGAATTTAACTGTTACGTCAATTTTGGCGGGGTTTCCTCACAGGTAAGCGCTGGTCAAACCATAGCGATTCCTTCGGTAGGAATCGATATCTATGCAAGCGATGCCGAAGTGATATTTGAGCAGGGTCAGGGAGAGGCTCTGGTCAGAACGGTCGTTGCCACTAGCTGTACAACACTCCTTAACACGGCAGATGACATCAAGTTGACTCCTGTTGTGGAAATTCCATCCGGCCTGTTCAGCGCCGGGCCGCTTAGAGTGAGTGTGCGCACTACGGTCAACGGCCTGGTTTCCGCGGACAGTGCGCCCGTAATCCTGGATTATGTTGTCTCATTACCGGAATTGGTAACAGGCGAATGGACCCCGGTTGGTGACATGAATGAGGCGCGCAATGGCGCCACTGCCTCACTCCTGCCAGATGGCCGGGTGCTGGTTCAGGGCGGCATTCAAAACAGCTGCTGCTGGAACCGAACCGATATCTATGATCCCCAGTCGCGTACGTTCAGCGCCGGGCCAGTAATCCCCAATCCACATGGAGTCGGCTCTACTGCCACGACACTGCCAGATGGCCGTATACTAATTATCGGAGGAAATCTGAGCAGGAGCGCCGAAATTTTCGACCCCGATACCGATACCTGGCGAGCCACGGGAGGACTGACTCTTGGTCCTCGGGAACGACATTCCGCTACTTTGCTCGAAGACGGTCGGGTGCTAGTCGCTGGTGGCTCCACAGTCATCGAGGGTCAACGATGGAGCACCGATACTGCAGAGATCTGGGACCCGCTAACCGGCCTGTTCACTGCAACTTCAATGGATCTGAATGAAGACCGCACCAGCCACAGTGCCGTGCGTCTGCCCAGTGGGGATGTGGTTTTGCTCGGGGGAACGTACACAACCACGCCCGGCTTTGCCTCATTCAGGTACAACATTGAACTTTACGATCCAGTAGCGGACACCTTCACCCTCTCCAGTGCGACCCTGACCCAGAGTGGCCAGTGGGGCGCCTACGACACAGTCCTGCTTGATAGTGGCAAGGTCTTGTTCGTCGGCAGGCCCGGCGCTGAGTTGTATGATCCAGTTGCCGATACGGTCACACCCACCGGGGCACTGGATGGTCCGAGTTGTTTTGATTGCTCGGTAACGAAACTTGCCGATGGTCGGGTGCTGATCGCCGGTGGCTTGATCCCGCAGGTGGAGTCACCTACCAATACCGTAACTACCGTGGTTGAAGCGCAGATCTATGATCCTCCGAGTGATACCTTCACCGCTGTCGCCTCGTTGAATCAGGCTCGTTACAACCTGGTCACCACACTGCTGCAAAACGGGCAAGTATTGACCGTGGGCGGTTACGAAGTTGAGAGCGCCACTAGTCTTGCCGCGGCTGAGGTGTACTGGCCAAACCCGGTCAAGACTATCTGGTTAGGAAATATTGGCGGCTATGAGCGGCTATCGGTCTCCTGTCCTGTCGGTGAGACAGCAGTAGGTATGGCAGCGAGATATGACGACGGTAGCGACTCCGAGTCCGAAGAACCCGGTCTCTATGAACGCCGTACTTATACGGCGGCCTTGCGCTGCGCAACGCTAGATTCCAACTGGGATTACTCGACGGTAACAGATACCAGTTTTCTTGATTATTGGGGCAGTGAGCATGACAACTCACTTCTTGAGTACACCTGTGAGAGCGGAGAAATCATGATTGGAGTTCTTGGCACGGTTGGGTTTGACAACACCGGATATCGAAATCCCAACACCTTTGAAGGGCTCCTGTGCCAAAATCAGGCAGGTGCTATTCGAGTGGAAGAGGCCAGTGTGATAAAGGGTCCAGCCAGGACTACTTTCACGCCAGCGACGCTGCAGTCGGTGGAGTGCGCACCAGGAACTGTGGTAACCGCGTTGGAGGGCTGGACGGCGGCCTGGATGGACCGTTTCCGCTTCTCCTGTGGGGACCTCAATGCAATCGAAATCGAGCCGCTGCCACCATTAGTTGTGACTACAGCCGCGCTCGGTGGCAGTGGAGGCTCTCCTTTTAGTATTAGTTGCCCGGCAAACCATGATGCAGTTGGTCTGGTTGGTCGAGCCGGTGACGATATTGACCGCACACAGTTGGTCTGCCGCGAGGTGTTTTCGACAGATCCGGCCAGTCTGTATAGCACGGATGTGTTCAGTGCCGCTGTAGGGGGTGGGGGTGGTTCCGACTACGGCTCAGCTTTGAGTTGTCCGCCCAGCGTTTCAGTATTGACCGGTATCCGCGCCTCAATACATCCCAGTGAAGGCTGGATCGATACGCTTGGCAGTCGCTGCACCTATTTTGGTGGCGCCACAATAGACCAGGGACTGGAGGGTCTTTCAGAGGGCGGCGCGACTCAATCATTGAATTGCCCAACCGGGTTCGCGGTGACGGGACTTAACCTCAGACAGGGAGCGTTACTGGATAATATTCAAGCCGTCTGTACCGAATTCAACTTCGGATCGCTTGGGGGCTCATAGATATATTCTTGACCAGGTTCTTCGCTGACAGCGGCTGATTTCCAGCATTTCATCGGCTGTTTTTCAATGTTCCGCCAATGACAGTCGCCGCTTATCTGGGTTAAGCTGTCAAATCGTTCCTGGGCAAGTGTAAAAGTTGTCAAACTTCAAGTACAAAGCCTTCATCAGCTACAGCCATGCGGACGAGAAGTGGGCCAAGTGGCTCCATCGTCAGTTGGAGAGCTATCGGATTCCGAAAAACCTGGTAGCGCAACATGCGTTTGCCTCAAATCGGGTAAAACCGATATTTAGAGACCGCGATGAGCTAGGAACTTCTCCCAGTCTGAGCCAGGCGATAGAAGAGGCGCTATCCGCCTCAGAGACGCTCATTGTTATCTGTTCTCCGGCGGCGGCAAAATCGAAGTGGGTAAATGCCGAGATCGCAACCTACGTTAAATTGGGACGCGCAGAGCGGATCTATTGCCTGATAGTCGATGGTAATCCTTCCGCCGCATTTCCACCGGCACTGTTAACGAATAACGAAGCCTTGGCGGCTGACGTTAGGCACGACGGCAAGCAGAATTCATTTCTGAAGCTGACGGCAGGAATACTGCAGGTTGCATTCGATGACTTGCGGCAACGTGATCAACAGGCGCGTAATCGTCGCCTCATCTATATCTCCGGGTTTTCAATAGCTGGCATGGTGTTTGCCGTTGGCCTGGCTTCGTTCGCCCTGATCTCTCGAGAACAGGCGATTGAGGCCAGGGAAGAGGCCGACATACAGCGCCTTGCTGCTGAACGCGCAGAGCAGGTGGCAACCCAGGAAGCCGAGACAGCGCGACGAATCTCAGATGTTTTGATTGGCATATTTCAGGTGTCAGATCCGAGTGAAGCGCGGGGAAACAGCATAACCGCACGCGAGCTTCTTGATGTGGGGGCAGCGGACATTCAGAGTGAGCTTGCTGATCAGCCGGTTATCCAGGCCACCATGAATCACACGATTGGTGATGTCTATCTCAGCCTGGGCCTGTATCAACCTTCCCGTGAATTACTGGACCTGGCACTGAGTGCACGCCGAGAGGTACTCGGCGATGACCATCCCGATGTTGCAACCACCCTGATCAGAAAGGCTCAACTGGAACGAGACACGGGTAATTTCGTGGAGGCTCGCGCGCTTTACGAACAGGCCCTGGCGATTCGCGAAAACGCTTTGGGAGATGATAATCTGGCTGTGGCTGAAGCGCTTAATGACCTTGCTGCCTTGATCTGGGCAACGGGCGACTACGAAGAAAGCAGGCAGCTGTATGAACGTGTCATACAAATCAGGGAGCGATCTCTGGGCGTGGATCATCCAGATTTAGCTGCAACCCTGAATGGGTTCGCGAGCGTCGCCTGGGGTGGAGGTGATTATCCCAGGGCAACGCAATTATTTGAGCGCGTACTTGATATCCGGGTAAATTCATACGGCAATGATCACCCCGATGTGGCGAAAGCAATGAGCAATGTGGCGGCAACACTGTTCATGCAAGGTGAGTTTTCCCAGGCCAGACCACTGTATGAGCAGTCCCTTGCGATTCAGGAGAAAGTGCTGGGGGCGGAACATCTCGACCTCGTGCTCAGCCTCAGTAACCTTGCCGAGGACCTTGTCGAGCTAGGCGAATATCCTGTTGCCCGGTCTCATTATGAACGCGCTGTCGACATCGGCGAGGCCGCAGTCGGGTCAGATCACCCAATGCTGGGCTGGCCACTGGATGGACTTGGCACACTGCATCATCTTTCTGGGGACTATGAATTGTCGCGAAAATATTTCGAGCGCGCCCTACAGATTCGTGAGGACGCGTTGGGGCCGGACCATACCGATGTCGCCGACACCCTGGAAGGCTATGCGGCGATGTTGCGGAGTAACGATGAGCAGAGCGAGGCAGAGATTCTTGAGGCTCGTGCTCGGTCTATCCGCGAGAGGGCAGCTGCAGCCGCCAGATAGAGGCTCCCTGGTATTGAAAATTCATCTTTGATGTCAGTATCGAGTAATTGAGTTTGGACGACTACTTGCCTATAAGATAATAATCTCATGAGATTCTCTACAGAGTCGCGATCAGGATGAGAGGCTAGTTTGAACCGTCAATCATTCCTGTTTAAGGAAAGGCTGGTGAAGTTGGTAGATCGGACTGACATGGAATCATCACAATCAACGACTGAACAAGTGGTCCTTCCCCTGGTGGTAGCCGTTACCGGCCATCGAGACCTGGTGCCGGCAGAGATTCCTCAGATTCGAGCGCGTGTTGCAAGCCTGCTGCAAGAACTCAAAGAGCTATATCCGGACAATAGACTGACAGTTATGTCGCCGCTAGCCGAAGGTGCGGACATGCTGGTCGCTGAAGTGGCATTGGAGCTGTGTGTAGAACTGATTGTGCCGCTTCCGAAACCCAGGAACGAATACATCGATGACTTTCGCAGTGAATCGGCGAAAGACCAGTTTGAATTTTTATGCAGCCAGGCCAACCAGGTATTCGAATTGGCTTGTTCAATTCCTCCTGTACCAGAAGGATTTGAAGAGAACAATTGGAAAGGCTCCTACCCTTATGCGCATTTGGGCACATTCCTGTGTGCCCACTGCCACATTCTGCTCGCCATCTGGGATGGAAAGGACTCGAACAAACTGGGCGGAACTGCGCAGGTAGTCAAGTTTCACCACGACGATGTCATGCTTGGACTAACTCCCAAGACGGCAGCTTCTCAACAGATGCTGGTGGATGACGAGAGCGACCTCGTATTTCACATCCCCTGTTCACGGAATCGAGTCAAATACGAGGAAAATTCTATAGCGAACGTGGAAGACTCCTGTTGGTTTACCAAAGATGAAGAGTCGCCCAGGTCGAAAGAGCTGCCAGCCCAACACAAGCTGATTTTCCAACGCAGCACCGAATTTAGCGCTGATGCTATAAAGTTTGCTACTAAAATAGAAGCCGGTAAATGGTCGCTGTTAGATGAGAGCAAGGCTGCGGAACTTCCTGAATTTCTCGCAGATATCGATCGCCTTTACTGTGTCGCCGACTGGCTAGCTATTCATTATCAGAAAAAGACGCTGCGCACGTTATTGGTTACCCATGTTATGGCATTCCTGATGGGGCTCATGTTCATTCTCTATTCTGATTTGGGCTCGGTGCAGCTGCTGCTATTTGCCTTTCTCGGATTCTTCGCTATAGCCGCAGCCACTCAGTATTTTGCCAAGCATGGGGCCTGGCAGCGTAAATATCTGGATTACAGAACGCTGGCTGAAGGCTTGCGGGTCCAGTTCTACTGGGCGGCCGCCGGAGTCACCAACGCAAGTAAGTGGAAGTTTGCGCACGATAATTATCTACAAAGCCAGAATCCTGAATTTGGCTGGATTAGAAATGTTATGCGAGTCGCGGGCATACTAGCTGACGCGAAACCAAATTCAGACACAAATGGCGTGAAATTCACCCTGGAAGAGTGGGTGGGTGGGCCAGATAGCGGGCAGCTTGGCTATTTTAAAAGCAAGGCTTATGAGCGAATCCAACGACAAAAGTTTACAGAGAACCTGGGAAAGTTGAGTCTGGTAGTGAGCGTTACTGCGGTGTTTGTATTTCTGATTGTTGGCTCGAACATGACAGATCTTGCTGAAGCTATCGTCACAGTTATTATGGGGTCTTTTCTATTGCTTTATGGAGTCAGAGAAGGCTACGCCTATGCCACGGCTACCAAGGAGCTGGTAAAACAGTATGAATTCATGCTGAGAATCTTCGACAATGCACATCGCCGACTGTCAGAAGCACAAAATTTGGGAGAGAAGCGGCAGATACTGGCAGCACTTGGTCAGTCTGCGCTCGATGAACACTCCGACTGGATTCTCATGCATCGCGAACGATCGCTTGATGAGAGCGAAATTTGGCGCATGGGAAGCTGACCTTTCCTCTAGAAAATAAACCTTGACCTAGCGTCTTCTATTGAATGCAAGAATCTGGTTGTTGATTTCGCCCTGAGCATTAATTGTTTGGATGGCTATAGTTAGCACTCTTCCATCAGCCGAAATGGTTTTTGCGCCTATCTGTGAAACTCTGCCCTCAATTCTAATAGTGTATTCGACAGTCTTTTCGTTCAATCTTCGATACGAAATAGTTGTCGATGCATTCTGGGTTAAACTGGCTATAGGGTATTCACGACTATCATATTTGTAAGTAGCAGAACTGCCCCCTACGCTGCCATCTTCGTTTACGGTTGCAACGAGATACATGTACGCACCGTCTCCCACGCTCTGATAGGTGCGAGACATAGTTGCTGGAACTGGAAAGCTACTGAAATTTGAGGCAGGCTTGTCAATATCCCAGGTTCCAATAAAGGGATTTTCATCCTGAGCGGACGCTGTGAAAGAAAGAATTAGTACACATGCAGTCAGGAACAATTTAGGAGATTTGGTATTCATTTATCTTACCTCTAATGCGGGCGAATATTATTATTTTGTGAATCTGGTTTCTCGATAGCTGTCGCTATTCGAGGATTAACTGATCTTGAATAGCGTCATGGTGCTATTTTATGAAGTGTCTAGCGAAAAGATCAGCACAAGCATGACACAGCTCAACCTGCAAATGTAATTCAAGCTACACTTAGTCTGCTGGATGTCGATTCTTACGCATCACTATCGTCTCTTCTATGCCAGTCTGCTCAAAAAGGTCAAGGACCCGTTATCCACTGGCTTAGCAATGATAATACCGCAGTTGGGTAAGCAGGCAGAAGTATCAAATTGTGACGATGCAATTTAGCGGCGCCTCTGCACCGCTGAATCAAAGCAGGGTAGGGTGTAAACAAAGGGCGCTTCATTGCCCGCTTGATTGGAACAGATTCTATTGCCGGTGAACCGATAGGCCAGTTTGGTATTCCCTGCCCAGCTCTACACCTGAAGTCAGTACGAATTTTCTGCCTTCGTGGCATAGACTTGGGCGCCGATAGCTTTTATGCTCATCAGACATTCTTTCGCTCTACTACCAATGTTAATAAAGGAGCTGCCATGTCATCTTTACGAATTCTCTTTTCAATGCTGATTGCCAGCATTTCCGTACTCCTGCTGGGGTGTGGCGATGCCAATACCGGAGCTATGGCCACATCGACCATGAGCACCGGCAATCCGATCTCAGGCGAAGGTATGCCGAATCCGAATCCAGTTGTTACGCGCAACTGGGGCGATCTTCCTGCCGGGAGGGAATGGGGTTCGACGGCCGGAATCGACATCGATCCAATCGACGGTCATATCTGGGCGTACGAGCGGTGCGGTGCGGGGACTTTTGGCGGCGGAACTCCCGTCAACTGTGACACCAATCCAGTAGATCCTATATTCAAATTTGATCGCGATACCGGCGCAGTTCTCGCCAATTTCGGTGGTGGCATCATGATGACGCCACACGGCATCCATGTTGATGACGACGGCAATGTCTGGGTAACGGACTTTGCCAACAATGCAGCCAGGACCAAAGGTCACCAGGTGCATAAATTCAGCCCCGATGGCGAGCTACTCATGAGCCTTGGCACCGCAGGGCAGGCTGGCAGTGGCCCGAATCAGTTCAACCAGCCCAACGATGTAATCGTTGGGCCCGATGGCAGTATCTATGTCTCCGATGGGCACAATGGCCAGGGCATGACCAGCAATCAGGCAATGGCGGAAGGCATCGCAGAAGGTTCCACGGCACGCATCATCAAGTTTTCTGCCGATGGCACACGCCTCAAGGAATGGGGCCAGATTGGCGTACGCCATGGTGAATTCCGCACACCCCATGCGCTCGAGTTCGACTCCCGCGGTCGCCTCTGGGTTGCTGACCGCGGTAACCATCGCATCGAGATTTTCGATCAGGAAGGCAACTACCTGGAATCGCGCTACATGTACGGCCGTATCAGCGGGCTCTTCATAACCGATGACGATATGCTGTATGCCATCGACTCGGAATCCGGGCCGACCAATCATGTGGGCTGGAGAAACGGGGTGCGCATCGGGCATATAGATGATGACCACATCACGGCCCTGATCCAGCCATTCGAGCGCGATGATCGTGTCTATCAAGGCACCGCTGGTGAAGGTGTGGCGGTTGATGCTGACGGCAACGTCTACGCCGCCGAAGGACCGAATTCGCTGGCGTCGGCCGGTGGTGCTTTCACGAAGTATTCAACTCAATAGCTCTATAGAGTGAGGCGGAGGGATCGTTGTTGATCCTTCCGCCTTGTTTGGTTGCAGGACCAATACCCACGCGTTGCAATCACCAGCTTCGATTGGCTTTTCAACACACTACTGTTAGATTGCGCGCATGCCTGATGACCCTCGCAGTTTTCGCCTAGCAGGCGCGTTGCGGTTTCTAAAACCCTACAAAAAGCAGATTGTCTGGGCCAGCATAGCGCTGGTGCTTACTGCTGGCTTGAACCTTGCCCTGGTCCAATATGTGCGCATCATTGTTGATCAGGGGTTTGTGGCCAGTTCTACTACTTCACTGAACCAGGCAATTGTTGGATTCCTGATTATCGCTGTGCTGCAGGCAGTTGGAACCTTTGCCAGGTTCTACTGGGTGTCCTGGCTGGGAGAGCGAGTTACCGCCGATCTGCGCAAATCCGTTTTTTCTCACATTATCGATTTACACCCCGGTTACTTCGAAGAAAACCTCAGTGGCGAAATTCAATCCCGCATCACTACTGATACAACGCTTATTCAATCAGTCATTGGTTCTTCAGCTTCCATCGCACTGCGTAACCTGTTACTCCTCCTGGGTGGGACGATCTTTCTATTTATTACCAATCCGCGACTCACCAGTGTGGTTATGATCTGTATTCCGTTGGTGGTTGGACCCATCATGTTTTTCGGTCGCAAGGTAAGACGTTTGTCACGCAGCACCCAAGACCAGATTGCCAATGTTGGCGCGTATGTTGGCGAGAGTATTCAGCAGATCAAGACGGTACAGGCTTACAACCATCAGGATTATGATCGGACTGAATTTACTGAGCATGTTGAAGCCGCCTTCCAGGTTGCGCTATCCAGAATTAAGACAAATTCATTCCTGATCACTGCCGTAATGACTCTGGTGTTTACTGCCATAGCAATCATGATATGGGTAGGTGGGCAGGATGTGATTAATGGGGTGATGTCAGCGGGTGAACTTACGGCATTCGTTATTTATGCGGTGATGGTGGCGATGGCGGTCGCTGCTATCAGTGGAGTCATTGCTGAACTGCAGAGAGCCGCCGGCGCATTGGAAAGACTGATGGATCTGCTGCATGCCGAGAACGAGATCACGGCGCCTTCCGAACCGAAACGATTCATTGGAAAGCCCAGGGGAGCACTTACCCTGGAACACCTCACCTTCGCCTATCCTTCACGTAAGGAGATTAAGGCATTGGACGGCATTTCTCTGCGCATTGAACCAGGCGAGAATGTGGCGCTGGTAGGACCGTCGGGTGCAGGTAAATCAACGCTTTTTGACCTGATATTGCGTTTCTATGACCCGAGTGCCGGCAGTATCAAACTGGAAGGAATCGACATACGCGATCTGGATCCAGAAGAATTGCGCAGTCATATAGCCGTGGTTGCACAACAGCCCGCTATGTTTACCGGTAATGTATGGGACAATATTCGGTATGGAAAACCCCAGGCGAGCCAGGATGAACTGAAGCAGGCTGCGAGTTCAGCTTATGCCAGTAATTTTATCGAAGAGCTACCCGAGCAATATGACAGTTTTCTCGGAGAGTCAGGGATTCGTCTCTCCGGGGGTCAGAAACAGCGCATCGCTATCGCACGGGCGATTCTGAAAGACCCGGAAATATTATTGCTTGATGAGGCCACCAGTGCGCTGGATGCTGAAAGCGAGCGCCAGGTACAACTGGCCCTGGAACGCTTGATGCAGAATCGCACTTCGATAATTATCGCCCACAGGCTGGCCACCGTGAAGAACGTCGACAGAATAGTCGTGCTGGATGCCGGGAAACTCATCGCCCAGGGCTCTCACCGTGACTTGATGAAGAGTTGTGATTTATATGCCAACCTGGCCAATCTACAATTTAGTGAGACCAGTGCAGACCGCCAATTGCCGCCTACCAGGCTGGCGCAGAATTAGCCTCTGCGGAGCACCAGAGGCCTGCTCCCCCGAGAACTCGCTGGTGTTCAGTTGTAAGGCTGAGAGGCTTCTGCCATGCGGTGAGTTGCTTGCGGCGAGAATTACCTCGGGCTAGACTAGCCTCTGGAATAAAAGGAATACAGGTACGGGTTTTTACTATTCAAAGCTCGGTTATCGGGAGTATCGAATGAAGGCTTTGGTTAACTTTCTCACACTGGCTCTGGCGCTGCTGCTGGCGACTTCGACCGCAATTGCACAAAACATTCCGCGGTTGTCCAATGGACTTCCGGACATGAGTGGTATCTGGCAGGTATTGAACGAGGCAAATTACGACCTTGAACCCCATATCGCTCGACATTCATTGCAGATGCGTGAAGGGCCTGTAAATCCCGTACCAGATATCCCAACGCTTCGCTTAGGCGCAGTGGGTGCAGTGCCAGGCAGCATGGGAGTCATTGTAGGCGGTGGAAAGATTCCCTATACCCCGCAAGCACGAGCACTCAAAGAAGAAAACATGGCGAACTGGATCGACCGGGACCCTGAGGTTAAGTGCTACATGCCCGGAGTACCACGTGCCACCTACATGCCCATGCCGTTTCAGATTATCCAGAGTGAAAACGATTTCTTCATCGCTTACCAGTTCGCCGGTGCGGTGCGAGACATTTTTCTGGACAACCCGGGTTCTTCTCAGGTTGATTCCTGGATGGGATGGTCGGTGGGTCAGTGGGAAGGTGACACACTAGTGGTGGAAGTAACCGGTCTGGGCGACCAGACCTGGCTGGACCGGGCAGGGAGCCACCACAGTTATCAGATGCGCGTGATCGAGCGGTACACAATGATCGGCCCGAATCATATCGATTACGAGGCGACAATCGAAGACCCCCTGGTGTTATCAGAGCCGTTTACTATCAAGATGCCGCTCTATCGGCGCATCGAAGAGAACGCCCGATTGATGGATTTTCGGTGTGTGGAATTTGTAGAAGAGCTAATTTATGGTGAGGCGCGCAGGTATCCACTGCCGCGCTAATCGACTGAGGTCAGGAGAAATAAAATGCACAATCCAATCAAGAAATCGTGTCTCAGCATGCTGGCCATTATTGGCCTGGTACTTACTCCGCTCGTTACGGCACAGAATGATGGCATTCCCCGTACGCCGAGCGGACATCCGGATTTGTCAGGTACCTATGATGTGTCTACATTGACGCCGTTGGTACGCCCGGCGCAATTTGCAGACAAGCAGTTCCTGACTAATGATGAGGCCGCCGTGATTGCCGCCGAAGAACGACAGCGAAACGACGAACGCCAGCAAGCCAGCGATCCAAATCGCAGTGCGCCACCACAAGGTGGAGATGGCTCCACCGGCGCTTCGGGTAATGTAGGTGGCTACAATACCTTCTGGATCGACCGCGGTACTGATGCGTTTCAGATCGATGGTGAATGGCGTACATCGATTCTGATTGACCCGCCCGATGGCAGCTTTCCACCAGTGACTGATGAACGCCGACAAGCGCGCCGGGCTGCACTTGGGGCAGGCGAAGCCGCACCTCGTCGAGAGGGTGGAGCGAATGATGGTACTGCCTACTGGTTAGATGCCGGGCTGGATGCGCCAGGGCCCTATGACAATCCCGAACAACGACCTTTCGCCGAGCGCTGTCTGCTAAGCTTCAGCTCAACCGGTGGACCTCCAATGCTTCCGGCGCTTTATAACAATCATAAGCGGATCGTCCAGAGTGAGGACACCGTGGTGATTCAAGTCGAGATGGTTCACGAGGCGAGAATCGTGCGCATGAACGCCGAGCACGACCCAGCTGAAATTCAGAAGTGGCTTGGCGATTCCATAGGCTGGTGGGAGGGCGATACGCTGGTCGTCGAGACTACGAATTTCCGCGACGTTCCGGCATTTTCTCAGGGTTCGAAAGACATGAAGGTAACCGAACGATTCCGCATGGAGAGTGCCGACAAGTTGGTTTACACCTTCACGGTTGAAGATCCTAGTGTGTGGACTGCGCCGTTCACCGGTGAGTATGCCTGGCCGCGAAGCCCGAACAAGGTTTTCGAGTATGCCTGCCATGAAGCGAACTACGCATTGGAAGGCATCATGAAGGGTGCTCGCCTGCTCGAGGCAGAATACCGCGGAGAGGATCCTGGTGGAGTCCCAAACCCCACTCGTTAATGTGGGCTTGAGGAGATTCAGTTTTTAAAAAGTTAGGAGAAATACTATGCGCAAGCATACTCGTATGATTATCAGAATTGCTGTAGCCGGATTTGCCCTGGCTGGTTTGATTATGGCTGCCGGTGGACCAGTTGTCGCGCACCACGCCTTTAGTGCCGAGTTCGATCCGAATCGCCCGGTGGTTCTGCGTGGGCCTATCGTCAGAGTGGAGTGGGTAAATCCCCACACCTGGATTCACCTGGAGGTCACCCTCGATGACGGCAGCAAGCAGGTCTGGATGGTCGAGGGTGGTACGCCTAATACCTTGTTAAGACGCGGGCTGTCGCGCGAAACCATTACTCCCGGCACCGTAATCGTAGTCGACGGTTACCAGAGCAAGGACCGCAGCGCGCGTGCCAACGGTCGTGATGTGACTTTCGAAGACGGACGCAAGTTCTTCATGGGATCGTCTGGCACCGGTGCGCCACGAGACGGGCGCGACGCAACTGAATTACGCTAGCCTGCTCAATCACCCTATGTGACGGTCATCATAAAACGTAGGTAACAAAAGGCGCCTGGGAGTTGTCCTCAGCGCCTTTTTTGCTGCGTAGTTATCCCGGGAAAGTTATGAGCAATCAGACCTTGCAATCGATCAACTGGAACACCATTGAACTCGAAACTGTGAATGAAGGCATGCAGCGCCGCATCGTCACAGGAGAAAAAATGACGGTGGCGCGCATTTATTTCAAAGCTGGATTTAAGGTGCCCATGCACAGCCATCACAACGAACAGATTACCCAGGTGCTCAGCGGGCAGATGCACTTCGTGTTTGGTGGTGAAGATCCGAAGGAGATGATGCTCGGCCCGGGAGATGTGGTTGTGATACCGGCGCATGTTCCACACCAGGCAACCTGCATTGGCGAGGTGGAAGAAATCGACATGTGGGCACCGCGCCGCGAAGACTGGCTGGATGGTACGGACGCCTATCTGCGCGGATAGCCCTGTCTCTACTCTCCTGTGTCTTGTGCAGAGGCTCCCTCGGGATGATTTTCAAGTTCTCACTGTGAAAGCTGAGCAGTCACTCTTCACAAAAATTCAGATCCTATTTTTCAGCAAAAAAATGAGTTCATTGGATTAGGCCTGCGTTGTTATTTTTTATCGAAACAGGCTGCGCTTTCTGTCGAATCTGAGTGCGGGCTGCATCTCTGTCAGCTATTGTCGTGTGCCGGATACAGCAAATGCGCCGAAGTCGCTGGCGAATTCGCCATCGAGAGAATCACCATCTACCATTCCACTAAAGCTCAGGCTGAGACTCTGACCGCCGGCATCGATGTCGACATCAAAACTAATGCTATTGCCATCCAGCATTACACCCTCAATATTCTGATCCCCCTGATCACTCCCCATTACTCCTGTGCCATCGCCTGAAAATGTCCATACTCCGGATTGCTCTCCCACTGGCGTGCTGATGTTCACGTTCCACGAACCCACTCCAGGAGCTACCGAAGCCGCGCAGGAGGCTAGCACCACAATTGCGGCGATAAAGGACAATGTTTTCACTAATCTGATCATAATATTCTCCATGAATTCACACGATTAAGTCTCAACCATGATGTTACTACGTGCAGTGTACATGCTTAGGTAGCAATGATAAGCAAATAGAGTCAATAGTGGCTGACAGAATCGACCTTCATTCCACGCCCAGCGAAGGGATTTCATGGGCGTTGTGGAGTCAAAGTCTACCTCTGATACTACAAGTCGCCCCGGAAGTACTTGACTGCGGCCCTTTATCATCATTACTCTGTTTCAGAGCGAACCCTCATTCAACAACAAAGCAAATCTCGATCTCGCCCGCCAGCTATAGCAGGCGCACGTTGACGAAGAAATGTAGGAGGTTGCCAGGTGGTCAATTCAACAAGCAGTACACATTCAAAGCCGTGGTATAGCTATTCTCTGGGCGTTTTGGGCGCCTTTCTCGTTATCCTTTCTGCGGCTCCGGCCCTTGGCCAACAAACCAGCGGCGCGACATTGACGTTTGCTGACCATGTAGCTCCCATCATCTATGACAAATGCGTGGAATGCCATCGGCCTGATTCCATAGCGCCGATGTCGTTAATCGACTATGCGACAGTCAGAGCCTGGGCTCCCATAATCAAGGACCGGGTCGCCAATCGCAAGATGCCCCCCTATTTTATAGACAAGACAGTCGGGGTGCAGGGCTTCGAGGATGATCGTTCATTAACCGATGCAGAGATCGCCACCATTGTAAGCTGGGTAGACACAGGGGCAGCCCAGGGTTCAATGGTGAACCTGCCCTCTGTTCCATTCTTCGAGGACAACGTCGCCTGGACGCTCGAAGACGAGATGGGCCGTCCACCGGACCTGATTATTCCAATCCCTGACCCGTTTAACGTTCCTGCCGGTGGTCCCAACTGGTGGATGACATTTTATAGCGACACGGGGCTCACTGAAGATCGTTGGATCAAGGCGTTTGAGACCAAGCCCTCAGCGGACGGATTTCCAGTGGTCCACCATGCGGTCACTTCCATGGAGTTCCCCGAAGGTGGAGGAGGGTTTCTTAGTGAATATGCCCTTGGCAAGACTGCCGACATTAATCCACCCGGTACCGGCCAGCTTATTAAGGCGGGCACCAGGCTGAACTGGAACATACATTATGCTTCCAGCCCCGATGGTCTGGATCATACTGATCGCACCAGATTGGGACTGTGGTTTCTACCGATCGATGAAGAGCCGGAAAATATACTGGTGCGCTCCCACATGGCGGATAACGAAGATCTCGATCTGCCCGGTGGAGAAGAGACTATCCGCACCGATGGCTATGAATTCATGACCAGGAATATTCGGATAACGACATTCCAGCCCCATCTTCATAACCTGGGGACACGTCAGTGTCTGGAAGTGATCTATCAGGACAATCGCCGGCAGACACTGAGTTGCGCAGATTGGGATTTTGGTTGGCATATCGCCTATAACTATGTTGAAGAAGTGCAACCGCTGATTCCCAAGGGATCCATGCTGCATGTAACTAGCTGGTATAACAACTCAAACAGTAACCCCTGGGCGGGAGATTCCCGCAACTGGGTAGGTTTCGGCCAGCGCTCCACCGATGATATGTCATTCTCATGGATTAGCTGGTATGAACTGTCCGATGAGGAATATACGGCAGCGGTTGAAGAGCGACGCGCTCGCTCGATTGCTGGCAGTGACTGAACATCAGTGAGTTGACACAATAAGAATCCAAGGAGCCACTCAACCATGTTTAATCGAGCGAGGCTAGCATTCTCCAGCGCGATATTGCTGATTGTGGTGCTGCTGTCCAGTGGGACAGTAACGGCGCAGACACTGCACCGTTTCGGTCAGAGCATTCAGCCGATATTTGAGGGCTTTGAAAAGAACATCGATGGTAGTTACACAATGTGGTTTGGTTATCTGAACAGAAACTACAACGAATACCCTGATATACCACTCGGTGATAGTAATTCGTTTCAGGTGGCGGACGGTGTCGCTAATGCCGGACCCGTTGACCCGAGCTTGCTGCTGGATAACGCGGGCTCGATCGACCGCGGTCAGCCTACTTACTTCTATCCCAGACGCCAGCAGTTTGTGTTCGGTGTTCAGGTGCCAGCCGATTTTGTGGGTAAGGAGTTGGTCTGGACCGTAAATCACCACGGCGAAACGCATACAGCCGTAGGAACGCTGGAACGAGAGAATATCTGGAGCGTTGACGAAGGTGTGTGGGGTGCCAATCGCGGTCGCGGCACTAATGGTCGCACGGAAATTGAGTATGCGAACCAACCGCCCATTATTCGAATGGTTGGAGTGGAAGGGCAATTATCCACAACTCCGGGCAATTCCCTGGCACTAAGAGTGTTCGCGCGCGATGACGGGCTCCCCGGGGCGTACGAAGGAAACCGTCGTTCAGAGATGGAGCCACTGCCCAATGCACTCCCGGTAGTTGGAGGGGGTATTGGTCGTAATTCACCCAAGTCCCAGAGTATCGTCAACTATATTGCCGCAGACGAAACTGGTCTGGCTGTCAGCTGGATAAAATACCGTGGTCCGGGTCAGGTCAATTTTGATACGGCGGTAGCTTCTCTTGATCCTGCGGGCCAAGAGATCACAGCAGCAGCGAGCTTCAGTCAGAGCGGTACCTACGTATTACGCGCCTATGCCGACGATGGAATCTACACCACGTATTCGGATGTGACGGTAGTGGTGAGGTAGTAGCAAGTTCCCATGCTGGCTGAGAAGTCGGCGAAGTTCTTCTGGTTTTCGATTGAGGGCTAGTCAAATTCAGGCACATAGTCTTTGCGGTTGGATGTCTTTCGCAGTGAAATTAGGGCTAACTATTCAAATGGAGCTGCGACCCTCCCTTAATGAACAATAGTCAATCGATCGCTAATTCACAGCAAGAGTCCTATACAAATTAGCATCCAGCAATTTGCCGAGCTCACTTGAACGGATCGAGATTCTCTAACGTTCTGATTAGTATTGGGCAGGAATATTTTGAAGATTAGTTACTTGGTCGATAGTGGATCTTCATTTCTTTTTGGGGGTTGATTCAGAAAACCGCCCAAGGAATTTTTTGATCGTTAGTCGGCTTGCGGTGATTCTCCTGGATCTTCCGACAATTTACCAATACTCGAGGATCTGATATGCAGGTCTCTTTGCGGATAGGGGATTTCTATGCCGTGTTCGTGAAACTTATCCCAGATTAACAGAAGTACCTGACTGATCACGTTTGCCCGACCATTCATAGGATCATTTATCCAGAAGCGAATTTCCAGATCGACAGAACTGTCACCAAATTCTCTAAGCAAACATTTGGGCTGAGGATCCTTGAGGATCCTGTCTACTTCGTCTATCGCATCCAGACATAACTGCATGGCTTTGTGGATATCAGATCTGTAGTGTACCCCTACAGACTGTCTTAACCTGAGCAGGTTCTGAGAATGAGACCAGTTTTCTACCCGGTTTGCGATCAGCTCTTCATTGGGAATCAGGTGCTCGATGCCATCCAGTGTTGTTACCGACACATATCTTGCGCCCAATGCATCGACTCTACCAAAAAAGTCCTCAATGGCGATTACATCGCCCGGCTTTATGGATTTATCCATCAATAGAATGAATCCACTGATAAGGTTGGCGAAGATTTTTTGTAGTCCAAACCCGAGACCGACACCAACAGCGCCCCCTACCACAGCCAGCGCTGTGAGATCTACGCCAACGATTGCCAGCGCTGTGATAAAGGCAATGGAGCCGAGTCCGATATGTAGGAATTTTATCGACAACACCTGCATGGAGGGAGTCAGATTTACAGATGATTTCAGTTTGCTCTCGGTAATCTGACTGACGATCGATGTAATCCAGAGTAGAACGCCCAGGGTAATCACTCCCTGTATTATCGCCAGGATCGAAATCGTCACCTGGCCGATCGTGAAAGAAGCGCCATCGAGGAAAGCGACAGTCTCACTCAGAAACCCCAGGATATTCAGTGCGGCGACCAGCCATGCGGAGATCGCAATTGTTTGAGACCAGAATGGGCTGGACACGAACATGGTGACGAATCGTACGATCACCCAGGCGGCAAGCAGGCTGCTGGTGATAACCAGAGGGCCGTTGGCAAAAGCAAGCCTGGCGGTTATCAATACAGAAATCCATTGCAGAGCTAGCCAGACAGCCGGAAAGGACAAATCAGTCGAAGTCTTCCAGATGCTGACCAGAATTCGGTAACGGGAGTGCCTTCTGGACATCCTCTCCAGCCTGGTGCGCAGAATTCCTGCCAGAGGCCATGCAATTAACCCGGCAAGGATTACAATTCCGATTCCAATCAGGGTGTCGACAACAAATACTGAGGATTGCAACCAGTGGATGAAATCATCGAATAGTGAACTCAAGACAGACAGATCTGTGAGATTTGCGGTTGTTTCGGCCACTATAGCCACCCCTTGCGGCGAAACAGGAACAGCTGTGAAATTGCCACTGTGAGCATAACACCGAGAACCATAAAATAGCTGGAGCGGAAATTGAGTTCGGGCATGTAGTCAAAGTTCATACCGTAGATACCCGCCAGAAAGGTTAACGGCACAAATATCACGGTGATTACAGTCAGAAATTGCATGACACGATTCAGTCGATGGGAAGATAGGGCCAGATAGCCATCTGACAAGTCCTTCAGAACATCATAGTACAACTCGGACAGGCTTCCGGTTCGCTCAATTTGCTCATACAAATCAATAATTTCATGAGCCAGGTCAGCGCTAAACAATTCGGGTCTGTTTTCTTTGAGTAGACTTGCGATCAATTTGTGATAACTGGCATTTCTCTTCAGATATCTCAATCTCGATTTGTATCCGGTGAGCTCAGACAACAAGTCATCGGATGGCTTGGCAAACATCTCTTCTTCGAGATCATCCAACCTAACTTCAAATTCAATCAGCATTCTCACGTAACGACGCACCAGCCGATTGCAAATTCGCAGGGCTATCGCCGGAGCTCCTTCTTCCAGAATCAGGGGATTCGATTTAATACGCTGGTAAACCCAATTGGTTGTGGCAGAAGTTTCGCGATGTCTCGTTACCACAAGTCTGTCACCGACAAAGAGCGCAAGCTGTGCCACCTCAGAATCGATACCAAGATCATGCGAGGCAAGATCACGAAGCAGGAAAAAAATATAGTTTTCGAATACTTCGATTTTAGGTGGGTGGCGCTTGCGCAGTGCATCCTGGATTGCGAGTTCATGAAATCCAAAATCTCGCAACACTGACAATTCTTCTGACTGATCAGTATCGCCGATGTCCAACCAGAGGACTGAATCTTTCTGTGCATGCCACTCTTTAATGAGTTCGCTGCCACCGAATTTCGCTGATTTTGTACCAGGGTCAAACAGTATGCTCTGAATCATATTATTTTCCATTTTCTCCAACAGTGTTTTAGCCCAATTGGGACCCGAAGGCGTTTAGCGGCCCGGTCTCCCTGGCAAGCTTCTGATTGATTGCGGCTGTTTCAGATGCGCGAATGCCATTGACGGAGACAAATAGAAACTTATCGAGTGACCACATTGCACGCGGGATATTTCGGGTTGAATACCTTGCGCTCAATGGATACTGTTACACAGCGCATTGAGGATTCCAAGCCTCACCTTTCTACGGTATAGGTGATATCGACGCTCTGATATTCACCCGATTCAGCCTGCAGTTTTATACGCTCTGACAATGCGTAGTCGATTGCCAGTTTAGTCTGTCGATCGAACAAACCGTAGCCGTAGCGTACGAAAATATCTGGCGTAAGGTATTTGCCGATGGTTAAAACGCTATTGTTCAAGTCATTAGTGGTGTCAACGCCCAGCGTGTCTAACCCCAATTGGTCTTTAATCTGGTTGGTGAGTGATTGTCCGCGGTTAATGCCGAGCCTGGCGATTACACCCAGCAAGGCGGCGCTGTCCTGATTGCCGACTTCCGAAAATGGCCGACCGGTAGCCAACATCGCGATGATATCGTTCTCGGCCAGAGCGGGTGTTGAATACAGCTGGCTGTTTATGTTTTTCAGGGTCCCGTTCATTAATACGCCAACAGTGACCTCCTCAATTTCTCGAACGGCGCGAACGTCCAGTGCGGGATTGTCGTAGGCACCGAAAAATAGCAGCTTGCCTTGTCGTAATTGCAGAGTCTGTCCATAGATCTGGTAAGTGCCTTCCGAAACGTTGAGTTCGCCATAGGTCAGATTAGCACCATTGGCTTGCTGCTGAATTCCCAGAGATCCCTCAAGATCTGCGTTCAGACCAAAACCTCTAAAATTTACCTGCTCGCCCAGTACGATCTCGACATCGGCAGTCACCGGGATGTCGAACAGGGTGCCCTGACTCGAAGAAATAGAGCGTGCCAGTTCTGGTCGGTCTGGCGGGTAGCGCACAACTATCGCGTCCCTGGATATATCAACGGCCGCTTCGGGTAATTGAATAAGCTGTAGATTCAATACTGGTAATAGCAGAGAACCGCCTAAATCAATTGCTTCCCGGTTGGCGATTAAGTGAAGTTCCGGAGAGACGTTCAATTGCAAGTCTGGAAGATCGGCTACTTGAAAGTCGTTACCGCTAATCTGTACTGCAAGGCGCCGTTCGACTGAAAACAGGTTATTTATCTCACCATCGAAGTCTATTTTGCCAGGGCCAGAAGTAAGTTCGCCACTCAGGTTCAGGGAACTCACGCTGGTGCTGTTAATCCGAGTGTTTATCTCGCTGAGTGTGATCCCGCTCCTGAGAATGGAGAATTCACCATTCTCCAGAACCAGGTTGCCCGTAACGGCAGGTTGACCAAGACTGCCAGCGAGAACTATTTCTCCACTCAAGTTGCCGTGGGTATTGGAGATTTCTGGCAGGATTGCCTCTACCCAGGCGAGATCCTCGAGTTCAAGATTCGCGGTTCCTGATAAGCGATTTTCCGCATCGATGGAAATCCTGGAGTTTATAGCGGCAGTAAGTCCCAGGTCGCTCTCGTCGATATTTTGTCTGGAGAAACTGATATTGCTGGAAAAATCCCAATGACCTTCACGGGACTGACCTGAAATATCCACCACATTCAGTGTGTATTGCTGATCTTGAGACAGTTCATCTTCGAGCAAGTCGTTATCCTGTTCTTGCTGGATAGCCTTGATAGTGAACTCCGCATCACTACTGAGCAATGTAATATCCACTACCGGGTCGAGGTTTGCAGCTAACAACAGGTTTAGGGTTGCATTGACCGTACCATGCAATGACAGGTTTTCCGGCAGGTAAATAGATTCTGGTAAAAAGCTTGCGAGGTCCACAACTCCGGTAGGGGTGCTGCTGTCTATTTCGATCACGTATCCCTGCAGTGAAGCAGCCAATTGAATTTCCTGGCCTGCCTGCCGTTGTAAATCGATGCAAAGTTGCGCTTCGCGTTGCTCCCAGCAGTTGTTGCGTAGATTGATGCTGGATTCACTCACTGAAATACTGGCTGTTGAATTGCTTGACCAGGTTCCAATTGCGGAATCCAATGAAACTTCGAGCAGGGTACCCTGCCACTCCAATGCTGCCTGATCGGGGATACCCCCTTCCAGAGCCAGCAGCAGACTTCCGTAGCCGGATTCAATATCTACCGAAAGAGAATGCCGGGTGCTTAGACCCTGAATCTGGATTAGAACTGACGCAAGCTCCTCCTGAATGGAGCTGGTGGCAATACTTGCTTCAGTCAATTCGATAGCTGCCTGGTAGACGGCGTTGGTTCTGTCCAGACTCAAGTTCAATTCTGCGATGGCGTAGTCAGCGTACTGCAAGTCTGCCGCCGCAATCTGCAAGACAATCGTGGGATCAGCAACACTTCCCGTCAACCTGCCGCTGCCAATTGCACTGCCCTGCAATCCCGTCAAAACCTGCTGCAATTCAGGGGCATTAATCGACCAATCGATATTGATTGAGTCGGCGATCTCGCCTTGCAGGAGTAACTGATTCGAATCGGTCTCCAGAACCAGCTGGCTGATGGAGACCGTATTTCCTTCTATACCGAGTGCACCGTTTCCGGTCAGGTTGTAAGGGCCAATTTTCCCAGCGATGGCGTCAAGCTCCAGTTCACCCCGCACGCCAGTTTCAAGCAGTTCGAAGCTCCAGGTTCCCGAGCTTGTTATCTCGGTGAGATCCAACGGCAGTTCAAAGTCGATATCGAAATCGTTTAAAGGATTCTGATGGCTAGATTGATAATTCAGTGAGCCCTGTAAATTTTCTACCCAGGCGAGATCCGCCGATCCGATTACGTTACCGCTTGCGGTACTAATAGAGTAGGAATTGAGGTCCAGATGGCGATCTGTGTAGATGGCATTGCCGCTGAATTGCAGGGTTGGTAGATAGTCTGTTTCAATATTACTGCTAAGCTCCAGGAAAATTTCGGCAGGATTGCCGCTGGTACGCAGGATGACTGCATTGAGGACTACGTTGTCTAACAGTGTCTGCAGATAGCGAAAATCGTCCGCTTTGTGGGTCAGGTCGAAAGCAAGAGCCGAGCTACCCAAACCGGTTTTTACAGAGCCAGTTGATCGAACGGCCGCCGGCTCCAACAATCGGTTCTCAATTTCTAGAGAATCGATGTTTCCAACCAGGCTGACAGAGCCGGACAGTTCTTTCAATGAGTTAATCTCGGCACGCCAATCAAGACTCGCATTCATTGGAAAGAAGTTGGAAAGGTAGATTTGGGCATCGCCATTGAGAATCAGTTGCGGAGATCTCAGATGGGCATTGCTCAATGCAAGGTCGAGTCCGTTCAACCGCGCATTAGTGGTAAAGCTATCCAGCTGCAATCTCTGTTGCTGCAGTCTAAGCTCTGCTCGCGTGATTTCCAGCGTACCTATCTCGATAGAAAAACCTGGGGGATTGAACAGGCCGACTTCTACCGGGGACGCCGATGATTCAACAGCTCCATCTGAGCCAGTCGGTATCAAGATCGCGTCTGAGAGGCGCAATTCAGACAGGTAGACATTGCCGGACAAGATTGAATAGGGATTCCAACTAATCTGAATTTCACCGAGTGCAATGTCTACATCAGGATTAACAAAGGTAAGCCCTCTCAGCTGCAACCCCTGCACCAGGGTTCCATCCATGCTTTGGAAGTTGAGCGAGTAGCCTCCTACCTGATTCAGCCGAGCGACCAATTGCGACACTACCCAACGGTTGCCGCTTTGGGTACTCAGCGCGACGAACACCAGGCTGACCAGGAGAAAGACCGTGCCTAACAGCAAGAGTATTACCATGGGCAGTATTCGCCATTTCTTGCGGATAGTCTGCGTCATAGATCAGGGCCCATGCTGATATGCAGTCGAAACTTATTATCATCATCGAGCGCTGAAGCCAAGTCGACTCGAATCGGGCCGATCGGGGACATCCAGCGTAGACCCAGGCCGACACTCTTTTTTACTTCGAAATTATTAAATTCATTAAAGGCGTTTCCGGCATCCGCAAATACAGCGAGCTTCCACGCAGGGCGGATATTGAAATCGTACTCAATACTTCCGGTCAGGAAATGCTTACCTCCAACTACTTCGCCTGCCGCGTTGGTTGGCCCCAATGACTGGTATTTATAGCCTCTGACACTCTGGTCTCCCCCCGTAAAATACTGAACAGATACAGGAAGTTGCCCAATATCATCAACAAGAGTCGTGCCGGCTTGAAAATTCATCAGGAACCTGCCCGGACCGAATGAGCGAATCAGCTTTCCGTTCACGTTGAACTGCAGGAATGATTCGGTCGAAAGCACATCCTCTGAGGCACCACTTAATTGAGCGAACAAGCGCCAGCCACGGCGAGGATACAACGCATCGTCAGCGCGAGTGCGTGCAAGATTAATTCCAGTGATCAGTGTATCAGCGATCTCGTTTTCTTCATTGATTTGATAGTCATCGTGCTGAAAATTCACAAAGTAATTCTGACGCCAATCATTTCTGTTGATCAAACTGTAAGTTGATCCTAATTTGAATGACTCGGATGCAAACGTGTCGTTGTCTTCATTCAGAATACCGCCCGAAAAGCTCAGGCTTTCGGTTGAGGGTTTCGTCATGGGGATTCGATAGTTCAGCTCAATCATTCGTTGAATAGGCGAGAAGCCGGAGTCTATTTCAAGTTTATGCCCCATCGGATTCAAGTATCTATCGTCGTAGTCGAGTCTGATGCGTGGTCCGATGTCGGTTGTTATTCCTCCGCCGGCAGAATAAGCACGACGCGGACGAACCTGTAAGGCAACCTGTATTGGTATAGTCTGATTGACTGCCCGGTCCAGCGCTGGCGTAACTGTTACTGCATTGAAATAGAGGCTTTCATTGAAAGAATTACGTAGTGTGATTAATTCCTCAGAGGAATAATAGGCACCCACTTAAAAATCGATGTAGCGGCTGACGAATTCATCTGACAGCACATCAGATGCTTCAATTTCTACAGTTCCGAAGCGAAATCGTGGACCGGGATTAAAACGGATTACTACTGCCGCTGTGTTTTCTTGCAGGTCCAGGAGCAATTGTGAAGTCTCGAAACGAGCCTCAAAGAAGCCAGTTTCAATTGCTGTCGAACTGAGAGTCGATTTGATCGTTTCATAACTCGCATGATTCAGCTGGTCTCCTGAGGCTAACGGCAGATGTTCCAGCACATCGGCGAAGAGCGAATCGTCACTGAGTACCCTGACGTCCAGAGAGGAAATATGCACGGGCTCGCCGGGGTCAATCTGAATATGCAGCTCCCAGCAGTTCTCGGTTCTGGAAAACGTGGCTGTCAGTTCGAGGTGGTAATAACCGATTGCGCGACTGGCCCTAATGGTATTTTGCCGGATCGTCGGGAGATTCCGGTTCAGCCTTCGCAGTTCTGTTTCACAAGTTACTCTGCCCAGATCGAGATGAGATCTAATGTTCCGCTCGAGTGCCAGATCGGCTCCGATAATGGTTATCACAGGTTCCTGGGAAAAAACTGCTAAGGCGCCCGTCGCCAGTCCTATAAATAGGAAAATTTGCGCAAGTCGGCAATAAAAAGATTTAGCAATCAAATACATAGAATGTATCAATTATTGAGTTCACTTATTCTGATGCTTACAGCTGAATGGATCCTGAATCCCGGTTTTGGGTTGGTCGATTTCGAGAATAACCTGGAGCAGGATCGGACAGCGAGTTTGGGCGTGGCGAAAGTACATTCTCATCATCTCGAATAAAAGAGAATAGATAAAGCCGATCTAACAAATTTTCGAGCGCTTGTTTTAGCGCTTACGCATCTGAACTACACTCTGTGCCGAGCTGCCCCAACGAAAAGGACTGAAGCGGGGCAGCATATCAGGTAACCTGATCTTACAGGACCGGCTGTTAGTTTTTCTTATGACGACATTTTCAGTGCAAGAACAGAAAAGTGAATAAAAACCCATTTAAAGCGCTCGAAATATTACATCCCAGGTCACTCGGTCGGTTGAGCCATTATCTCTCCGGACTTGTGGAGGGTCGGTTGTGGCTCAAGGTGCTGGTTGGGATGGGTCTAGGCTTGCTGGTAGGAGCGGCGCTGGGCCCCTCGTCAGGACTGGTTGAGCCTGCCGTTGGCGTGACAATTGGCAATTGGCTGGCATTTCCTGGAAGACTCTTTCTGGCCACGATCCAGATGATAGTGATTCCTCTGGTGGTGGCATCGGTGATTCGCGGTCTGGCAGCCAGTGAGAACCTGGAACAGCTGAAGAAACTGGGCGTTCGGGTTACGCTCTTCTTTGTTGCGACAACAGCTGTAGCGGCAACTATTGGGCTGTGGATAGCCGGTTTACTTCGCCCGGGGGATTCAATGACTGGCCTGCTAACGCAATCAGACCTGGCCGCTGCAAACGGAACCTCACCTTTGCCACCGAACATACTGGAATTGCCCGATCGCCTGCTGGGCCTGTTACCCGGCAATCCACTCGATGCGATGGTAGAAGGAGAGATGCTACAAATAGTCATCTTCTCCATAATATTTGGCATTGCGCTGGTCTCAATGGCGCCGAAGCAAGCCAGGCCTATGCTCGATCTTCTGGGTTCGTTACAGGAGATATGCATGACGGTAGTGCGCTGGGCAATGCGACTGGCACCAATTGCAGTTTTCGGATTAATGGCCCAGCTTTCCACCAAGATCGGACTCAGCTCACTCCTGGGGATGGGATTCTATGTAGTAACAGTATTGCTTGGATTGTTGTTGATGCTGGTTGTCTATCTGGTCTTGTTGCGAGTTATTGTGCAGGAGTCGCCGCTCAAGTTCCTTCGCAATTCGAAAGACGTGCTGTTATTGGCTTTTTCCACTTCGAGCTCCGCCGCGGTGATGCCGCTTTCCATAAAGACTGCCGAGGAACATTTTAAGGTCAGGCCCTCGATCTCCCAGTTTGTAATTCCCCTGGGCGCCACTATCAACATGAATGGCACGGCTCTCTATCAGAGTGTTGCCACGGTGTTTCTGGCGCAGGTGTACGGCATCGACCTGGGCCTGGCAAGCCTGGCACTGATTGTGGCGATGGCAGTGGGAGCATCGATCGGCTCCCCGGCGACTCCAGGGGTTGGTATTGTGATATTGTCCATGGTGCTCGAGTCAGTAGGGATTCCTCCGTCAGGAATTGCCCTCATAATGGGTGTGGATCGAATTCTGGATATGAGCAGAACGGCAATCAATGTAACCGGAGATCTTGTTGCCTGTGCCCTGATGGAGCGCTGGGTCGGTGGCAGTGGCACGGCCGAAGAGCAATTGGCTAGGCAAGAGGAGCGAGAAGGAGCGACAGAATCATCCAGAAAAGTAAAACAAACTACAGCGATCTAAGAATTCATGGTTTCTGTAGATAGAGGAAAATGTATCAATCGCTTCATTTCAACTCTTGTCGTTCTACCGCAAAATTAGTCAGAAAAGGTACCAGTAGTGTTTGAAATATTAGCCAATCCTGAAGCCTGGATAGCGCTGCTTTCATTGATAGCGCTGGAGATAATTCTCGGCATCGACAATATCATCTTTATTTCAATTCTCGTTGGAGAACTTCCACCTCATCAACGTAACGCCGCACGAAGACTCGGCATCGGTCTGGCCCTAGTAATGCGTATGTTACTGCTGTTTAGTCTTGCCTGGTTAATAGGCCTGGTTGAGCCCTGGTTCACTCTATTTGAAGTAGAATTTTCGGGTCGCGATCTGATCTTGATTGCAGGAGGGCTGTTTCTGCTGGCCAAATCCACTCATGAAATACACAACAGTCTGGAGCGATTGCAGTCCAGTGACCGTGCAATCATCCATTCAGGTTATGCCGCGATTATCCTGCAGATCGGTATTATCGATATGGTATTCTCAGTGGATTCGGTTATTACCGCTATTGGACTGGTAGATCATCTTTCGATAATGGTGATCGCCATACTGGTTTCGATGGTTATCATGCTGCTCCTTGCTGGTCCGATCGGTGAATTTGTAGAGAAACATCCTACTTTCAAGATGCTGGCCCTGGCTTTCCTGATCCTGATTGGCGCGACACTGGTGGCCGAAGGATTGGATTTCCATATTCCACGGGGCTACATCTATTTCGCTATGACTTTTTCAATTGGTGTTGAATTTCTCAACATGCTGATGCGCAAGTCTAAACAGACAGAAACTATCAAGCTCAATAAAGCAATCTCCGCGTCAGCTGATAGAGAATGAATAGAGAGTAAGGGATCCTATCCACTTCAGACAGGAACAGAATCCTCGGATGGTTTGGGCGAAACGGCGCGAAGAATCAGGTAGCCGATAGTGGCGGCGAGAAATGACCCGGCCAGGACACCCAGGCGAATGCGCATGATCAGTTCTTCGCCAAACGCCAGGGTTCCAATAAACAGGCTCATGGTAAAACCTATACCGGTCAGCACTGCCACTCCAATAAATTGAGTCCAATTTGCATCTTGCGGTAATTGGACAAGCTTTAGGACGGTACCTAACCAGACGAAGAGAGTTACACCCAGCGGTTTGCCAATCAACAAACCCAGTGCAATACCCATCGGCACCGGCCCCAGTAGCAAGTCAAGTGACGCTCCCGCCAGTGGGACTCCAGCATTTGCAAAGGCAAATAAAGGAAGATGCATATAGGTAACCCAGTACTTCAGATCGTGTTCCATCTGCATCGATGGAGAGATGCCGTGTTCACCTTTGATTCCCATTGGTAATGCGAAACCAAGAATTACCCCGGTGAGAGTCGCGTGTACGCCAGACTTGACCATACACACCCACATGAAGATACCTAACCAGATGTACGCGATTACGTATCTCACTCTGAATCGATTCATTGCCAGAAGTGCTATTGCACCGATGGCGGTTAAACCCAGTGAAAAAAGGGAAAGCTCATCCGTATAAAACACGGCGATAACAATAATGGCGGCCAGGTCGTCAAGAACGGCGAGCATAATGAGGAACAATTTGAGCGATTCGGGAACTCTACTGCCGAGCGACATCAATACACCGAGCGAAAAGGCAATGTCAGTTGCCGTGGGTATTGCCCACCCTCGGTGGTACTCAGGATACCCAAGGTTCATGCCAAGGTAGATTAAAGCAGGAATCGCAATGCCTCCCAGTGCGCCAATTGACGGCAGAGCGAGGTCTGCCCAGCCGATGTCCGGTGCCGCGAATACCTTTCTCTTTATCTCTATTGCTATCAGACAGAAGAAGATCGCCATCAGCCCATCATTTATCCAAAGTAATATAGGCTTGTTCAATCCAGCACTGCCTATTTGTACGATGACGGGCGTCGTTAGAATCTCGCGATATAGCGCATAGAGCGGGGTATTTGAAATGATGAGCGCGAGCAGGGTCACCCCAGCAAGTATGATTACGCCGGAGGTTTCCAGATTGAAGAACTGAATAATAGCGGAGCGGGTAGCAAAAGATTCCGTTTTTGCTGACATAAAATTTCCTCAGGCTAGTCCGGGAAGTAGTACCCGTAGACCACCAACGATAAATTCCACAGACATTGCAGCCAGGATCAGGCCCATGACGCGTGTGGTTATATTCATCGCGGTCCGGCTCATGCGATCACCGATCTGTGGGGCGAAATGTAAGACTATCCAGACCGTCATTGCAAGAAGCTGACAGATAATAAAGAGGGCGATCTTGTCGGTAAGGCCTTCCGTCTGGTTATTAAAAAGAATTATCGTGCTGATCACGCCAGGACCTGCGATTAAGGGTATGGCCAGGGGAACGACAGCGACGGAAGCGCTCTCAATGGCTTCCTCATCTTCCTCCGGTGTGTGCTTGATTCTACCGCTATGGGCTTGCAACATTCCGAAGGCGATGAACATCAGCAGGATACCGCCTGCGACCCGAAACGCATCGACGCTGATACTGAAGAATGCCAGGATCGACTGCCCCAGTACTAGACTAACTATCGCAATCAATGAAACTGCGATGGCTGTGGTTCTGGCAACGCGTGGCCGGTGACTCTTGATGTTCTCGGTGTAACTGAGATACAGCGGAACAATGCTGATTGGGCTGGAAATCGCAAACAAGCCGACAAACATTTGAATGTATTCATTCCAGTCCATTGAAAATCCTGTGCATTGTTGCGGAAACTAGCATTGCGTATCGAATAGCGGAGGAGGCACCCTGACAGATTGATAGCTATTCAAACTGTCGCTTGTGCTTTGGGCGTAAATTTTCCGGCAGGGGAGGAACATCACTGGCATTGGGCCAGCGCATCCTGAATCCTCTCGCATCAAGCAGGACTGCAGGACCGCGGTCGCCAGAGGCACTATAGAGAAAGAGACCACCTCTCAGAAACTCCTTCCCTGGCTCGGAATAGAGCTCGTCGATAATATCGAAAAGCACGCCTCCATCCCGTGTGTCGATGACACCATTGCCGTCCAGGTCATCCATCTTTCCATCTGCATCACGGTCGATGATGACGCTGGCGGCGCCTCCATAGATATGCCGGCTATGAGTCTGGCCGCCGATAGATCTATTGAAGTCCGGTGTCATGTACCCGGCAATTACTGCCAGAGATTCTGCTTCAATACCTTGCTCATTGAGGCGCTCCAGCAGTGCTTCGAGTTTTAACAGCAGGCGCTCCCGCAGCACAATATATTTGGGAAAGCTGGAATCCAGAGAAGTGATGAATTGACCCAATACGAAATTAGGTGACACGGGCGTGTCGACCATATCTTCCGTTACACGGATGAAACCGTCGGGCTGCTGATAAATCGGGCTATCTTCGATGGGCTCAGGATACTCACCTACAATGACATTGTCGATTCGCCCGTTTACCAGTTCACTGGCTGGAGTCATTACAAACACATTCAATGACATCAGTAGCTCATCGCCTCTGAGTATGTTTATCTGTGCCTGGCCTGGCTCATCAGGCGCGGTCCAGATCCATCTACAATCTTCAATTGGATCGAGGGTTCCAGTATTCGCCGTAATTCGTAGTCGCTCCAAATTGTCTGACAACAGACAAATACCGAGGTGTTCCTGCGGTAATACGTAAGTTGCGAAATTCTTGTAGGGATAGATCTCATTATTAATCGAGACAGCGATTTCCGATCGACCCAAATCATAATCGGCAAAGCATGGCGCACCTAGAGCAAAAAATGTAAAAAGCACAATGGTGGTCTGTTTTAACATGGAGAGACACCCTTAGGGCCCGGCAGTCAGGATTACTAGCCACAATTGAAGAATGATTCACAGAGCAGTCCAGCCATTCTATTGAAGGCTATCTAACAAGAATAGTTTTTTGACAATTAAATTTCAAAACGGCAGCAAAGGTAAAATTTTGCGAATTAGCCTGAATTTCCCGTAGCGCTTGCCGGATGCATTAACGGCAGGGGGACAGGGCAATTCCATCCATCCTGAAGTGCAATGCACGCGGTTTCGCATAGAACCTGAAATAGGCCTGCCACGCCTTATATATCGTGGACTTAGGCCTGGATAGCTTTTATTCTATAGGGTCTCAACTGGAGGAACCTCCTATGCAGCACCTCGCCAATTCTTTACTCATCCTGTCATTGCTGGTACCCCTTGCAGCGTCAGCTCAGCAAGAAGAAACCTACGACTACTGGCAGCTCCAGCGCTCAATGGTGCAGCGCGGGCAACAGGCGATCTTTATGTGTAACGGGCTATTCACGTCGAATCGCACGCTTGAGCAGATTTTCGATCAGGAACTCGCCTTCTTCCGTGAACCAATCGGAACGCCAGACGGTGGCGATTACCAGATCGACTGGAACCGTCGTGCCATAGAAATAGGCGCGCCGGGTGCGGTGCCGGTAATGCGTGCAGCCTTCCGCGAGGGAATTGGCTGCGTTATTCTGTCCCCTGATCAGACGCTGGCGGATATTGACCGACTGCCTGAGTTGACCCTGCCTTATCCTCCGGGCAATCCAGCGCAAATCCTGTGGCCGGATGGTGACCTGGTTGAAGACAGTGACCTGCCAGCCAATGTCGATAAGACGGCATTACAGGCAGCTTCTGACTGGGCGTTTGACCGGGAATCGGCGGAACAGGTCACGCTGAGTCTGCTGGTTGTCTATAACGGAGAGATCATCCACGAGCGCTACGCGCCAGGATTTGACGTCACTACGCGAACCAGAACCTGGTCAACAGCCAAGAGTATTGCAACCACACTCATCGGCATGCTGGTAGACGATGGAAGAATGTCACTCGACGAGCCGCTGGGGTTTGACTGGTATCCGAAGAATCAGTCCTCCGAGACCGACCCTCGCAACGAGATTACTCTCAGGCATGTGCTTAATATGTCCAGCGGATTGGATACGATAGACAATCGCGGTATGGAGTATGCCACCGGGTCTGGATTGTCCTACTGGGCCGGGGCGAGTTCGGTCACCGGTGCCCGCAGTCGCGCACTTATTAGAGAGCCTGGCACTTACTGGGACTACGAGAATTACGACACGCTGCTCGGCGTTTATGCCATGAAGCTCGCGCTCGGTGGTGAAAAAGCCTATGCCGAATTTCCAAGAAAGGCACTGCTTGACAAGATCGGCATGCGTAACACACTGGTGAGCACCGATCGCTTCGGTGACTTTATCTTGAGTAGTCAGGTTTACACTAATGCCCGTGATCTAGCGCGCTTCGGTTTGCTTTACTTGCAAAATGGCCTCTGGAATGGTGAACGCCTGATCTCGGAAGAGTGGATCGATTTTGTGCGCACACCAGCTCCCGCAACGGTTGGAAAGGGCGGTCATTACGGCGGTCAATTCTGGTTAGTACCGGAAGGACGCGACGATGTGCCGAGTGATGCTTATTCAACCTCAGGAAATCGCGGACAGTTCACCATAATTGCGCCCTCTCACAACATGGTGATCGTACGTCGTGGGCTTGATTACGGCCGGCAAGGCTTTGACCGTTGGGGATTGACCCGGGAAGTCCTGAAGGCGATCAACTAAGATCGGGCAACACCAGCGGGGCAAGAGTGACTCTGGTCTACTATATAGAAGAGTCGTTCTTGCCTTTGGCCTGAGACTTTCCTCACATCGCTCACCAGCACGCCACACGCTAATCTTTTAGTCCGGCCAGGCTGCCCCTGGAGCTCCCGGTAACTCCTGTTAGCAAGACCCAGCATATTCTGCTCTAAATCAATATTGAGCAATGCAGAGTGTTCATACTCAGCATTGCATGCTACAGCGGGTCTATCAATGCAATTCTCCAGTAAATTAATTGTTTCGCTATTGCTTACTCTTGGAGCGAGTTTTCAGAGTCAGGCACAGATCAGCGATATGCTTGCCAATGGTAGTGTCAGTGGTAATCTGAATCTGCGCCTGGAATCAGTGAGTCAGGATAACTCCCTGTCCGATGCGGATGCCTTTACCTTAAGCTCCAAGCTTGCTTTTACCACGGGTACCAGCCATGGCTTCAGCGCCATGCTCGAAGTAGAAGACGTTCGCATTGTCGGCGGTATAGACAGCTATTCGGTTGGACCTACGGGATTTCATGCCGGGCAATACTCGGTGATTGCCGATCCAGAAACCACTGAGGTGGACCAGGGTTTCCTGCAATACAGGAGTGATCGCTTGACGGCGAAACTGGGGCGCCAGGTGATCGTTTACGATAATCACCGCTTCATCGGGCATGTCGGATGGCGGCAGGACCGGCAAACCTTTGATGCATTCACTGCCATTTACTCAGTCTCTGAGAATCTCAATCTCAACTACAATTTTCTCGACAAGCGGCGACGAATATTTGCTGAAGATGCTGACATCGATTCCAGTGATCATTTGTTTCATGCGGACTATAAAACTGACGTCGGCACTTTGACTGCCTATGCCTACTTGTTAGAGATGGATGATGTTGGCAGCAATTCCCTGAACACCTACGGGGCCAAATTTAGCGGAACAGGCAAGCTATCTGGGACCGCTACCAGTTACCTGGTGGAATATGCGACCCAGAGTTTCCAGTCCAGCCTGGCAGGTTTCGACGCCGACTATTTGCTAGTCGAGCTTGGCGCCACATTGCTGGACGGAATCACAGCAAAGCTGGGTTATGAAATACTGGAGTCTGATAGTGGCGCGTACGGTTTTGCAACACCACTGTCTACCCTACATGCGCATAATGGGTGGGGAGACTTGTTTCTGAATACGCCCATAGAGGGACTGGTCGACCGTTATATAAATGTCGGTGGAACCTTTCTGGGTGGCAACTGGGCAATCGTCTATCACGATTTCGAAGCTGAAGAATCTAGCCCGACCATTGAGGACTACGGCAACGAGCTGGATTTGCAGTGGGTGTTTGATCTATCAGAGAACTTCGCCGTGGGTCTTAAGTATGCGCGTTACGCAATGGGGGACATCGGCACGGCCAGGCCGGATACCGACAAGGCCTGGATCTGGTTCAATATGCGGTTCTGATGTTGCCGGCATTCTCAATGAGAAAATCCAATTCCATTTTGGCGTTCTAGTACTTGATTGGCAGTAATAAGCTTGTCGTTAGGGAAACACGAAACATCACGCGACAGGATTCTAGGTAGCATTTAAATCATCGTTGTAGAGCATATCGCCAGTGCAATAGTTCATGCCTGGATTATATTCAAATACCCTCAAATTATGTGTGGATATCGTCCAGATCCCGGTCAGTCTCGGTGCCTCGCTCTCACGTCTAAGGCATTGAGATGAAAGCGTTATTTTTGCTTGTCGATCCCGGATTCGGATAAGCAGGGAGCGTTGACCCACATCAATTTAAAGTTTGTAAAAGTGACTATTCTTAATCATGCGGCAGGTATTTTTGACACCGACTACTGGACCAGACCTGCATTTCAGGATCGCTTAAAAGCGAGGCATAAGAACAATTCAGCAACAATCCTGAGCAACTATCGATCAGGTCACTTGGAATCAGACCGTATTAACGAGGGTGGGGCGTCAGATAAGCATGAAGAATAAGTTAACTTCGATAGCGACAAACTATCTGCCTCAAGTCTGTTGGATTTCACTGCTGCTATTTCCGTCACCGGTAATTCTGGCTCAGCAAGCCGAGGTATCGGCTGGTGAGCAGGTCTTTCAGACTTATTGCGCAGCCTGTCACAGCATTGGCGCGGGTAGGCTGGTCGGACCCGACCTGATCGGCGTACATGACAAAAGAACTCAGCCCTGGCTCGAGCAATTTGTTAAATCAGCACAGTCGCTTTTTGACTCTGGCGATGCCGATGCGGCAGCCCTGTTTGCCGAATATAGCCCAATGGTAATGCCGAACTCGGCGATATCTGATCAACAGATCGGTCAGGTGCTTCTCTATATCCAATCCAGAAGTTCTGGCACTGCCGACGCAGGTAATGTGAGTCCCGCTCCTGCAGCAGTGTCAGTTGCGGCCGCGCCGCCATCGATGCAGGCAGTAGCGAGGGGCGCGGATTTGTTCCAGGGCAGGGATCGCTTTGAGAATTCCGGCCCTGCCTGCAATGCCTGCCACGGAGTCAGGGATGGCACGATAACTTCCGGAGGTTCCCTGGCTGTGGATCTAACCAGCGTTTACTCGAGGATGGGGGCTGCTGGTCTCTCGGCGATTATCGCGCAGGCTCCATTTCCAGCCATGCAGGTTGCCTACACAGGCAAGCCCGTCACTGCAGGTGAAATTGCATCACTGGTTGCGTATTTCCAGAGTGCCGAAGTCAACGCTCAGTCATCGACCAACTACGGGCTGGGTTTATTGTTCAGCGGCCTGGTTGGCGCTGCGGCACTGTTTGTCTTGTTTCCATTTATATGGCGCAACCGCAAGAAAGAATCCGTTAACCAGTCGATCTATGACCGACAGAACCGAACTGAATAAAAACAGAAGGCCTGCAGCATGAGTTGGATTAAAGACATTATTTCGCCCGAGACCCGGAACTGGGAAGAATTTTACCGGAACCGCTTTCAGCATGACCGTATTGTAAGAAGCACCCACGGTGTTAACTGCACGGGTGGTTGCTCCTGGCAGATTCATGTCAAAGACGGCATTGTAGTTTGGGAAACCCAGCAGCTGGATTACCCCCTGCTGGAAAGCCAGCTACCTCCCTATGAACCTCGGGGTTGCCAGCGCGGCATCTCCTATTCCTGGTATCTGTATAGCCCGCTGCGTATCAAGTATCCCTTGATTCGTGGTGCACTGATTGATGCCTACCGTGAAGAAAAGGCGAAGACCGGTGATCCATTGCAGGCCTGGGAATCATTGCAGGCCAATCCTGAGAAACGCAAGGCCTATCAAACGGCGCGGGGTAAGGGCGGATTTCGTCGAGCCAACTGGGACGAAATGCTGGAAATCATGGCCGTTGCCAATCTGTATACGGCGAAGAAGTATGGGCCTGATCGGGTAATCGGCTTCTCTCCCATCCCTGCCATGTCCATGCTGAGCTATGCGGCAGGTTCGCGATTCTTACAGTTGTTCGGAGGCGTAAACCTGAGCTTCTATGACTGGTATTGCGATTTGCCTACGGCCTTCCCGGAAATCTGGGGCGAACAAACCGATGTCTGTGAGAGTGCCGACTGGTTCAATTCCAAGATGATCGCCGACATGGGTGCCTGCCTTAACATGACTCGCACACCCGACGCACACTTCTTCGCCGAGTCGCGACATAACGGCACCAAGACCGTGGTGTTCTCTCCGGACTTTTCACAGGTGTGCAAGTACGCCGACCAGTGGGTGCCTCTGCATGCCGGCAGCGATGGTGCCTTCTGGATGGCGGTTACTCACGTGATCCTGACTGAGTTTCACCACAAGCAGCAAACGCCTTATTTTCTCGACTACTGCAAGCGCTATACCGATAGCCCGATGCTGGTGAAGCTGGAAAAACAGGATGGCGAATATCGGCCGGGTCGATTGCTGCGAGCGAATGAAATGGTTGAACACAAGGACCTGGAAAAGGGTGACTGGAAATTCGTCTGTGTCGATGAAGATAGCGGTGCCTTGGTAATCCCAAAAGGTTCGGTGGGGCATCGCTGGGACGGGCAAGATGGCAACTGGAATATGAAGTTGGAAAATTCCGTCGATGATAAGCCCTATAGCCCATTGCTTACTTTCCTGAACGACCATGATGCGGTACTCCAAACCCAATTTGTCGAATGGGGCATGGACAGCAAATCCCTGCGCGGCGTTCCGGTCAGGAATTTGCAGACTGCTGCCGGTGAAACAGTAGCGGTTACTGCTGTTTACGATCTGATCATGGCGCAGTACGGAGTAGGCCGCGGATTGGCAGGCGACTATCCAGCGGACTATACCGATAAAGATGCAGCCTATACTCCAGCATGGCAGGAAATATTCACCGGCGTAGATGCCAGAACCATCCTGCAGTTTGCCCGGGAGTGGGGCTCCACGGCCGAGATTACCGAAGGCAAGTGCATGATCATTATCGGTGCCGGTATCAACCACTGGTATCACGCCAACCTGATCTACCGCGCTGGAGCCATGGCGCTGATGCTCAGCGGCTGCGTCGGCAAGAATGGCGGCGGACTAAATCACTACGTTGGCCAGGAGAAACTCGCGCCAATGGAATCCTGGAGCGCGCTGGCCTTCGCCAAGGACTGGCAGAATGCCGTGCGACTGCAACAGGCACCCATCTGGCACTACATAAACACCAGCCAGTATCGTTACGACGGCAACTATTCACGCTACAACACAGTACCTGTAAACGCGATGACCGGTCAGCATACTGCCGACACGATCTTCAAATCGGTGCGTAATGGATGGATGCCTTTCTATCCACAATTCAAGCAGAACACCCTGGAGCTTGGCAAAGAAGCAGTCGCTGCCGGTGCTGCCGATGACGATGCCATCAAAGGTTACGTCCTGGAAAAATTGAAGTCGAAGGAACTGGAGTATTCAGTGAGTGATCCGGAAGCGCCGGAGAACCATCCCCGTGTCTGGTACATCTGGCGGGGCAATGCCATCGTCGGCAGCATGAAGGGCCATGAATACTGTCTGAAGCATTATCTGGGGACCCATCACAATGCTATTTCCCAGGACTCTGAAGATCGCACCAAAGAAGTGAACTGGCGAGATGTCGCACCGGAGGGCAAGATGGATCTGGTGGTGGATCTGAATTTCCGTATGGATTCATCGGCGCTGTATTCCGATATCGTGCTGCCCGCCGCTTCCTGGTACGAAAAAAACGATCTGAACAGTACCGACATGCATTCCTTTATTCATCCCTTGTCGGCGGCTATTGCTCCGGTGTGGGAATCGAAAACCGACTGGGATATTTTCAAGGAAATAACTAAAAAGACCAGCGAGTTGGCCAGGCAATATCTTGCCGAAACTCAGATAGACATAGTTACAGTACCGCTGGCGCACGATTCTCCCGATGAGATTGCCCAGCCGGTTATAAAGGACTGGTATCACGGGGAGACTGAGGCGATTCCCGGCATGAGCATGCATAAACTGGCGGTGGTTGAGCGCGATTACACCAGGCTCTACGAAAAGTTCATTACCCTGGGTAATAACATATGCAAGACCGGCCTCAGTGCCCATGGCAACCAATTCGACTGTGCCGATGTCTACGAGGAGATGATCGAATCCAATCATTTTCCCAATCGCGAACTGGATGGACAGGTCTATCCGGCTATCGAAGAAGATACCGATGCCGCCAATGCCGTGTTAAAGCTTTCCAGTTTGACTAATGGCAAACTCACTGTTCGCGCTTACGAGAATATGGAGAAGAAGACCGGGCTGGTGCTGGCAGATCTGGGCAAGGGCAGTGAAGACGTACAGATCAACTACAGTGATCTGCAAGCACAGCCGCGCCGTTACAACACCTCGCCACTGTGGTCTGGGCTGATGAACGATGGTCGCGCCTATGCCGCTTTTACCTATAACTATGAACGCCTGGTGCCGTGGCGAACCCTGACTGGTCGCCAGCACTTCTATCTCGATCACGAGATGTACATCGCCTACGGCGAAAACCTGCCTACTTACAAACCCTCTCCGAAACCGGAACTGTATGGTGACCTGATTGAAACTTCGAAAGATGAAGATTTTCTGGTGCTCAACTATCTGACGCCACATGGCAAATGGCACATACATTCGACCTATGGCGATACGCTGCGCATGCTGACACTGTCGCGTGGCTGTGATCCCTGTTGGATGAGTGAGGTAGATGCCGAAACCCTGGGCATCAAGGACAACGACTGGGTGGAGGTGTACAACGACCACGGAGTCTACTGCACAAGAGCGGTGGTCAGCTCGAGAATCCCTCGTGGTGTGTGCATCGTCTACCACGTGCCGGAAAGAACCATAGGCATACCGAAATCGCAGGTACGCGGCAACAAGCGCGCCGGTGGGCATAACAGTCTGACTCGAATTCATCTTAAGCCAAACTTCCTGGCCGGAGGTTATGGGCAATTCAGTTACCACTTTAATTACTGGGGTCCGATAGCACCGAATCGAGACACCCATGTCACCGTAAAGAAAATGAACAAGGTGGTGTTCTAATGAATCTGGCAAAAACAATAATGCAGGCGGAACAATAAATGGATATTCGATCGCAAATCTCGATGGTTTTTCACCTCGATAAATGTATTGGCTGTCATACCTGTTCTGTGGCCTGTAAAAATATCTGGACCGACCGCAAGGGCGCCGAGTATATGTGGTGGAACAATGTCGAAACCAAGCCGGGCACGGGTTATCCGTCTCAATGGGAAAACCAGGACATCTACAAGGGTGGCTGGGAGAAGGCGAAGACCAGTGCTGGGCCCAACGGTACGAGCAAGCTGGCCAATGGTGACGTAATTGCCAGTTCCTCGGCCAGAAACGGTGAATCGTCGATCCATCTGAAGGGTGCGGGCAAGAAGAAAGGCCTGGGCAATATTTTTCACAACCCGAATATGCCCGTGATCGACGATTACTATGAGCCGTTTACTTACAAATATCTTGACCTGATTGAATCACCCGCCAGCGATGATCAGCCGACGGCGCGTCCAGTATCCCTGATAACGGGTCAGCCGATGGACATCAAGATGGGTCCAAACTGGGATGATGACCTGAGTGGGACTCCGGACTATGCGCGCAACGACCCGAATCTTGAGAATCTGTCTCCAGCAGAGCAGGAAGCGATGTTCCAGCTGGAGAAGATGGCGTTCTTCTATCTGCCGCGCATGTGTAACCATTGTCTGAATCCCTCCTGCGTGGCGTCCTGTCCTTCTGGCGCGCTGTACAAGCGTGGCGAAGACGGCATCGTGCTGGTGAACCAGGACGTGTGTCGCGGCTGGCGCATGTGCGTGACGGCCTGTCCCTATAAGAAGACCTACTACAACTGGAGTACCGGTAAATCAGAGAAGTGCATCCTGTGTTTTCCGCGCATCGAAGCAGGTCTGGCACCAGCTTGCATGCATTCCTGCGTTGGCCGCATTCGCTATCTGGGGGTCATTCTCTACGATGCCGACCGCATTGAAGAGGCAGCATCGGTCGATGAGAAAGATCTGGTCGATGCCCACCTGGATATCTTGCTGGACCCGTTCGATCCTGAAGTCATCGCGGCTGCGAAGGAAAATGGCGTGGCGGATTCGACCATCAAGTCGGCGCAGGCATCACCTACCTACAAGTTTGTGAAGGAATGGGGCATGGCGCTACCGCTGCATACTGAGTTTCGTACTATGCCGATGTTGTTCTATGTTCCTCCTTTGCTTCCGGTAATGGCGTCATTAAGCAAGGTAAACAATGACGAGCAGGCTGGCAAACTCGGTTCGATAACCAAGCACTGGAATGACGACTGGCTCTACGATACCAGCACAGAAGAGTTATGGGGTTCCATCGAGGACGCGCGTTTTCCGCTGCAGTACATGGCCAACCTGTTCAGTGCCGGTGACACTGAGAAGGTTAAGATTCGAGTCATGAAGCTGATGGCAATCAGAATCTATCGACGCTGGAAGACAGTGGGAGATATCTCTCAAGCCAAGGCAGAACAAGCACTCGCAGACGTCGGGCTGACCGCGAAGATGGCTGATGATATTTACTACCTGACGGCGCTGGCTAATTTCGATGACCGCTTTGTCATCCCTCCATCTCATCGCGAGCAGGCCATCGAGATGATGGAATTTACCGGAGACGTCAAAGGCAGCACGGGATTCGGGTTTAAAGAAGGAACGGCGAAGAGGGGTCTGTGACCTGTCGAGGAATTGGTATGAATAACACTGTAAGACTGCCCATCCACTATAGCTTGTTGGCAAATCTGTTTGATTATCCGGACGCGGCTTATGCGGAGCGGGTAATGCAGGTGCGACAACATCTGGGAACCGAGTACCCGCTGGCCACTGAAGATCTGGATCAGTTTATTGAGCTGTTACCCCAGGATGAGCTGCTGACGATACAGGAATTGTTCACCCGCTCATTTGATGTGCAGGCGATTGCCACACTGGACATCGGCTACGTGTTATTTGGCGATGACTATAAACGTGGTGAGATGCTGGCTAACCTGAATCGTGAGCACCTGGCTGCGAACAATGACTGCGGTACTGAACTGGCGGATCATCTTCCAAACCTGCTGCGCCTTATGGACCGGCTGCAGGACGATGATCTGTTGCAGGATCTTGCCTATGCCGTAGTAGGTCCGGCATTGCTGGAAATGATTGGTGAATTTTCCGCTGGCCGGGTGCAGAAGAAGAACGAAGCCAATGCCAAACACTACAAGACACTGATTGATACACCACCAGTGGAGAAGAATGTATTCGTGCTTTACAAATATGCCTTGCGAGCCCTGTATGAGGTGCTGAAGCAGGATTTCTCGCTGATACAGTCAATTCCTCTGGCGCGTTCCAGTGATTTTCTGGAATCGGTTAATCGTGAAAACAAGATCGAAGAGAACGCCAAAGCATTTGGTTGATGATGTGAACAACGGAGAGTCCTGATGGATTCATTGAACTACTTCTTTTTTACTGCCTATCCCTATGTAGTGATCATCGTATTCCTGCTGGGTACATTCTATCGCTATACCAGAAAGGGCTTTCAGGTAACCAGCCTGTCCGCTCAATTCCTCGAAGGCAAGGTAGGATTCTGGGGTTCGATTCCTTTTCATTGGGGAATTCTGATGATCTTTCTCGGGCACCTGGTGGCCTTTCTGCTCCCCAGTGCCGTGATTGCCTGGAATAGTTCACCCACCCGATTGTTGATTCACGAAGGCGCAAATTTCACATTCGCGGTAGCGCTCACAGTGGGCTTGCTGGCCCTGATTTACCGACGCCTGTTTCACGCGCGAATAAAAATAGTCACAACCAAAATGGACCTCTTCGTTGAATTCGTGCTGTTGGCACAAGTGCTGCTGGGTTGCTGGATCGCACTGAATTATCGCTGGGGGTCAACGTGGTTCGCAGCAGACTTGTCTCCGTACCTGTTCTCGCTACTTAACTTCAATCCCGAACCAGAAGCTGTGCTCGCTATGCCTTTAGTGGTACGCGCTCACATCGTCGGTGCCTTCTCCATATTCCTGATCTTTCCGTTCACCCGCCTGGTGCATATTCTGGTAGCACCATTCCATTACATCTGGCGACCGTACCAGGTTGTGATCTGGTATTGGGACCGGAAAAAAATTCGCCAGTCCAGCACCGCCTGGTCCGACTCAAGACCACGCAACACATAATCTGGTATCGATTTCAAGTAATTTAAGTTTTGCCCATCTGTAGATTCACAGGAAGACACACGGCATGATTTCCGCTCAAGAAATACCTGCATCGAAGCAAACCAGAGCCCTCAGTATCAGCACCATCGCATTTACGGCCTGCTTCGCAACCTGGACGATTTTCTCCATCATCGGCATCCAGCTGCAAACCCAGCTTGGCTTGAATGAAACCCAGTTTGGACTGCTGATAGGTACTCCCATTCTAACCGGTTCACTCAGTCGCATATTCCTGGGAATCTGGACAGACATATATGGTGGTCGCATTATCTTCGTGGCTGTGATGTTCTCCGCTGCTGTGGCAACCTTTCTTCTATCATATGTTGATAGTTTTCCGATGGCACTGGTGGCGGCTCTTGGCGTGGGTTTGGCCGGTGGTTCGTTTGCCGTGGGTATCGCCTATGTATCGAAATGGTACCCGAAAGAGAAACAGGGTACGGCGCTGGGCATCTTCGGAGTCGGTAACATCGGTGCGGCAGTAACTTCCTTCGGAGCGCCGTTTGTCCTGGTTGCATTCGGCTGGGAGGCGGTGGCGCAGATCTGGGCGGCAGGGCTGGCGGTGACAGCGATTGTATTCTGGTTCACCACCGAAGATGATCCTGAACTGGTTGCGCGGAGACAACGGGCTGAGATGGGGACCCGGGGATTTCTGCGTATCATCGAACCCCTGCAGCATGTCCAGGTATGGCGCTTTGCGATCTACTATTTCTTCGTTTTCGGCGCCTTCGTTGCGCTGGCGCTATGGCTACCCAGGTACCTCGTCAATGTCTACGAACTGGATCTGAAGACAGCAGGATTGCTGGCAGCATTTTATTCCATTCCAGCCAGTTTGTTTCGTGCCTATGGTGGGTACCTGTCTGATAAATACGGCGCCAGGACAATCATGTATCTCACGTTCGGGGTGTCGATAGTTTGCCTGTTCATGCTGTCCTATCCCGAGACGGATTATGTCATTCACGGCATCGAAGGCCCTATTGCCTTTTCAACCAGTATGGGGCTGGTGCCATTTGTCATCATTATCTTCGTGCTGGGCTTTTTCATGTCACTTGGCAAGGCCGCGGTGTTCAAGCATATCCCTGTGTACTACCCGGAAAATGTCGGCGTCGTTGGCGGCCTGGTGGGCATGGTTGGTGGCCTTGGAGGATTCTTCCTGCCGATTGCCTTCGGTGTTATGAATGACCTAACCGGCATCTGGACCAGTTGCTTCATGTTATTGTTTGGTATTGTCGCTGTTTCCTTGCTCTGGATGCATCTGGCGATTCTGCGTATGGAACGCAAGGCGTTTGTCCAGATCCATGATCTACCGGAATGGCCGGAGATGGAATCGATCCACGACCCAGAGAAACATGGCAGCGAGCTGGGTCACAAACTTTTCGAATGGCATCCCGACGATAAGGAATTCTGGCACAGCACCGGCAAACATATCGCGCGGCAGAACCTGTGGATCTCGATTCCCTGTCTATTACTGGCATTCTCTATCTGGCTGGTGTGGAGTGTCGTTGTCGCCAAACTTCCCAGCATCGGATTCGACTACACCACGAACCAGTTATTCTGGCTGGCGGCGTTTCCGGGATTGTCCGGAGCGACGCTGAGAATATTCTATTCCTTTATGGTGCCCATTATGGGAGGTCGGCTCTGGACGACGCTCACTACGGCGTCACTGCTGATTCCGGCATTGGGAATCGGTTACGCGGTGCAGAATCCGGAAACGCCGTACGTGATTTTCCTGGTCCTCGCGCTTCTGTGCGGTTTTGGAGGGGGTAATTTTGCCAGCTCAATGGCCAACATCAGTTTCTTCTATCCAAAAGATATTAAGGGGCAGGCCCTGGCGCTCAATGCGGGTCTTGGCAATTCAGGTGTCAGTATCATGCAATTTGCGGTGCCGCTGGTTATCACCGCAGGAGTGTTCGGTGTCATTGGGGGCGAGCCGCAGACAATGAGCGACGGCGGTCAGATATGGTTACAGAATGCCGGTTTCATCTGGGTACCCTTCCTGCTGGTGGCCACTATCGCCGCCTGGGTAGGCATGCATGATATTGTCTCTGCCAAGGCCACACTCAAAGATCAGTCCATTATTCTGTCGCGTAAACAGAACTGGATCATGTGCGTCCTCTATACTGGAACCTTCGGCTCCTTCATAGGTTACTCGGCAGGATTTCCATTGCTGAGTCAGCTGCAATTTCCTGAAGTCGATGCACTGCGCTATGCATTCCTGGGACCGTTGGTTGGTGCCTTATCCCGAGCTGGAACCGGTTGGATTGCCGATGAGTACGGTGGAGGCAAGGTGACGTTCTGGACTTTTATCGCGATGATAGGCGCGGTATTCGGGGTCATCTACTTCCTGAGTATCAAGGAACAGCCCGGTGCATTCTGGGGCTTCTTCGCGATGTTCATGATCTTGTTCTTCGCCACCGGCGTTGGCAACGCTTCAACGTTTCAGATGATTCCAGTGATTATGCGACTGGAAATGCCAACGTTGATGCCAGAACTGACCGGTGAGGAACGGCAGCGCCAGGTAGACAGGGAGTCTGCCGCAATTATCGGCTTTACTTCTGCCATCGCGGCATACGGCGCATTCTTTATTCCGAAATCCTATGGTACATCTATTTCCATAACCGGTAGCCCGATGGGGGCGCTCTGGTGTTTTCTTATTTTCTACGTGATCTGTGCGTTGGTTACTCAGTATTACTATACGCGCAGGGGCGGACTGTTATATGACACTGAGCATGGAAATGGCAGGCAAGAATACGACCAGGCAGGTGAAGATTCTCTCGGTGGTGCGCTTTCCTGACTAAGGCACAGAACGAACGGAACGATGAGCACTTGTATGCTCTAGCCATTGTTCTGCTACTTCATTCAAGCGTGATCGGGGTGATCATTATCTTCAGTGCTGTTCGGCTGTTAGCCTCAATTACTATAAACCGGTATCCATATTCATCCACTGAATCGTTGATCTGTGGAATGCGCTGCAATCGGCTGGTAAGAAATCCGCCTAGCGTATGAAATTCTCGCGTCGGCATCTCCACGTCCAGAATCTCCTCGGCTTCTGCCAGTCTGGTCGTGGCATCAACCAGAATTGCATCGCCTTGCAATCGTTCAATGTGTACGGGCTTCTCCGGTGCTCGCGGCCCCAATTCTATGCCCCTGGCGACACTGCCCAAAAGAATAGCCATCAAGTCCTCGGCCGTTACAATTCCTGTACAGGAACCGAATTCATCGACCACCACTGCCATGTGATCGGCCCGCGACAGCAGAAAAGGCATTAAGTCATCGAGTCGCTGGATACTGGAAGCGAAGTGAGGGGTTATAGTGAACTTGGTGACTTTCTGCGCTGTGAAACCCGGTGCGAGCTCGTCCCAGATGGTCCAGAAAGCCACTTTAGTTATGTTGCTGATGTTCTCTTCGAATAGTGGGATGCGTCGATGTCCAGCTTCGCTACCCGTCCTGGCCAGCTTCTTCATGGAAATGCCGTCTGGCGCTCCGATTACTTTCGCCAACGGGATCATAGCTTCGCCCACTGTCATATCCGAGAGTCGTACAGCGCGCTGGATACGATCGCGATCCAGAACGGGTAGCTCAGCAGCACGGTCCGCACTCTCAAGCATCAGGCGCAATCTCTGACGGGTAACGAATGCTCCCGGAACTACGGCTGCCGGGCCTACCAGACGCGCAATGCGTTTACCTGTCCAGGCAAAACCCAGCGTCAGGGGTAATAGCACTATTCGGATTACTGATAATGGGAAGGCGACTCTGGAGGCAATGGTATCGGCGTGTTGCTGGTATACACTCTTTGGCACAATCTCGCCGAAGATCAGCATTATGGGTGTCAGGAGCAATATGGCATAGAGATCGCCACCGGCCCCAAATGCTTCGATCATAGTCACGGTGCCCAGTACTGTCAGGGTCATCGTTGAAATATTGGTGCCGATCAGCGTGGTGGCGAGTAGCGATTCCGGATTGCGAAACAATTTCAAGACGAGTTTTGCCCGACGGTCACCACGTTCGGCTCGGCTCTGCAGTTTAAGTTTGTCACTGCTAACGAGTGCGATCTCCGAGCCGGAGAAGAATCCCTGTGCGAGCAGGAGGAGTAGCATGATTGGCAATACCGTCCAAAGGTCTGTCATGGGTGGACCTCTTTCTCGACATCTTTATCGGGTTGCGTCTTTTCCAGCCGAACACGAGAGATGCGCAGGTTTTCCATCGCGAGAATCTCGAGCGTATATCCCTCGATTTGAATTGAATCGCCAACCCGTGGGATAGATCCAAAATTTCTGATTGCCGTGCCTGCGATGGTGGTCATCTTTGTTTCGGGGATATCCATGCCTGTTATGTGGCGGATCTCCGACAACGGCGTGCTGCCTTCAATTTCATAGGCGCCATCGACTGCGGTGATTTCCTGAGTGCTTGACGGCAGTTCTTCATAGATGCCCGCAAACAAGAAGGAAGTGACGTCATCTATCGAAACAATGCCGTCGATGCTGCCGAACTCATTGACCACGAGAGCTGCTCGCGCATCATTTTCGTCGAAGAAATCCAGCATTTCATCGACTTCTTTAGTGGGAGGCACCGCCAGGGCCGGGTGTAGAGTAGCTAGCACAGAGGCACTGCTCTGACCGGTAGGTACCGGAAGCTTCGCCGCAGTGAGTACGTCTTCCACGTAGAGGAAGCCGACAATATTGTCCCGGTTCTTCACATAGACAGGAACACGGGGATGTCGTAACTCAAGAAATTTCTCGTGTATTAGCGCTCTATCCTGTTCGCCATCGATAAAGGCAACCTCGGGTCGCGGTGTCATTATCTCCCGCACTTCGGTAGCACCGGCGCTTAATAGCCCCTGCACCAGAGAGCGCTCGGTCGCCGTGATTTCGCCCTTTTTGATTCCCTCCTCCAACAGGGAGCGCAGCTCTTCGATATAGAGTATGTTTTCTCGGGCTCGCTCGGGACCTATAAGAAGTGTTGTTATGTGATCGGCGACAGCCCGGACTACGATCGCAAACGGAGAGATTACCCGCATCCATACACTCAGAGGTGTCGCAACGATGCGAGTGCTAGTCCAGACAGGATTGTTGACCGCCAACGTTTTGGGAGTCACTTCGCCAATTAAGAGAATCAAGGGAATCATGACAATGGTCGCTGCCCAGGCAGCGGTTTCAACGCCGAGTAATTCTGCGAGGATGGCCGTCATGTTGGCCGCCGCCGCGATATTGACCAACTCGTTGCCGCAGAGTATCGAGACTATTAATCGGCGGGGCTGGTCAAGCAGGTCGTGCAGGGTATCAGAAACCGGGCTCTTGGAACGCGATATTCGTTGCAGATCGAATTTCGAAAGGGAGAAGAGTGCGGTTTCAGATCCAGAGAAGAATGCTGACAAGCAAAAGAGTAGTACCTGGAGCAGGATGCGTAACAACATATCCAGCTGCAAGAATCGCGGTGGATTCGCCGCTACTGCATTGATTGTATCTAGGAACTCGACAAACACATGAACCTATAAAACGCCTGTGCTTTGAAACATCAACCCGGCTAATTGTATACCGAATTGTGCAACACAGGCTTGATCCAGTCTGCCTTCCTGCTGTTTGGCTCGAATTACCTGCAAGCGGTGATAACTACTGGACTGGGGAGGAGTGGAGATTTATTCTTCTCAGTAACACTATAAACGGGGCAGCTCATGAAAACCTTACGACAGTTTTGTCTTTCTCTGATATCGATACTATTGGTCAGCGGCAATTTACTCTACGCGGCCGATTCACCCCTGAACACTACCTTGCACATACCCGGCTCACTGGAGAACCAGGAGATGCGGATCATCGAGATTGAATTGGCTCCAGGCCAGGCCTCTGCGCCCCATCGGCACAATGCCCATGTGTACGTGTACGTTCTGGAGGGGGAGATCGAGATGCAGGTGAGGGGTGGTCCACTTACCCGATTAAAACCGGGGGAGACATTCTATGAAACCCCCGATGATATTCACCAGGTTTCAAGAAATGTCAGTACGACTCAGCCAGCCAAGTTCCTGGTGCACATGCTAAAACAGGCTGGCGTGCCAGCCAGTGTGTCAGTGGACTAGTTCAGAGCACGTGAAGGTGAGTGAAGCACTTAAACTAGCTATGCAATCAGTAGTGCACTTGCCGTGAGAATTAGTGGTCTGTTTGGTTCTTTCACGGGAGATTGAATGGTATAAGAAGAGCTGCCTTTGCCCTCCAAACCACAAATTTTTCTAATAAACCTACAATGAGAAAATGCCCGATGAAAATAGTCATGAAAATCCCGCCACTGTTCATTCTTCTATTAATAAGCTCGATTAGCTCCCTTGCCCTCAGCGCTGACAACGAATGGGTGACGCTGATTGATGGAACCGAGGGAATGGATAATTTCAATATCCTCGGTGATGCCAACTGGTCAGCGCAGATGAGCGCTATTCAGGCAACTGAAGGCAGCGCTGCTTCTTTTCTTGTCACGAAGCGTAGCTACAGTGACTTCAGCGTGCGCGTAGAATTCTGGGCCAGTGATGATGCCAACAGCGGAATCTTTCTGCGTTGCCAGGAACCGTCCAATATTAATGACAGAAACTGCTATGAAGCGAATATCTTCGATCAGCGCCCAGATCCGTCCTTTGGAACCGGCGGTATCGTGCACATAGCCCCGGTGGATGAGCCGAGGCCCAAGGCAGGTGACAGGTGGAACGTCTACAAGATGACCTTGCGTGGCGACCACCTGGTGGTGGAATTAAACGGCAGGACAACAGTCGATGTGCGGGACAGCCAGTTTGCCAGTGGACCCTTCGCCTTGCAGTGGGGCAGGGGAGTGCTCCGATTCAGGAAAGTCCAGGTAATGGAGCTGTAACAAATTTTGACAATTCAGGAATTCATCGCATGATTGCTGCTGTGATGAGTTCCGAGTACTGCTCCAACAAGAGAAATATCTGGTCGATGATTAATGATCTACTCCATGGAATCGGAGATTATTGGTCTGGCTGAGAATATTGATATAGGATTAATAAGTACAGAATTTGGCGAGAATAGATCGGTGAGGGGACCTGTCTTTCTCACTAGCGGAGACGGTTATGTACTACGATCACAAGTGCGATTTAAAAGTCATTGGTAACTGGACGAATTGCGTTGTCACTACGAAACTGCTCGTTAAAGATGTTCGTTCTATGCTGCCTTGGGGCATGGAATTGGCGGATCAGTCGCTGACTGATTCTGACACTCATCTGGTGCGTCATCATTTCAATACACAACAGCATGCTCAGATGAATCTCCCGCCGCACAATATGCCTCTGAACTTTTGTGAGCAGGCTATAGGGATACCCGGGATCCGTCGCACTACAAACCTTTACACCGCAGGAGTAACAGAGCCTTTCTATTATATGCCTCGTCAGTGGTCAGATAGTGCCACGGCTGCTACTGCAGGCGTCTTGTTGTGGGGATTGGAGAAGCGGCTAGCCCATATTGAGAATAAGACAGAAGAAAGTTGTGGAAATTTTCAAGTAACCCGGCATTGTAACAAAAAGGATTGAATCATTGGGCTAAACTGGACGGCAACGGGTGATTTTCGACCGGTCGATAAAATGCCTTATTTCAAGACCCAGCAGGAAATCATGGATCAGCCGCTCATTATGCAGGGTATGGCGACCATGGGGCCGATGCTGATTGCCGCAAATTTCAAGATGAATTGGGATAGTGCGCAGGTTCGTCCCATCAAATCCGAGTTAACGATCCACGAGGCTTATGTGCCAGGGCTTTCAGTGGGAACGATTAAAAGTGAGGGTCTGGGCAATAAGAACGAACTGGGCTCATTCGAGTTGCAGTGTCCATGGGAGTTGTCATTACCTTATAGTGTCGAGGCAGAAGACTGGAAAGCGATGATGTATGACATGCACAAGGGAATAAGCAAATCATTCACTCTCGAGTATTGATTCCCTAGATTGCAAAAAGAGCACCCCTGGTCAGAACTGGGCACGTAAAGTACTCAGGGTAAGGGAGTTCAGATTCTGTAGGTATTCAATGAAGTCCCTTCCCTCTAAACTTATTGTTTAGGCGCGCATCATCTGGGTCGTTATCCAAAAGTTCAGTTAGATCCGCCTGGTCTTTTTTAGCTATCTGACTGTTTCATTTCCCCTGCCTGAAAGTGATTACGGATGAGAAAATTTATTCAACAACTATTCATTCTGGGCATCGTTGTGTTCATGGCGTCTTGTTTGGAGGAACCCGAGCTACAACGCATTGGCGAGAGGTCGTTCGGGAACTTGGATGATGGTCGCAATGTTCAGATCTATACGCTGAGAAACAACCAGGGAACGACAGTGGAGATATTGGATCTTGGTGGGGTAATTGTAACCCTTGAAACCGCTGATGCAAACGGTAACCCGGCCGACATCACCACCGGATTCGACAACCCACAGCAATATCTGGCAGGCAGTGGCTACATGGGGGCCGTGGTCGGTCGCTACGCAAACCGAATTGCCAATGGCAGATTTTCTCTCGACGGTCAGCAATACGCATTGGCTATTAATAATGGTAATAACGCGATTCACGGTGGTCTGGTTGGTTTCGATAAGCGGATTTGGCAGGCCAGTTACAACGTAATCGAGAACGAAGCGAATCTGAGCCTCAGCCTGATCAGTGAAGATGGCGAAGAGGGTTATCCAGGAACGCTGACAGCCACGGTCACTTATACGCTGAATGATAAGAATCAGTTAATTATCGATTACGCAGCAACTACCGACAAAGCCACTATCGTAAACCTGACCAACCATGCCTATTTTAACCTGGATGGCCAGGAGGCGGGCTCGATCCTGGACCATGAGATCCTGATCAATGCAGATCGCTATACCCCGATTAATGATGAATCGATTCCCACCGGCGAGATTGCTGCAGTGGCAGGAACCCCGCTGGATTTTCGAACACCCAAGACTATCGGCCAGGATATCGAGGCAGACCATCAGCAGATCAACTTTGGCTCCGGGTTCGATCACAACTTTATCATTAATAATTTAACACCCGGTGAACTGGCGCTGGCTGCCACAGTGCATTCGCCTGTGACTGGTCGTACACTGACGGTATACACCGACCAGCCCGGCATGCAGTTCTATACCGGCAATTTTCTAAACGGTTCTCTGGTGGGCAAGGCAGGTGCAGTCTATGCACGTCGTAACGCATTCTGCCTGGAAACCCAGCATTACCCGGACAGCCCCAATAAGTCGAGTTTCCCGACCACCGTATTACGCCCCGGCGAACAATACTCGACACGAACAATTTTTGAATTTGGAGTCAGCAACTAGCCGGCAACCAAAGTGCTCGTTCTCCCCGAACCCCTGATCATGACTATGAATTAGCGATGCAATTACAAATTCTCAGGCTAATAGGTTTTGACGACTATCCAAATTAAACGTAGTCTGAGGCTGGTCACAATAAATGCACCAATTTCTCCTCGGAGCCCAGCATGCAGAGGAAATCACGCAATAGATTGATATCCGCCGGCAGTCTCTTATTGTCAATGCTTGGCGGATTGGGCTCCAGCCTGAGCATGGCGCAAGATGCCAGTGGGCCTTTGGAATATAACCGCGATATTCGACCGATCTTCGCTGCCACCTGTTTCGATTGTCATGGCGCCAACGATGCCAGGCGAATGGTCAACCTGCGTCTGGACACAGTGGGATTTCTGGCGGTTCTGGTTGAACCTGGCGATCCCGAAGCCAGTCTACTCTACCAGCGGCTGACCCATAGCGACGTCGTCAGACGAATGCCGCCGTCGTCTACTGGACTTTCGCTGTCGGAAGAGCAGATCGATTCCGTGCGCCGCTGGATTGTGGCCGGTGCGGAATGGGGAAATGAACTCTCCAGAGCGGAAGTCGGCGAGCTGCAACTGGTAGAACGAACGGTGGATTTTACTCGAGAAATTCGCCCGATACTGTCTCGCAACTGTTTCCAATGTCATGGACCCGATGAACAGAATCGGCAGATGGGTCTACGCCTGGATATTCCTGAAGGATTCGCCGGAGAACGGGGTGCTTTTGGGGGTCCCGTAGTTATAAGAGGCAACGCAAAAGATAGTCCGCTGTTTCAACGAATTTCCGCCGCATCGGAAGCGTTTCGTATGCCCCGCAACCGAGATGCCCTCAGCAGCGAAGAGATTGAAACTGTTCGACTCTGGATTAACCAGGGAGCGCAGTGGCAGAGTCACTGGGCATTCATTGCACCGGAGCGGCCGGAAACACCTCAAGTAAAGACCCGCGATTGGTCACGAAATCCCATCGATAATTTTGTGCTGGCGCGGCTCGAACAGGAAGGCCTGCATCCTTCAGAGGAGGCCGATAGAGCAGCGCTGATTCGCCGCGCGTCCCTGGATCTGACCGGGTTGCCGCCGACATTGGCGGAAGTCGATGAATTTTTGCAAGATAACTCCACCGATGCATTTGAGAAAGTAGTCGATCGCCTGCTGCAGTCACCCGCCTACGGGGAGCGGATGGCGGTCGAGTGGCTGGATGCGGCCCGCTATGCTGATACTAATGGCTACCAGACCGATGGTGAGCGAACCATGTGGCGCTGGCGAGACTGGGTTATCGAAGCGTTCAACGACAACATGCCGTTCGATCAGTTCACAATAGAACAACTCGCCGGTGACATGCTTCCAAATGCAGCACTCGAACAACGAATCGCCACGGGTTTTAATCGTAACCACAGCCTGAACGCGGAGGGCGGAATCGATCCGGCCGAATTTCTGATCGAATATGCAGTCGATCGCGTTGCCACTACCTCCACGGTCTGGCTCGGCCTGACTATGGGCTGCGCTCGCTGTCATGACCACAAGTTCGATCCCTTGCGACAAACAGAGTTCTACGAATTCTCGGCGCTCTTCAACAACATTCCTGAGCGCGGCAAGGGATTCAAGTATGTTAATTCACCTCCCTATGTTGCAGCTCCTACTACCAATCAGCAATCCCAGCTTGCCAATCTGAATGCCCAGCTTGGTGATGCGCGTGTTGTATTTGCCGAGCTCGAGACTGAAATAGGTGCACAGCAGAAGCGCTGGGAGGAATCATTAACCGGTACCAGTGATGTTGATGCAGAGGTGGACTGGAACTTGAGCGACCAGCTACTGGTCCATCACAACCTGGATGGGAACATAGCCGGAGTCCATGTAGATCAAATGGTCGAAGCGACGCTGGAAGATGGTCTGCCACATTTCGTTGATGGTCGAGTCGGAGCGGCGGCAAGCTTCGACGGTCGGCGTTTTATAACGGCCGGGACCAGCCCAGATCTCGGCTACGACGATGAATTCACCTTCGCCGCCTGGATTTTCCCTGTAACGGATAGTGGCGTAATTTTCTCCCGTGCCAACGAAGGAGACCAGGGAGAAGTAGGCTGGGGACTCTACCTCGAATCCGGAAAGTTACGACTCAATTTGTCCACTCGGATTCTGGACGATGGCGTAGCCGCAGAAACTGTTGCTTCCTTACCGCTGAACAGATGGCAACATGTGCTCGCAACTTATGATGGATCCAAGACGCCAGGCGGTATGCGAATCTTTGTCGATGGCCAGCTACAAGAGCTCACGCCATTGCTCGATCTGGTAGGAAATCGCTTGCCGCAGCGATACCCATTACGAATTGGTGCCAGCGGTTCTTCCAAACCCAATTTTCAGGGTCACATCGATGAGGTACGGATCTACGGCAAGGTGCTGACTCCTGAAGAGGCCGCAGTGGTGGCGACAGCACAGACAGTAACTGAAATCGCTGCCATGACTGAGCAGCAGAGAACGAGGGCACAAAGTAACAAACTCAGAATGAGTTTTCTGAATCAGTATGCCACCCCCAAGATTCGTCAAGCGTACAAGCAGGTGCAAGACCTGGAGCAACAACACAAGGCTATGATGGACAGTTTCCCTACGGTGATGGTGATGGAAGAGATGCAGACAAGGCGTCAGACATTTCGTCTTAATCGAGGTGCCTATGACAATCCTGCGGAAGCTGTCTATCCTAACGTTCCTTCAATCCTGCCGCCATTGCCAGCGGATGCCGAGAAAAACCGGTTGACGTTCGCGCAATGGCTGGTTGATCCAGCAAACCCGCTCACAGCCAGAGTAACGGTGAATCGTTACTGGCAGATGTATTTCGGAACTGGTCTGGTCAAGTCTGCAGACAACTTTGGATCGCAAGGTGAGTTTCCCAGTCACCCCGAGTTGTTGGACTGGATGGCAGTGAATTTTATTGAGTCAGGCTGGGACGTAAAGGAGATGCAGCGCCTGATCGTTACCAGCGCCACCTATCGACAATCTTCGGCGGTAACTGAGGAATTGCTCGAATGGGATCCAGAGAACCGCCTCCTCGCGCGGGCTACGCGCATGCGCTTACCGGCACAGATGATTCGCGACCAGGCGCTGGCAATCTCCGGATTGCTCACCGAACGCATTGGCGGTCCATCGGTAGGGCCCTATCAACCAGCGGGTTTATGGGATGATATCGTGGAGAGGGGCCAGGAGTACCAGCAATCTGAAGGTGAAGATTTGTATCGTCGTAGCCTCTATACGTTCTGGAAGCGAACCAGGCCGGCGCCAGCGATGGTGACATTCGATTCCTCGACCCGGGAGACGCACATAGTTACTCCTTCCAGGACTAATACGCCACTGCAGGCGCTCAACCTGATGAATGATGTGACGTATGTGGAAGCATCGCGGGCACTGGCAGAGCGCGCGATGAAACAGTCTGGTTCGGTGGAGCAGAATATCACCACGATGTATCGATTAGCGACGGCGCGTGTACCAGGCGCCGAGGTTCAGGCCATCCTCGTCGATGCTTACCGTGGGCACCTTTCGCAGTATCAATCGAACCGGGGAGAAGCCCTGCGTCTGGTAAGTACCGGGGAATCCCCCCGTGATCAGACCCTGGATATAGTCGAGCTCGCAGCGTATCAGATGATTGCTAGCCTGATCCTCAACCTGGATGGCACGATTACAAGGGATTAGATGATGAGTCCACTGGAAGAATATACGCAAAGATTAACGCGTCGCAGTTTTCTGAGTCTGGCCAGTACCAGTCTCGGTGCGGCTGCATTAAATTCCCTGCTGGCGGATGGTGCCTACGCACAGAATCCTGCCGGCCATCTGATTGGCTCTGGATTGCCAGGGCTGCCACACTTTGCACCCAAGGCGAAGCGGGTGATCTATCTGTTTCAATCCGGGGGCCCCTCCCAACACGAACTGTTTGACTACAAACCAGAGATAGCACGCAGGGTGGGAGAAGATCTGCCTCCTTCAGTACGAGGTACCCAACGAGTAACCGCAATGACCGCCGGACAACAGAGCTTCCCACTCGTGCCTTCGGTCTACGATTTCGCGCAGCACGGCGATTCCGGGGCATGGGTCAGTGAGCTCATGCCATATACCGCCGCTATAGCAGACGATCTATGTTTCATAAAATCGATGCACACCGAAGCAATCAACCATGATCCGGGTATCACCTTTTTCCAAACTGGTGCTCAGCTCGCCGGGCGACCGAGCATTGGTGCCTGGCTCGATTATGGTCTTGGTAGTATGAATCAGGACTTGCCTGCCTTTGTCGCCATGGTTTCGGTCGGAACCGGAAATGGAGGCCAGCCTCTCTATGATCGCTTGTGGGGTAGTGGTTTCCTGCCAAGCAAGCACCAGGGAGTGAAGTTTCTTGCCAGTGGTGACCCGGTACTGTTCCTGTCCAATCCTTCCGGCGTGGATGTTGGTACACGACGTCGTTTTCTTGACGATCTGGCGAGACTCAACCAGCTGACGCGGGATGAGTTCGGCGACCCGGAGACCAGCACCCGCATTACGCAGTACGAGATGGCGTATCGTATGCAGACTTCTGTCCCGGAGCTAAACGATCTGTCCGATGAGCCGGAGAGCACGTTCGAACGCTACGGTCCCGATGCAAGAAAGCCGGGCTCGTTCGCACGCAATTGCTTGCTCGCCCGGCGCCTGGCGGAACGGGATGTCCGTTTCATCCAGTTGTTTCATCGCGGCTGGGACCAGCACACTCGATTGCCTGACGGAATTCGCAATCAGGCGCGCGATGTCGACCAACCCCAGGCAGCACTGGTTCAGGATTTGAAAGAGCGTGGATTACTGGATGATACTTTAGTGGTATGGGGTGGTGAGTTTGGCAGAAGTGTTTACTGTCAGGGAAAATTTACTGAAGAAGTATATGGACGTGATCATCACCCACGTTGTTTTACAATGTGGATGGCCGGGGGTGGTGTAAAACCCGGAATGACGTTTGGAGAAACCGATGAATTCTCCTATAACATAGTCAAAGATTCAGTGCATGTGCATGATCTTCATGCAACCATATTACATTTGCTAGGCATCGATCATACCAGGCTGACATACCACTACCAGGGCCGGGACTTCCGCCTCACTGATGTGCACGGACAAATCGTCAAGCAGATTCTGGCGTAAATCCCTTAATAAAGCATCGAGAAGCGTGGCCTGCTTGCTCTGGTTGTAGCGCCATTTACTCAGGGTTTGCGTTCTTCGAAAATTCTCTCAGCCTCTGCGGGCTCTAATCTTTTGCCCAGGACACTACCGTAATGTTCTACCAATTTCGTCCAGCCATAGGCCATGGCGGCCTCTCCTATAATTGGGCCGATCTCAATTCCATCCATCATTAACTCGGCAATATCCAGGCACATGTGCCAACCAGCGGCAGATGGAGTTATCCAGTCCGGGTTCTCGACCGTGTGCCGAAGTGTCAACGTGGTACCTGAAGCACTCGCAGCCAGTTCCCAGCACAGGACGCTGTCACCCCAGGAGTACTGCAGCTTCTCATTGGCAACCACTTCCTGAACCACTGATTGATAAACTTCCGGCGTACTCCCATCGAGCATGCGGATGGCAACAACACCAGCTTCGGTCAGATTACGATCGGGGCGATAGGGTGCCCACTTGGCGATCTGATCGGCATCGGTTAGAGCCGCCCAGACCCTTTCCGGTGGATGCTGTAGTTCGCGAATGAAAACCAGAGTTGAAGTATTCTCAGTGTGTTCAGTATGGGCCTGTGCCGGCGGTGTGGGTTGATAATCTTCGCTACGCATTAGCTGTTCTCCTCGTGATCAAGAAATTGTTCCAGAGCATCCAGGTTGCCTGACCATAATGTGCGATAGGGCTGCAGCCAGTCATCTATTGCTTTGAATTGTGCAGAATCGATGCGGTAGATGCGGCGCTGCCCAGCAATCTTGCAGTCCACGAATCCGGCTTCTCGCAGTACCCGCAGGTGCTTTGAAATAGCGGGCTGGCTGAGGTTGAGCTTGTCGACCAGCTCCCCTACGTTGCGGTCTCCGATGGCCAGTTCTTCCAGTATCTTCAGGCGGGTCGGCTCACCGAGAATTGTGAAATGCGGTGGGTTCATGGTCAAAACATGCCTTGTAGGTTATATACATGTCAAGTTATATATAGAACTTTTTTGAACGTTCCACATAAACATGCTCAAATCGGCAACACAGACAAATACTGATTTATGATGATCAACCTTGCAGGAGAGCCTCAATGAATATACTAAAAATTCTACTGATTCTGTGCGCGACCAGCCCCGTTTTCGCCCAACAATCCGTACCCGAAATTCCTTTCGAAACGGTGCCGAACTTCCTGAAATATTCTCCCGATATGAACCTCGGTGAAATTCTAGGCGTGGCCGTAAACTCGCAGGGGAATATCGTGGTACTGAACCATCCGGGAAGTGCGAATGCCGGACCAATCTGGTCAAATTCGACAACCCAGTTGCTCGAGTTCGACGCAACTGGACGCTATCTCCGAGAGATAGGCAAGGGTGTTTACGGCATCGCTTATGCGCACCAGGTGCGTTTCGATGAGAACGACAATTTATGGGTGGTGGATAAGGCTGCCAACACGGTAATCCAGTTCGACCCACAGGGTTATGTGTTGATGAACCTCGGGCGTCGGGAAGAGGGCTATCACGGTGACGTGGTACTGCCCACTCAGGCGGAAGCTCGCGCCTTCGGCGGATATCTGGGTGGTCCCACCGATGTGGCCTGGGACAGCGCGGAGAATATTTACATCAGCGATGGGTATGTTAATTCACGCATGGCGAAATTCGACAGGGATGGCAACTTTGTAATGGATTGGGGCTCCTATGGGTCAGATGTGGGCCAGTTCGACCTGCCCCATGCCATGCAGATCGATCGTAACGACAATATCTATGTTGCCGACAGAGCCAATCGCAGAATCCAGGTTTTCGATACTGACGGTAACTATGTCAGAATGATCGTTCTTGACGTGCCATATCCTCCGGGCTACCAACCGCCTTTCGGCGCGCCAAATCCAAATCGAGTGGTACGCGAGACCCAGCCCTGGGCAATGTGTATCAGCAATACTACACCGCAGTACTTGTATGTGGCTGATAACGAACCCGGGCGTATCTACAAGATCAGTACCGATGGCACGATACTGGGATGGCTCGGTAAGTCCGGTCGCCGTGACGGCCAGTTTAACTGGGTTCATGGACTGGACTGTTCCCAGGAAGATGTGTTGTATGTGGCAGATATGAATAACTGGCGCGTGCAGAAGCTGTTACTGAATCCCTGATTCACTTGGACGAACGCCGGGGCCATCGCTGGCTCCGGTGTCTCGCTGGATTCTCTTGATTCTTGCTACCCTCGCCATTCACCCCATGCTCACCAGCCAGAACCCTTTCGTGACACCAAAACACTGGTAAATAGCGCTATGTTGCCATGAATACTGACTTGTAGCCTATCGTTATATAAACTACTATATAACGCTTTTGTGCCGGAGATGGCCATGCTGCGTGCTACCCAACTAGTGTTCATCGTATCTGCCTTGCTGACGGCGCGTGCCGATGCAGAAGAAGCCATGGTAGCTGTGGCTGCAAACTTCTCAGGTGCTATGAATGGACTGGTCAGCGCCTTCGAAGACCAGACCGCACATTCGATTCAGACAGTGTTCGGCTCGTCAGGCCGGTTCTATGCACAGATTAAAAATGGCGCTCCGTTTCATGCTTTTCTCTCGGCCGATCAGGAGAAACCGCAGGCGTTAATTGACGAGCAATTGGCGAGTGCGAATAGCCGCTTTACTTATGCCATCGGCAGCCTGGTTCTCTGGTCCGCGGACTCCGACCTTATCGATGCCGATGGCGCTGTGCTGAGAGAGGGCAATTTCGTCCGGCTCGCGATCGCTAATCCCATGCTGGCGCCGTATGGCGCGGCCGCGTTGGAAGTATTGGAAAACCTTAATCTGCAAGAAATCGTGCGGGGGAAAATCATCCGGGGAGCAAACATCGCGCAGGTATACCAGTATGTCAGCACAGGTAACACAGAAATCGGCATGGTTGCCCTGTCCCAGGTGGTAGAAAACGGCAAGATTGCTCGCGGATCTGGATGGATCGTTCCTGCCAATCTGCACACGCCGATCAGACAGGACGCCGTCTTGTTAAGTCAGGCGGAGAATAATGTTGCCGCGCGAGAGTTTTTACAGTTCCTGCACAGTACCCAGGGCAAACAGATAATCGAGTCTTTCGGCTACCAGACGCTGGCCAATTGAGATGATTTTTTCCGCCGCCGACTTCACAGCCATACTCTTAACACTGCGATTAGCCACGACCGTCACGCTGGTATTGATTGTGATCGGTACCCCGATTGCGTGGTGGCTTGTGAGAACCCGGTCCTGGCTCAAGGGACCGGTTGGCGCACTCGTCGCACTTCCGTTGGTGCTTCCGCCAACGGTGCTGGGATTCTATTTGCTGGTGGCGATGGGTCCCAATGGTCCGGTCGGGCAGTTAACCCAGAGTCTCGGTCTCGGAACCCTGCCTTTCACTTACTGGGGTCTGGTGGTGGGCTCGGTGTTCTACTCGCTGCCCTTCGTCGTGCAGCCGTTGCAGAACGCCTTCGAAGCGATTGGCGACCGGCCACTGGAAGTGGCAGCAACACTCAGGGCCGGCCCCCTGGATCGATTCTTCACCGTGGTATTGCCGATGGCCAGATCTGGCTATCTCACCGCCACTGTCCTGGGGTTTGCCCATACTGTGGGCGAGTTTGGTGTCGTGCTCATGATCGGTGGCAATATTCCCGGCGTGACCCGGGTGGTCTCGGTGCAGATCTTTGACCATGTAGAGGCGCTGGATTATGCCCAGGCCCACTGGCTGGCCGGGGCGATGCTGCTGTTCTCCTTTATCGTGCTGCTGCTGGTGTATGGTGTTCAAGGTCAGGCGCGCACGCCCGGCATGCGGTTTGGCTCGTGAATAAACCCGTGACGGCGGCGATACAGGCCCAATTCAGCCATGCCTTCGCCATCGGGCAACACCGCACATTTTCTTTGGATGTCGAGCTGAGCTTACCCGCCAAGGGGATAACGGCAATCTTCGGTGAATCGGGTTCAGGAAAGACAACTCTGCTCAGATGCATCGCCGGACTTGAGAAAGTGCAACAGGGAAGCTGCACGGTCAGGGGTGATGTCTGGCAATCAACCGAGACGTTTGTGCCCACTCATCGGCGTCCGCTGGCTTACGTGTTCCAGGAAGCCAGCCTGTTTCCCCACCTGACCGCGTTCGGTAATCTCCGCTATGCGATGAAGCGATCTGATTCGACAGTTTCCGAACAGGACTTCGACCGTATCGTGGCGCTGATGGGCATTGCCAGGCTGGACAACCAATACCCCGACCAACTGTCCGGCGGGGAAAGGCAACGGGTTGCTATCGCGCGGGCTCTGCTGATCAAGCCGCGCCTGCTGTTGATGGACGAACCACTGGCCTCTCTCGATGCCATGCGCAAGCGGGAGATTATGCCCTATCTTGAAAAGCTGCATGACGAACTGGAGCTACCGATTCTCTACGTCACGCATTCCCTGGATGAAGTTGCCCGTCTGGCTGACTACCTGGTTGTTCTGGAGCAAGGCAGGATCCTGGCTCAGGGCAGCCTGTCCGACGTGTTAGGAAGTATCGACTTGCCGTTGCCACTCGGCGAAGAGAATGGCATTGTCGTCGATGCCTCAGTCGTCGAGCGGGATTTGGCCTGGCACCTGGTGCGCGCACAATTCGCCGGAGGAGAACTGTGGGTGAAAGACAGTGGTGATGCCATTGGACAGCACATTCGCATCAGGATCCTGGCGCGCGATGTCAGCCTGGCGCTGGAATCTCACGATGACACGAGTATTCTCAATCGGCTGCCTTCGGAAGTGGTCGAGATTCAGGATGATAGCGACGAGGCGATGGCTCTGATTCGCCTGGCAGTTGGTTCTACCACGATCATTGCGCGGGTATCCCGCCGCTCCGTCGATAAGCTGCAATTAGGTCCGGGGAGTAAGGTTTGGGCACAAATTAAATCAGTCGCGATTCTGCGCTGACATTTCAGTTTCTAGTCGTTTAATAGTATTACGCTGGAAGCCTTGAATAGCGCGCTCGCTGTCATGCCTTTCTTCAGTGAGAGTTCATCTACGCTAACGTTTGTTATGATTGCGCATATAGATTTGCCGTCCCCCAGGTCCAGATTCACTTCACTATTGACCTGTCCCTTGACTATTTTTGAAACCTGGCCGGTAAGATGATTGCGGGCACTGGTTTTCAATCCGGTATCAGTAGTGAGCAATATCCATGACGACTTGATCAGGGCGATACAGGCGCTGTTTTTCTTCAGCTTCATGTTCTTGAGACTGTCATTGGTGATAAGGGCAGTGAGCTTTATCGATTCGCTGATACTAATTTCTATTTCTGAACTGACTCCCCCGCGAGTAATACTTTTCACCGAGCCAAAATACTGATTGCGCGCACTGCTTCTTAGTGCAGATCCTTTAATAAACCTGGCAACATCATCAACAGAATGCAGTTGACTACCGAGTTGAGAGACGAAGGCATCATGCTCGCTTCTGATCGCCAGAAAACCTCTCACGATTTCCTGGCCAAGCTCGGTCAGGGAAGTTCCACCCCCGTGAGTTCCCCCGGCGGAGCGCAACACCAGGGGTTTGTTGGACATGTTGTTCATGCCATCGATGCGATCCCAGGCGGTCTTGTAACTGATCCCTACTTGTTTCGCCGCGGCAGAAATCGAACCACAGGCATCGACTGCCTGTAATAGCTGAATCTGCGCCTCGGTAAATGATTCTCGATCCGTACCCTGAAGCGAGAGATTGGCTTTCAGTGATGTCTGCTTCTTGCGCGGCATGGCTTAATGAACTGTGGTCGTCCAGGGGTTGACTGGAATGGCGGTTAGAGCGTGGTGTGCATTGTACTGCTTATCGGGTGACAGTAGTGCATCGCCAGGAAAAATGCTGTCACCAATTGACTGGGTGTACTGGCAGTGGCATAACGGGGCAGGCATTCGCCAATAACCATATCGGGGTCAGAAAAATGCAGCCAAGAATTGCCATGTCCTTAGCCCTAAACCTGGGTCTTCTTCTCTCTACTGCGGTTACGGTCAACGCCCAGGCGCCACCGACACTCACCCCAGAGCAACTACAGCGCCTGACTATCAGGCCGATACCGGGGAAAGAAGGGCTCTATCTCTTGCCTGGTTTCGACGGCGCGCTGTCCGGAGGCAATGTGGCGGTGCTGGTCACGGCAGAGGGGGTGCTGATCGTCGATAACAAATTTTCCTACAGTTACGAGAACATTACGCGGCAGATCGCCAGTGTGACCACCCAACCCATTCGTTATGTGCTCAACACCCATCATCATTTCGATCATGCTGGCAGCAATGCCGATTTCATGCCCAGCGCCCAGGTCATCGGGCATGAGAACGCGCGGATTAACACAATCAGAAACGAGCAGGCGGGGGCGCCGCCGCTGACCTATGCCAACCGCACCAGTGTCTTTGTCGGTGGCGTCGAGGTGCAGGCTCATCACTTCGGCAGGGGACATACCAACGGCGATTCGGTGATTTTATTCCCTGCGGCACAAACCGTGCACACCGGGGATCTGTTTATCTGGGGCAATCGACTGGACGGCAGCACCCTGGCGCCTTTTATCGATTATGCCAACGGCGGCAGTGCGGCGGATTGGACGGCGACTCTGGATGGCTTACTGGCGCTGGATTTCGACACTGTAATCCCCGGCCACGGACCGCTGCTGAACAAGGCAGAGATTCGCATCTTCAGGGACAAGTTCGACAAGCTGGTGGCGCGCATCGAAGACCTGATCGCCGCCGGAGTAAGCCGCGCTGCCGTAGTCGATGAACTGGACATTGCCGACCTTAACTGGCCCCTGGCTGCTGACCGCATTCAGGCCATCTTTGATGAATTGAGCGAATAACCAGACTGTCCATAAACTTGCAATGCGGTGGCAGATTTTTTATTTTTAGCCTCTGGCTTTGAATAACTCTGCGGTTTCTGCCAATGATCTACGAGGTTGAAGGCGACATCATGCTCACCCGGGCCCAGGTAATCGCCCAAGGTGTTGCCACTAAAGACCCCATGACTCGCGGCATGGCCAGAAAGCTGCATGAACGCTTTCCGGCCATGGTAGAGGCTTACAACGAGTGGTGCGCAGAGACCAATCCTGAGCCCGGCCAGATCTGGTTATGGGGCGATGCGGATAAGCTCATGGTGGTTAATATGATCACCCATGAAGGCGATGCAGACAGCACTCGCCAGGGTCGTCCTCAGAAAATCGCCGTTCATCGGGCCTTTCGTGCGCTGAACAAGCTGGTCATCGATGAGCGTTTGAAATCCATCTCCATGCCCAAGATCGGCACCGGTTTCGGTGGTCTGGACTGGCACGAGGTGCGTGGCATGATGCATTCTCAATTGGGGGAGCTGTTAATCCCGCTGTTTATCTATGTCGAAGAGATGGACGGGCAGATTGCTTCAGAACCCGGCATGTGAATGTGGTGTATTGCGCTCGGCCGCTAGTTGCCGAGGGTCTGCAGTAGATTTATCGCCGCTGCCAGCGTTTCAGGCAATGCAAAGTCAGCGAAGTCTGCCGTTACTGACAAGTAGCGGGCCTCGGCGGCGGCCAGTGCGCCTTCATCCACCAGAGTGGTATAGAGGCTGACCAGGCGCTGCGCCCTGACCTCTTTCTGCTCCACCGCACTTGCCTCCAGCCTTGCATCTTGCTCAGCCTCATCCAGCACCTGGATCATTAGAGCAAAGAAAGCCGGCAGGTTCTCTGCGCTGAGGGCCGCCACCGATTCAGTGGCAATGTTCAAGGCCGCCACGGCCTGGCCTGTTGGCGCGGTGCTGGCCACGGCACGGCGGGCATTACTCTGGATAGCCAACTGCGGTAGAGCGACGTCCTGTTGCGTGTTGGCATCGGCTGGTGCTGCCGGCTGAGCGGCTGCCTGTTGCTGGATCTCTACGTCCTGCAGCGACGTGAAGGGGACGAGTTGACGCTCTGTTATCGGTGCGGCTAAAGAGGTCACCTCTGGCTGATTGGCGATACGACCTGGCTGACCTTGCGATGCTGATAATTCGGCTACCTCTGGCCGATCTGGCGGTGCCGCTAACTCGGCCACCTCAGGGTCAGCTGGTGGTGCTGTTATCGCAACCACCCCGGGCTGTGCATTTTGGGCTACATCAGCATCTGCTCGAGCACGATTCACCCTTTCCTCGGCAATCCCCACGACTTGTTCAATCGCATCGGCAGTTACTGGATTTGGGTTCTGCTCGTCAGGCGCCGCTGCCTCCAGGCTTACTCTTTCCTGCGGGGCAGACACGGCCAGATCGCTAACCCCCACCATGCTGTCCTGCTCGAGCTCGGTAGGGGTAAAGATCTGCAGCGATACCGATACAGCAATGGCGGCGACCGACAGGGTAGCCACAGCCGGAATCCAGCGTCGCTCAATGAGCCAGCCGAGTGGGGACGCCCGCTCGGCGGCAGGCACATTCTCTCTGGCGTATTTCAGCACGAAGTCATCCACATGCTCAGGCGAACGGGGTGGCTCGGCCTGGCTTAGCAGCCGGGACAGTGCTTGCTCGTCGGTTGGTTTATTAGTCGGCATATTGCACCTTGAGTATCTGCTTTAAGTGCGCGGTGGCATAGCGGATACGGCTCTTGATGGTTTCTTCATTGGACCCGGTCATGACCGCGATCTCCTGCCGGGAAAAGCCTTCTTCCCGTAGCAGGAAGGCCTGCTGTTGCTCCTTCGACAGCGACTCCAGCGCCAGCAGCAGGTCCATCGCCAGATCCAGTGAACCAGGATTGAGCCTGGCGGGCCCGGGCACTTTTTCAACGATGGCCTCACCCTGTTCATCAACCCGATCCACCAGGGTCTCGATCTTGTGCTTGCGCCAGAAATCCACCAGCTTGCGATGGGCGATGGCATACAGGTAGGTCCTGAACTTCGCCGTGGGTCGATAGCGCGCGGCCGCATTGATCACCGCCATCCAGGTTTCCTGGGCGATCTCCTCGATCGCCTGCAGATCCACATGGGAGCGATAGAGAAAAGCAAACAGGGGATCCTTGTGACGCCGGTACAAAGTTTCAAATGCGACTGAGTCACCCTGTTGATACTTCAACATGAGTGACTCATCACTGTGCTTGCTGTTTAGAAACTTGAACACACTCAGTACCGCATCGTTCTAAATGGTGATTGCCCCTACCTTATAAGACCTGTGCCAGTTCCACCAGTTTCAGCATCTCGCTGCGGTAGCCGTGCGTATCAATGCCTCTGGCCTGGCGTGCCAGTTGCAACAGGTCAGCGTAGTTCCAGTCGCTGGTGTGCCTGCCGCCCTGCAACAGTTGCCCAAAGCCCGCCACGGCGGCGGCGAAGCGCAGATTCTCACTGGCTTCCAGCGCCTGGGTGTCTGTTCGTGGAACGGCCTGACCAAACTCGGAGCTGCGGCTTGCCTGAGGCAGTTTGTAGCGCACGCTGACATAGGCCAGCTCGTCGCCGAAGTCAGTCTCGGCTTGCCGGTCCTGTGTGTAGCGACGATCCGGAATCAGCGCACCGTTTGAGCCTTTCAGGCTGATTTCATACAGCGCTGTCACCGTGTGGCCGGCACCGACCTCGCCGGCGTCTACACGGTCATTGCGAAAGTCTTCGGTGTTGAGCAAGCGATTCTCATAACCGAGCAGGCGATACTCGGCGATGAGGTCAGGATTGAACTCGATCTGAATCTTCACATCTTTAGCGATGGTGAGCAGGGTGGACTGCATCTCTTCCACCAGCACCTTCTGTGCCTCGGAGAGTGTATCGATATACGCCGCATTGCCGTTACCGGTATCCGCCAGTTGTTCCATCAGGGAATAGTTGTAGTTGCCCGTGCCGAAGCCGAGGGTGGTCAGGGCGATGCCCTTATCGCGCTGCTTGCTGATCAGTTCCTTCAGGTCATCGATAGAGGTGACCCCCACGTTCAGGTCCCCGTCGCTGGCGATGATGACCCGGTTGATACCACCAGCGATCCTGTGCTCCCCGGCAATCCGGTACGCCAGCTGAATGCCGGCGGAACCGTTGGTGCTGCCGCCGGCGGTCAGGGAATCCAGCGCGCCGATTATCCGGCTTTTCTCACTGCCGCTGGTGGAATCCAGCACCATGCCGGCGGCACCGGCATAGACAACCAGGGCGATGCGATCCTGTTCACGCATCTGGGAGACCAGTAGTTGCAGGGAGCGTTTTACCAGGCCCAGCTTGTCGGGTGACTGCATACTGCCAGAGACATCCACCAGGAATACCAGGTTGGCAGCAGGGCGCTCATCGGCGCTGGGCTGGAAGCCTTTCATGCCGACCATTAACAGTTGCGTGTCCGGATTCCAGGGAGTAACCATGGATTCGGTGTGCAGCGCGATCGGTCGGTCCAAATCTTCCGGCACCGGATAGTCGTAGTCGAAGTAATTGATCATCTCCTCCAGACGCACGGCATCGTGAGGAGGCAGGCGACCCTCTCGCGTCAGCATGCGGCGGATATTACTGTAGGCCGCCGTGTCCACATCGATGCTGAATGTCGACAGGGGCTCATCGATCACCCGCGTGACACGGTTCTCAGTAATGGCCAGGTAGTTCTCCCGGTCAACATAGGGGCCGGGGTGATAGAGAATACTTTCGGCATCCCGGCGCGAGAAATGTTCGGCGCGGGAAACCAGTTCCATGGGTGCATTGAGCGCGACTCCTTTACTTGCCTGGGCGATTTCGGAGCGAACCCGCCTATCCGCAGAATCGACTACAACCCGGCCAGGAACGGCATTCACATCTTGCTCCAGGATCTGGATCACTGGCTGGCCAGTTGTCGAAATCGGTGCAGGAACTGGCGCTGAGTTTGGGGCTGGGTTTGTTGAAGTATCAGCAACGGTCTCCGTTGGCCGGGTCTCGCCGGTGGTGGAAGCGCCGGGCCTACCGGTCTGGGCATTGTCCTCCCCCAGTGGTGCACTGCAGGCTGCCAGCAACAGGGTCAGAAGACTGATACACAGGAGCAGGTTGAGCGCTGCGGTGCGGTAAATAAATCGCGAACAGTTAGAGTAAATTGCCGCTATTTTCATGAGTAATCCCCTTTCAATGGTTAATAACAAAGCTGTTATCAGGTTAATCGCAGGGATTAGCGAAAAGGGGTTAACGTCGATCTAAAAAGTTCGCTGAGTTGAATGATAGAAAGGGAATTGCCCGGCAAGTGATTGCTAGAAGTAGCCGCTGGCCACGCAATTGCCACTGAGGCTCATTGTATCGGTGGCAGATAACCCTGGGCTGCCAGGGTGTAAGTCTCACCGGCGAGGTCGGCGCCGTCTGCCATCCAGGTGACGCTAAGCCCATGAGTGCTAAGCCCCTGAGGCACTACAGCAGAGATGCCCACGGCTCCGGCATCCAGCTCGGTACGGCGCTGATCCGACCGGCGGCCGAGGCTACCGCGATGGCAGAGCGGGCCGAGCCGATGGCGAGAATCGCCTCGCCAAAGCGGGCCTTGTTGCGGTACAGCGTATAGGAAGGGATCGACACAGAGGCCAGCAGGCCGATGATCGCCACCACCATCAAGAGCTCGATGACGGTAAATACGCGTGGTGCAGACCGCTTTTTCATGCATTCCGACTCGCAATTGGCTAGAGACACTAAAAGTTGTAGTGAACTGAGAGGAATAAACCGTGTCTCGTATTATAAATTGGCGGATTACAGGGTACGCACCAGATTCGTAGTTTCTGCTGCATCGAGCTGGCCAATCGCCGGGTGTTCCAGGGGAGATTGTCCTGCTCGACGGACGCCCGGGATTGGGTTACTCTCTCACCAAGCTAGGGGGAAACCGGGCTACAGCCCGACTCCCGTAAAATAGGAATAAATCTGGTGCTTCGTTGTTCCGATAGCACTCTGGAATGGATCGAAACCTGGTCCGGGATAGAGTCCGATGAAGAAACATCCGCAGCTCGCTCGAAAGTTTCAATTGTTGTTCGCCCTGCATATTAATCCTGCCATTAAATCGAACGCCGATATCGCGAGAGTCCTGGGGATCTCACGACAGAGTGTAAGTCGATGGTGCCGAGGAACTTCAACAAGTCAGGGAGACGCAATTCCACATTATCAGTTGGAGAGCTTATCAGCAGAATTCGATTTGCAACCCCATTGGTTCAATCTGTCTTTTGAAGAATTCGAATTGCGTGTGAAAAGGAAAAAGGATAGTGAAACTGGTGCGAAGGACGATGCGGGCTTAAGAATTTCAACTTCTACAATGCCCATAACCAATGTGCAGATTTTCGGTCGTGGAAAGGAGTTGGATCGATTAAACAATTATTGGGATGAAGGTCAGACTAACATAGTACAACTGATAGCCTTTGGAGGCGTCGGTAAAAGCACATTAGTAAATCGTTGGTTGTCAGATTTACATAAAGAAGATTTCGGATCTGCCAAACAGGTTTATGCATGGTCTTTTTACTGGCAAGGTGAGTCTTCTGAAGCAAAATCTTCTGGAGATTTATTCATAGAGCATGCTCTGGACTGGTTTGGAGATGTAGATTCTACTGCGGGCACTCCCTGGGCGAAAGCGAGCCGGCTGGCGCTGCATATTAGAAAATCGAAAACTCTCCTCATCCTGGATGGTATGGAACCGATGCAGTATCCTCCCGGCCCCAAGTTTGGGCAGATAGAGAACCCAGCAATCGCATTGCTGGTCAGAGAGTTGGCATCAGATAATACCGGCCTTTGTGTAATTACATCTAGAATACCAATTGGGGATCTGATTTCTTTTGAAGATGGACGTGTTGCAACGGTGAATCTTGAGCAGTTGTCTGTTGTGGCAAGTAAGCAGTTGTTGTCGAGTATGGGTGTGCACGGGAATGATGGAATATTTGAAAGCATTGCCCAATACTATTCTGGGCATGCTTTGAGTCTATCTTTGTTGGGAGGCTTTCTAAGAGTCGTACACAAAGGCGAAGTCGAAAAGTATCGGAGCATAAAATCACTGACTGAAGAGCAGCAACAAGGCCAGCACGCAAGCAATATTATTTACGCCTATCTGAACTGGTTTAAAGGTACTCAAGAATTGGAATTGATGTACTGGATCAGTATGTTCGATCGCGCGGTTACCTTAAATACCATCAAATCGCTGGTAGATTCGAAGACTATTGCGGGCTTAACTAGCAAACTAGCAGGGCTAAGCAATTCCAAGTGGAGCTATTCAGTTCAAGTTTTAGATGAAGCAAATCTAATTTCTGCAAATTCACTTGGATACGATATCGTACTGGACTGCCATCCAATAGTCAGAGATTTCATTGCCAGTCACCTGAAAGAACAGGAGAGTGAGATTTGGATAAAAGGCAATGAATCGATATTCAGCTATCTCATGGAGTCAGCAGCAGACAGTCCAGGAAATATGGCTGAGTTAGAGCCTTTGTTTAGAGCTGTGATCCATGGAGCAAATGCAAGGTTATACATTGAAGCATTTCAAGTTTACTTTGAGAGAATAAAGAAAAGGCAATTCTCAATATTTACAGAGGGCTCTCATCATGCGGATCAGGCATGCATTAGATCCTTTTTTAAAAGGGAATGGAATGAACTAATTGAAGAACTTCCAGAAAATGTTCATGGATATTTATTATCATCAGTCGCAACAAATCTAATTTACTTGGGCGAAATTAATGCTGCGATAGCTCCTTCTTCGATTAGTATCAACTGGTTTATTCAAAACGAGCTTTGGATCGAAGCAGTGTGCGCTGCTGCGCCATTAGTTTCGATGCTGATAGCAGCTGGGAAACTGTCCAGTGCATTATCTCTTATGGAAGAAATGGAGCCAATAGTAGAAAAGACCCAAAATTCAATAGTAATTGCGATGGCTGCGAATTTTCGTGCATATGTAAGCCATCTTAGTGGGCAGAAATCGCTTGCCAAGAAGTATTTTGATCAATCTGAGAATGTATTGGTACAATTGAGGCCAGAAGAATTTCCTCAATTTCCTACTATTAGTTCTTACTACTGTAAATTCCTATTAGACACAGGTGCCTTGCAGGAAGCTTTGGAAAGATCACTCAAAACCTTTGCCTGGAGAGAACAAAAATCCTGGCAGGTAGCGATTGACACGACTTCACTACTTGCGTCTGATCTTTTAGTTTTGGGATTAACTTTTCTTAAGCTTGGCGATCGAATTAACGCGAAGGTTCAATTAGATAAACAAATTGAGCTTTTTAAAGCGGCTGATGAATGGCTGTATTTGCCTACTGGATTGAATTCTCGAGCGAGGCTACATATTGCCACGGAGAATTTTTCAGAAGCCGTGCGTGATCTAAACGAATCTTTGGATATTTCATTACGAACTGGAGCAAGGTTTGGTGAGTGGGAAGCGTATATAGATATGGCTCAGCTATATTACAAAAAGCGAGAATTTCGACGCAGTAAAGAGTATCTTCAGAAAGCGTTGGATGTACCTGACATGCAGCTGTATCGATTTCGTGATGCAGAAATTTATGAGTTGGATAAGCTTCTTTCTGTGAAATTGAAAGATAGGAATGCGCTTGAGGAATCGGCTCCACAATCTCTCCATTAAAAAAAGAAGTAGCTAGATTTGCCGGGAACTAATTCACTTCCAATATCCTCTATCAATGGCATATGCTGGCCGGCAATCGCAACAGACGTCAATGGCGCAGTCCTTGGCATTTTGGCCCAACTGCAGCAAAGTGAATGGTGGTCTCTCGACCAGATACAAGCCGCGCAATTCCTTCAACTACAATCCCTCCTGAAGCACAGCTTTGCAAACGTCCCGTTTTACCAAGATAAGCTCAAAGACAGTGGCTGGAATCCTGAAGAACCACTGACTCTTGCGAGCTGGCAACATCTACCCGTCCTCACCCGCCAACAGGTGCAGGACACCAGTGACGCGCTGACCTGTAAGACTCTCAGTTCCTCCCATGGTGAGCTGGGCGTGGTGCATACCTCCGGCTCGGTGGGGACTCCTATCAAGGTCAGCAAGACGGCCGTGAGTAATATCATCTTCGTGGCGGTCACGCTGCGGGATCATTTCTGGCATCGTCGTAATTTGCAGGGTAAGTTCGCGCAGATTCGCACCTTCCCGGACGGCGTGGCGCAGTACCCCGCGGGAGCCCGGCAGGGCAGCTGGGGAGGTCCGCTGGAAGGGCTGTATAAGACCGGCGAGGGGGTAGCGCTGGCCATCACCGCCAGCATCGAGCAGCAACTGGAATGGCTACAGCGCCAGCAGCCGGAATACCTGCTCACGTTTCCCTCCGTGGCCGATGAACTGGCCAGGCAGGCGCTGCTAACAAATACCAGGCTGGAATCACTCTCCCAACTTGCCACGGTGGGCGAGGCTCTGGGTGAGAATTCTCGCCAACTCTGCCGCAATGCCTTCGGCGTTGACCTCGTTGACATGTACAGCGCCCAGGAAGTGGGATACCTGGCACTGCAATGCCCGGACACCGAAAACTATCACATTCAGTCAGAGTCTGCGTACGTGGAAGTCCTGGATGAGAATGACATGCCCTGCGGGCCGGGGCAGGTGGGCCGGGTGGTGGCGACGCCACTGCAGAATTTCGCCACACCGCTGATCCGTTATGAAATCGGGGACTATGCCGAGGTAGGCGAACCTTGCCCCTGCGGGCGTGGCCTGCCCACGTTGACGCGCGTGCTGGGCAGAACCCGCAATATCATGACCCTGCCAGATGGCGCGAAGTACTGGCCGCGCCTCAGTGAATTGCGCTACGGCGATATCGTGCCGGTGCAGCAGTTTCAGGTGGTACAGAAGAGTCTGCAGCAACTGGAAGTAAAACTGGTGCCGGCCCGGCCGGTAACACCCGAGGAAGAGCAGCAGCTGGCGAGCTTGATAAATTCACGTATAGGGCATCCCTTCGCCATCGAGTTCAGTTACCATCAACAGATCCCGCGCTCTGCCAGCGGGAAATACGAAGACTTCCGTTCTGAACTTTGAAGTAGGCCCATGACCGAAGCAGTAATCACACCAGCGAATGATCCGGATTCTCCCTCGGCCGATGAACTGGTCGCCTTCTTCGCCCTGGATGAAGCCCCCTGCGTGCCAGTGGACAGTTATTACGACATTCTCGCCCAGATGATAAAGAATAAAACACGCAACTGGGTGGCGTTCGGTGTCGGCTGGAATCGCACGTTTCAGGAATTGAACCGGGTACGCAATCGCTATACCCATTCGAATGCCTTGTTCGCGTTCGACTGGTGGGAGGGACTGCCGGAAGACTGGCGGCCCGGTTATCCCCAGGGTACGTTTCGCATACCCAGGGAGCGGGTGATTAACTGGTACCGGCACGATGACAGCGTGATCTTTCACGAAGGCCTGTTTGCAGACACTATTACCGCAGCGGTTGTAGACCAGATTGGTGCGCCAGCGCTCATACACATCGACTGTGACCTGTACGCTTCGACGAAGATGGTGTTGGAGCGTTGTCCTCCAGTGCCTGGCACCTTGCTGCTGTTCGATGAGTTTTATTCACCGGCCGGGGAATGGGACTGGACCGAACACGAGGCGCGGGCGTTTTACGAGTTCTGTCAGCACCGCCAGGTCAAATTCAGGACGCTGATGCGCCGCGATGTCGCTGCCGGCCCGCTCTCAGAACAGGTCGCCTTCCTGGTGCAGGACGTGGATTGACGTGGTTAAATGAGCCAATGAAAAACACCCTACTCTCACCTAGAAATCTATTCATGATCCTGGCCATGGTGCTGCTCTTCGCCCTGACCGTATTCAATCAACAGAATAGCGCGGCGCAATCGGCTACGGTGACGTCGGGGCAGATGACCCAAGCCCTGGCCATCGACCTGGACGAGGTAGAGTGGGGTCCGCGAGGCGGTGGCAATGGTTCTCCTGTCGGTGTGAGAACTGCTCGACAGGGCGTTGATTCGCTTACTGGTGGCATCACCTACTATGCCGAGTTTCCCGCAGGTTCCCATTTCGATCTGCACTGGCACACCCATGATGAATTTGTGGTAGTCGTGTCCGGTAGCGTGACCATCGTGCTTGGCGAGGAAAGCCACGATTTGCAGATAGGTAGCTACGTAGTCATCCCCGGCAAGCTGAATCATTCCTGGGACGTTTCGGCTGACGGGGAAGCTGCGGTCATCCTGGTACGGCGGGCCGGTCCTGCTGACTTCAATTTTATCGAGCGCTGAGCCTTGGCTGGGCCAAATTGTCAGCCTTCTGCAGGCCTTCTAATTAGTTGGGCCTGTTTGTGACTATTACAATTTGTTGCAAATAATCAATAGTTTACGAAGCATTCAGCTGCTGCCTGCCCTAATATGAGTGGACATTAGAGTTGAGAGTTTCTATGCTTTGCTCTCGTAAAAATATACTGAACTTCGAGGATTCGAAGCATGAAAACATCATTATTCAAGCCAGGCAAAATCGTCGTCACGCTGTTGATCGGGCTCTTTGCAGGCTCTTCTCTGGCGCAGTCTGGCAGTCTGCGCAATGAGTTCCCGGAACTGGCAAACCTGTTCAACGCCTTCGATGTCACCCAGGCCGAACTATTCGATTCGATCGCAGAGATCAATGCCAACCCGGCGACCCAGGAAGCACGCAACAAGCTGCGTATGGAACTGGATATGGCAGCCGACATGGACATGCGCGACATGATGAGCATGAGCCATGATGATCATGGCGAAATGAACATGGTGATGACCGGCCCTTACGGTGAACTGGAAGTTCAGGCCCGGGTCCAGCTCTATGGTCTGGTGCGTCGCCAGCACTCTGCTGCGGCAGCCGGTGAAGCCTTTGCCAACTCCGCTGCGCTGACTGTTCACTCCTCCAGAGTCTTAAGCTACGGTCGCAAGTTTGAGAACGCTATCTGGGACATCTTCGCCAATACCTCGACCACGATTTATCAGAAGCGCATGGCTGTGGATGAGGCAATTCAGAGCTATCTCAATGAAGATCCTCGGCACGCCGTGGCCACCTCACCCAAGAGCGCCGATTTATATCTCTCCAATCCTTACGCAGGTAGCCTCAAGTCTGCCTTCCCCAGACTGAGCGGCATGATGTGGGCGAATCAGTGGCTGCAACTGGCGTCACTGGAAGCGGTTATCATCGGCCAGGTGGATCCCCAGTTTGCTGGCAGCGTGCCGGTTACCCTGGAGCGGTACTGGAACAAGATCGGCTCCGATGCCGGTATGACAATGTTTCCACCCCCGTCGGAAATGCCCAGTGCCCCGGCTATCTCGCCACAGCTGTACAGTCAGGCTCCACAGGCAGCGATTATTATCGACAATCTGAATATGTTGGAAGCCGCGCTGACGGATGTTATTGCCTACCCGAACCTGGAAGACCGGGACACCGTAATCGACGCAGTCGTAGAGCAATACACCGCTGATGAGATGTATATCGCCGATACCATGGACTATCTGCTGAATGCCCTGCGTGGCGGCATCTTCAACCAGGGTGGACCAGCAATCGGTGAATTGGGCCGCTCCGAACGCAATCGTTCGCGCGCGGCTATGGACATGCAGCACACCATGATCATGTCATCCCCGAACTAAACCTTTCTATTGGTACGAGCTGACCAAGGTCAGCTCGTACCAATAGAACCTATCGAGAGCCCAAAACATTTAGATCGACCTGACCAAGTCAGGT